>NZ_MJXQ01000030.1:0-293202 GCF_001762865.1 Campylobacter sp. BCW_6468
GGGGGGGGGGATTTTTCCAATCACCCCAAAGTTAAAAGTATTTTTCTAGGCTTGCATAAACTCTTGCTCGATGTTCTCCATCGTGTTTAAACCGATGAACAGCTCTTGCAGCATCCATTTTTACATAAAAATTAGCACTTCTTGTATAGAGTATTTGTATACCCATTGCATCCATAAGATAATGATTTTCACTTTGATATTCTTTATTTTCATACCAAGAATACCCTATATCATAAAAAGGAGTCGAGTAAAGCCCTTCTAAAGGTGTTTGAAATCTTATTCCCAAGGCGCCAGAAACAACATTATCCGCACTTCCCTCACCTTCTAAACAAACACATACACCACAAGGTCTACCTAAAGATACGGATTCACTACTATCTAAAACAGCATCGCTGATAACTTTTTGATAATTAAGTTGAAAAATGTGAGTTAAGCGTTCTTAGAATTGATATTTGTTGCTTAAATTTAAATTCATTTTTCCAAAATTTCCTAAATTTACTTCATTAAATCCAGAAAAATCACCATCATTTTCAACATTACCATATATAAAATTTAAAGTATAACTTAGGACATTATTCTCCAAACCTCTATAAGTTCTTTCTATGCCCAAATTTACACTATTTCTCGCTTTTTCATTGCTTACTAAACCATCAAGATAATAATCTTTAATCTTTTTATGAGTAAAACCCGAAACAAGATATAAAGAATACTCAGTATATAAAAACACAGGATAAGAAAAATTTACTCCAACATTCATAGAGTCCCTATAAAAACTAAGATTTCTATAAATTCTGCCAGGAACATAATGTCCTTGAGTTGCAAATGGAGTAATTTTTAAATTCCCTATAAAAGTACTATAATTAATCCCATAATCTGTTTGATTTTCATCACTATCTTGAAGATAAAAATTTAAGTTATCCCCCTATCTTGCTATATTGTTTAAACTTTGACTCATTCCTGCTCTAAAACGACCTGTTTCTTTAGCCCCATAGTTGTTAGAATATAAAGTTAAAGTTGCACTATCTCACCTTTGTTTACTTCTATAATAACATCGCTTTCTCCACAACCATCACCTGATTGTAAATTAGCATTGGTTTGGATTCCGTATATTTCATTGATTTTATAAATTTCATTTTCCACATTTTTAGTTGTGATAACTTTCCCTTTAAGATTTTTGTTCAATTTACTCTCTAAAGCATAATCTCTGACACCTGAGTTGTTTTTAATAATTGCTTTTCCTAAAAGTTCCAAAAACTATGTTAATTTGCACTTTGTTAGAACTTAAATCTTGCGGTGGTATATAAGCAGTTGCCGAAGGATGGCTACTTAATTGACAATAATAAACTATAATGTTTGTTATATCTTTTAAATTTTGCAAGCTTAACTCTTGGTTGCGATATTCAGCTATTGCATCTTGAATTTCTTTTTCGCTAATTCTTAATTTTTTAAATGTCAAATCTTTATTATCGATATGCAAAACATACTCTCTTACAAAAACCTTAGCTTCATTTTGATCAGTTTGTGAATTTGTAATATTTGTAGTATTTTGCTCTTTAAAATTTACAGGGCTTTTTTGATTTTTTAATGTATTTTTTAAATTTTTATTTTGTGGTTCATTTGCTTCAGGAGAGCTTTCTATAAGCTCTCTTATTTTATTATTATTTAGCTCTTCAGCATGTGAAAATACTTGCAATAAGACTAAAACAACTAAAATTTTTCTCATTTTTATTTCCTATTTTGCATTTACACAAATATTCATTGTCTTAAAATTATCACTTACAATACAACGCAAACCACTACTTCTAGCATCTGCTTCTCCTATTTCCACTTGATCATCATCTTCTTCTTTTTTTGCGTCTACTTCGGTTTGAATTTTTATAGGAGCTTCTACAACCTTTTCAGGAATTTCAGGCGGCAATACAGAAGGTTTGTCTGGATCTTCACCCCCTTGTTTATCTGGCTCATAGATAGATATATTTGGTTTTTCTGGCAATGAGGCTAATTTTCCTTTAAAATTAAAATTTCCAGTGTATACTTTACCATCTACATCTTTACCTTCTATAGAAAAACCTTGAGAATTTAGAATTTCATTTTCAAGCTTATAGCGAAATCCTTCATTTCCACTAAGATCCGCAAACTGCTTTTCAAGAGCTTCTTTTTGTTCTAAAAGTTTTTCATATATAGCCCTTAATGTTTCATCGCTAACTAAGCCTGATTCTTTGATTTTTTCATAGTTTTTATTTTCTTTGTCAAGTTGAGCTAAGGCTTCTTGGTATTTTTGTAATTCTTCTTTAAAACTAGCGAAATAACCTTCGCCGGTTTTGATTTTATCCATAGCAGTTTTCTTTTGCGTCCATTTTTCATAAAGATTGGTATAATTTTTATAATTTTGTTCTTGCGAACCTTGCCATAACTTTAAAAATTCTTGTTCTACTCCCGTATCTTTAAACGCATTTAAGAAATTTAAACTTTGAGTGATTTCACTAGCCTCATCTTTTCCTACCACACCCTTACTATCTGTGTAAGTCCAAGTTTTGGTATCAAAATCATAAGTGTATTTTCCATTCATCAAATCATCTAAAATTCTTTGAAGTAATTTTGGATCAAAGTCGTCTTTGGATAATTTCACAGCATCTGTTACCTTGGTAAAAGAATCAGCAAAAGCATAAGAATTATTATCAAGATATTTTATATCGTTAAATTTCTTTCTTACAGCACTATCAAAATCTTTTTTTTCTGTTACTTCATTATTATATTGCACAGACTTAAAAAATTCTGTCCTTCATCAATGTAACCATTTTCTAAATTATGATAAACATAAATATTACTAAAATTATTATTTACACTAATCCAGGATCACCAATAACTTTTCCAGCTTGTGTTTTATAGTTTCCAGCGCTCAAAATTGCTCCATTTTTATAAAAATAAGTAAGCATTATTAATCTTTAAATTTCCAACTTTTCCAGTAAATCCTCCTGTTTTACTATCATTCCCAGAAGTTATAAGTTTTTCTATGTCATTAACCACAACATTATTAAAATTACCACCATCAATTTGTCTGCCTATGCCACCCACATAAGAACCTTCTTTTGCTACTATACTTATATTATTAATAGCAACATTTGTAAAATTGATAGTGTTATTCCCTCCACTACCATTTCCCCAGCCTATTATTCCGCCAACTTTAGTATTTACAGCTGTATTAATAACGAGATCATTAACAGTCACATTTTCAAAACCCGTATAACTGTTTGCAATATTTTGCCCTACTATACCTCCAACATAAGCATCATAACCAGTTGAAGCAATTTTCAATCCTTGAATATTAAGGTTTCTTATATAGCTATTTTGAACAACTCCAAAAATTCCCACATATTGATTTGATGAATTAATATTAACATTTTTTAAAGCATAACCAGAACCATCGAAAGATTTAGCAAAAGCATTGCTTGTATTATCACCTACTATGTATGTTTTCACGCCACTAAAATCAATATCATCAATCAAACGAAAATGATCAAAAGCTGTTCTAAATTTTTCTTTATTTACATTCCAAAAATCAGCAAATTTATTCCATTCTGTTGCATCCGCAATACTTCCATATTTAGTCCAGTTTTTAACTTTACTACTATCATCAAAACTAAATTTACTACTAGAATTACCCAATAAAGCTCCATTTTCTTCAAAACTTGTTATGCTTTGTTGAATGATAACTTCTTGCTCTGCTTTGGCTACGATATTTTTTGTATCTTTTACCACTCCAGCATCAACATAAACTTTATTACCTTCAAGTTTTAATACATCCAAAGTAATTTTTCCTTTATTGATTTCAACCTTATTTCCTATTAAAACAATATTATCTGCATTGATCTTTCCAAGATTTATAATATTTCCTTGTTTGCTTACATCAAATGCCGGAGAGAAACTAGCTCCTTTCTCTAAAAAAGTTTTGACATTATCATCGCTTAAAGCTGTTGTGCTAGCTACAAATTTTCCCGCAGTAATAGTTCCTGTTTTGCCAATCAAAACTCCCATAGGATTAACTAAAAAGATATTGTTATTCCCTCTATTTAAAGCTCCGTCTATCTTAGAAGCATCTTTTTGATAAGCAATGTTTAGGTAGTTTTGATTTTTGCCGTTAAAATTTACACTTTCATTTTGTCCTATATTAAAACCGCCACCCCATTGGATAACATGATTTTGTCCTTTTCCTGTAATCGTTACAGTATTGCCAGAGGTATGGATAGTCCCACTTGTACCATGAGTGAATTTACCTCCTTGTGGCAAAGCATAAGCTTGAGAAAAGAGCAAAGAACTCACCGCAAATGATAAAACTATATGTTTACTCATCTTTTTTCATGTTACTCTCCTTTAAAGTATGTTGATATAAATTATTTTTGCATCATCTGAAACTTCAAAGCTAAAATTTACATTTTTCAATGTACTTTTAGCCAACTTTTCTATCTTGTTGTAATTAAATTTATTTTTATTATTTTTCATTTTTTCTAACAAATTTTCTAATTCTTGTTGATTTAACAATCTATTGTCACCATCATAAATTCCAACATCACTTTGTATGAGAATATATTTTCCTTTTGTTGGTTTATTTTTAGTAAGAATTTCCATACTTCCATTTGAAGGAAGATTTATAAGTTTTTCTATAGTCAAGATAGGATTTTTTATTTTATTTGATAAAATAAAAGTAAAATTTTCAAAGTTATTTACCACTTCTGATTTGACATCTTGAGTATCTATAATCAAACGATTATTTTTAGAAAAATCTTCTTGATGCGGTAGAATTTGAGTGATTATTTTGCCTTTTTTATTTACTTCATGAAAAACAGAACCAGAAAGCAAATCGATATTTACATCTTTAAAGAAATTTAACTCTCCACCTAAATATAAAGTATTGTTATAAGATTTAAAATTTGAAATATCCGAAGTTCCAGATAGAGCTAAAAATATAGCATCTTGATTTTTATACTCATCTATATTTAAATTAACAAGCTCCATGATATTATCATGAGAATTTGCAGACACTCCAGCTATCAACTCCGCATAACCTTGTCTTTTATCTGAGGCAGTACTAAAAACTGTGTTGTTGATGATGATTTTATTAAAAGCACTTTCTTTATCTGCTTTTATGATGCACGAACTTTCCAGAAGAACAATCTTTAAGCTTTATAAGGTTGTTATTTGCATTTTGAGCTGCTTTTAAAATAATTTTTAAACCCTTTCCTAAAGAACTCGCTTCGATTAGACTCTGAATGAGATTATAATTTATTTTATTATTTGAAACATTTTTAGCATTGATCATCAAACTTAAATTTTTAGATGATTTAATATTTTCAAAATTTACTTCATTATTGTTTGATTCATCAGCGATATAGTCTATACCATCTAGCGTAATTTCACTTGTAATAAAAGCATATAAAGGCAATGAAATAACAGAATCTTTTATACTTAAGGTGTTATTATTTGCTTTTCCACTTAAAGTTCTTGCCACATATACGGTAAATTTATCAGAATAATTTTGTGGAACTTTTTCATAGGTTAAATCATTTTGTATATCAATAACATTAAAATTCGCACCCTCCGTAGCAAAACCTCCGTAAAGATTGTGATAATTTTTTCCATAAAAATTATCACTGATTTTTAAAGGTTTTTTAAGGCGAAATACAATTTTATTTCCATTAGCTTCACCATCATTAGAATACACACCATAGAGGTTTAACGATGCATGTGTTTTAATGTTTTTATCAAGATGATCTAATGAGTTAAAATGATAAACTTCTATAGAATTTTTCTCTGCATTACCCTGTAATGTTCTTCCGCCATAAATTTCTCCAAATAAAACAGCATCATAAAAAGTTATTTTATTTTGCGAATTTACCATTAAATCTAAATTTAAATTTTTAATTATTACGGAATTTTTACTTACATTGTATTTTTTAAGATTATTTACATCAGCTAAAGTACCTAAAATTTCAAAGGTCGAACGAGCTGTATACTCACCATCTGGCCCATGAAGGACGATATTGGCTGAATCGATAAGAACTTTATTGTTTTGTAAATTAGAATTTATGCCAAAAGCTCCCATTAAACGAGTAATTCTTTCATCATAAATATCCTTACCTTCTTCATCTGAAAAATACTGGGAATTATGAAGGTCAATTTTTGTATTTGACTCTAAGATTAATTTATTGTCTTTAGCTTCACCATCAAAAGCTACAGATCCTGAAATATAAGGAGCTCCATTTAAGGGCAAGGTGTAGATATTTTCTACACCCATTATTAATATAGGAGTTTTCTTTTAAAATGGTTTGATTGTTAAATTTCCCCCCCCCCGCCTGTCAGTAAACGCCGCAGTAATTAAATACTTAAAACGATCGCCTTTTTGAGAATTATTAGGTACTCCACAATCCCCTATGCTTGGTTTGCAAAAATACACAGAAGACAATTCTCCATTTTATAATATAAGTTTATTATTTGTTGCATTTGTATTTTGAGCATAAGCTGTTACAATAAAAGGCATAAAATAACTAGGAACAGCTTGAGTATCTGAAAATACGGTTTCTAAAGTGCTAAAAGCTGTTGTGATCTCTTCTTTTAAAGTATCCGGAGTTAAAATTTCAAGCTTGGATAAATTTTTATTTCCAGATTTAGGGTTATTATAAATCATAGTTAAATTTGATATAGGTTTGACTTAGAAGCATAGAAATTTTTTCCATTAATTTTTTAAAAATTTCTGCTTGAGGATCATAAACTTGATTATCCTTAAAAGAATGTTCAGAAATATAAAAATTACTTGTAGCCTGAACCGCCGCAAAACAAACCGAAGAAGATAAAACCACACTACAAACGCCCAAGTCAAATTTTGCATTTGTCTTATTTGTAAAAATTTTAAAATATTTTTTCATCTCATTTCTCATTCAAATAAAATCCTTTTGATTTATCACAAATTGATTATTTACAACACTATCCCGTATGTCTTGAGTTGATTATAAAATAAAATATTAATTTAATATTTTATTTTTCAATATTTAAATTTAATGAAAATTTAACAAATTTTATATTAATATATTATTGAATAAAATTTTATTTCAAATATTAAAAAAATACTTTTATAATTATTTAAATATTATCTAAAAGCACAACATTAATACAACTTTTCTAAAAATTGATCCAGACTTAATTAAATATAAATTTAAAATAAGTATAATTTTAAAACATTTTATATCAAAGGAAAAAAATGAAAAAAATATTAAGCATTGCTCTAGTTGCTTTAGTTGGTTTATTTTTAGGTGCTTGTAGTGATTCTAAAAATAAAGAATCAAATGCAAGTGTAGAATTAAAAGTTGGAACTGCTCCAAATTATAAACCTTTTAATTATAAAGAAAACTCAAAACTTACAGGTTTTGATACCGATTTGGTTGAAGAGATTGCCAAAAAAAATGGTATTAAAATTGTTTGGGTTGAAACCAATTTCGATGGATTGATTCCTGCTTTAAAAGCTGGCAAAATCGATATGATTGCCTCAGCTATGAGCGCAACTGATGAAAGAAGACAAAGTGTTGATTTTACGAAACCTTACTATATGAGTAAAAATCTTTATCTTAAGCTAAAAAACAACGACTCTCTTCAAACAAAGAATGATTTAGAAGGTAAAAAAATAGGAGTTCAACTAGGAACTTTACAAGAAAATACTGCAAAAGCTATCAAAAATGCACAAGTACAAAGCAATAAAGATTTAAACATAGCTGTTTTAGCACTAAAAAACAACAAAATCGATGCTATTGTAGCTGATCAAGATACTGCTAAAGGTTTTTTAGCTGAAAATCCAGAATTGGTAAGTTTCTACCAAGAAACAGATGGAGGAGAAGGCTTTAGTTTTGCTTTTGATAAAAATAAACAAAAAGATATTATTGAAATATTTAACAAAGGCATAGATGAAGCAAAAACTGATGGATTTTATGATACTTTAATTAAAAAATATGAATTAGAATAAGCGTGAATTTTCACGCTTATAGCTTAAAAAGTTAAAATTTCATATTTTCTCTCTTTTGCAATTTTTAAAATTTTTTCATCACCATTACATACAAAGGCTTTGCTAACAGACTCTAGTAAAGGTAAATCATTGATAGAATCACTAAAAAAATAAGAATCTTTCATCCATTTTTCATAATCTTTACCCAAATACTCTTTAAGTCTTAAAACCTTACCTTCTTTAAAGCTATAAACCCCGTAAGCTTTTCCACTAAATTTATCGCCCACACGCTCGCATTTTATGGCTATGCTTTCTCTCACTCCCAAAAAAGAGGCGATTTTTCTAACTAAAAATTCAGCCGTAGCTGAAATTATAATACACCTTTGATCTTGATATTTGATTATAAGTTCTTTAGCTTTTTCATAAGGTTTTATATAAATTTTTATAAATTCATCTACTAAAGATGAAATTCTATCTTCATTTTTACCCTTAACACTTTGAAGAAAAAAAGTCATAAATTCATCCATATCAAGCTTTTTTTCTTGATATTGTTTTTGATAAAAAACGATTTTTTCTAAATATTCTTGAGGTAAAAAACCTTTTTCAACACAAAATTTAAGCCAAAGTTTAGCACTATCGCCTTGTATTAAAGTATCATCTAAATCAAATAAAACAAGCTTCATTTTAACTCTTTTGCTAAAGAAAGATTGAATTTTAAAGCGATTTTATCACCTGCTTCATAAGTACTATGAGTGCTAAAATTTAAAGTATCTACCTTAAATTCAATTTCTTGCACTCTAACCCTATAGCGTATGATATTGCCTAGTAATGATTTTTCTTTGATCTTAGCCTCTAAGCCTTCGTTAGAAATTTCTATGGTTTCAGGACGCAAGGCTATATCTTTTTTAAAATCGTGTTTTAAACCCAAGCTATCAAGCTCTTTAGGGCTTAAAATATTGTAATTTCCTATAAAGCTAGCCACAAAATGAGATTCTGGCAAAAGATAAAGATTGTTTGCGTTGGAATTTTGTATGATTTTACCCTCATTCATTAAAATAATCCTATCGGATAACTCTAAAGCTTCTTCTTGATCGTGCGTTACAAAAATAGTGGTGAGTTCAAGTTCTTTTTGAATTTCTTTAATTTGCACCCTTAAATGCTTACGAATTTTAGCATCAAGTGCCGATAAAGGCTCATCAAGCAAAAGTAAATCAGGTTTAGTCACCAAAGATCTTGCTAAAGCCACTCTTTGCATTTGTCCGCCTGAAAGCTTATGTGGATAAGTTTTAGCGTATTCTTCAAGCTCGACGAGTTTTAACATTTTTTTCACTCTTTTTTCTATGTCCTTTTTATCCATTTTTTTGATCTTTAAACCAAAAGCTACATTTTCAAAAACATTAAGATTTGGAAAAAGAGCGTAATTTTGAAAAACCATACCTATATTTCTTTTTTGAGGACTTAATTTAGTAAGATCTTTATCATTTAAAGAAATTTTTCCTCCATTAATTTGGCTAAGCCCTGCTATACACCTTAAAAGAGTGGATTTTCCACAGCCACTTGGGCCCAAAAGGGTTATAAACTCACCCTTTTTAGCACTAAAATTAATATCTTCAAAAATAATTTTATCCCCATAAGCTTTTTTAAAATTTTTAATCTTTAAATAAGCCATTTTTTACTCCTTAATCAAACTAGCTATAAAAGTTGTTATAAAAATTAACACAAAATAAACTATTACCAAAGCACTAGAATAATGCCCACTTTGATTTTTGATATTATAAAGATAAACTTGCAAAGTCTCATAAGCACTTCCTACAAGAATATTTGCGTATAAAAATTCGCCTATTAAAAAAGAAAAACTTAAAAAAACTGCCACCAAAATTCCATTTCTTAAATTAGGCAAGACAAGCTTAAAAATCGCTCCCATTAAAGAACCTCCAAGCATAGCATTAGATGCGATGAGTTCATTTAAATTGACATTAGACATAGCATTATCTAAAGCCCTATATATAAAAGGCAAAGCTATAGTAAAATAAGTAAAAATGAGTATCCAAGCTGTGCCTCCTATATTGTCAGCACAAAGTTGCAAAAGCCCCACACAGCTAACTATAGGAGGTACAGCAAAAGGCATGATAATAAGTATATTTACAAAGGCTTTTAATTTTAAAAAATAATAATTTAGCACAAAAACCAAAGGAAAAACAAGAATCACAGAAAGTAAAATACTGCCCACACAAACAAGCAAAGAATGCCAAAGAGCAAGTAAAAATCTTTCGTCATGAAAAAGTTCTTGATACCATTTAAGCGTAAGATCATCAGGCAAAACACTTACACCCCAAGAAGTGGAAATAGAATATAAAAAAGTAGCCATTAAAGGCAAAGCTAAAAACAAAAAAACCAAAAACAAAACTGCATAATGATAAATTTTAGCTTTTAAACTCAAATTTTCATTCATTTAAAGCACCTTAAAATTATATTTTTTAGAAAGGAAATTGGCTATAAAGGTAACGACAAGCATGATAATAGTTATAATGATACTTAAAGCACTAGCCATATAAGGATCAAGATTGATATCGCCTGCGATTAAAGCAGCGATTCTTACAGGAGCGACATTAAAATTTCCCGAACTTAAAGCATAAATAGTCGCATAAGCTCCAAAAGCATTGGCAAATAAAATCACAAAAACACCAAACAAAGCAGGAGCGAGCAAAGGCAAAGCTATTTTTAACCAATATAAAAAATTGCCTCCACCTAACATTTTACAAGCATTTAAATGTGAATTTTCAAAACTTTTAAAAGCTGGAAGCAAAAGCAAGATCGCCAAAGGAATTTGAAAATACACATAAACAATATTTACCCCAAAATTAGCATAAACACTAACAAAAGGCTCTATACCTAAATTCTTCAAAAACACATTAACTACACCATTGCTTCCAAGAACTATAATGAAAGCAAAAGCTAAAGGAACTCCTGAAAAATTACTTATCATAGTATTTAAAGAAAAAAGAAATTTACATATTTTTGATGGAGCTAAAATAAATAAAGAATAGCTCGCCAAAAGCCCTATTAAAAGTCCAAAAATACTAGAAATAAAACTGATTTGTAAAGAATTTATAATGCTTTGTAGATAGAATTTGGACTCAAAAATATGTATAAAATTGGCTAAAGAATAAATTTCATCCTCTTCTACATAAAAAGCATTAAAAACAATCCAAATCAAAGGTGCTATCATAAAAAAAGTAAAAACTATAAAAAAAGGTAAAATACTTAAAAAGGCTAGAAATTTTTCTTTCATTTTTTGGCCTTTAAAATTTCATCATTATATCTCTTATCGTGTTTAAGTCCTAAAATTTCACAGACACTGCCACAAATTTCATCCTGTTTTATCTTGGCATTTTCATACGAAAAAGCACTACCAAAAGTGAAAAAAGGCACTAAAATTTCATCTTCGCTTAAGCCTCCATGACTTTTACCCTCTGTCATACCATGATCGCTTGTGATGATTACATTAATACCTTGTTCTAACCAAGTAGGCAAATACTCAGAAATCAAATTATCAACTTTTTTGGTTTTATTAGCATACTCGATAGAGTGTGAGCCAAATTTATGTCCTGCATCATCTATATTCATAGAGTGTATAAGAGTAAAATCTAGATTATATTTGTTTCTTAAATGCTCTCCATCTGCAAATAAATGAGAATCTAAATAATCATCTTCATAATAAAAATGTCCATAAGGTAAAGTTAAATTTTCATCTTCTATATGGCGATGTAAAGAAGGAATAAATTCTTTTTTATTATAAAGCTCAAAAACCCAATGATAAGCTGCGCCTCCAGCTTTTAAGCCTTGTTCTTTGCAAAGGTCAAAAATGCTTATTTGTTTTGAAAAACTCAATTTATTATTAATTATCCCACTTAAAACAGGCTTTACGCCTGTTAATAAGCACTCGTATAAAGGACGAGACATACTAGGAAGTTCGCATTCTAAAGAATAAAATTTGCCTAAATTCTCTTTGCAAAGTGCATTTAAATATCCCATATTTATACTAGTGCTTTTACAATTTAAGCCATCAAGCACAACTAAAATAACTTTGGACATCATTTACTCTTTAAAAAATCTTTTACTTCAAGTAAAATAAACTCATTATCATCAGTCTTATTAGGTTCTCTACTTGAAGAATAAGGAAAGTTATTGTCATTTTCTACGACTATATGAGAGTCATCTACTATATCCACACCTTCTATGGTTTCAAAAGGAAAAACAAATTTATCATTTACCAAAGGCTTTTTAGAAATTTTATTTCTATCCTTAATATTTAAAAGATCTATATAAGAAATTTTTTGAGCTTCATGGGTTTTATCATCTAATTTAACCTTATAAATTCTTTTAAATTGAGCTACATTATTAAAACAATGCTTAGTATCTTCACCTTCTTTGCAAGCCTTATCTTTAATGCCTTCTTTTTGATCTCTTTCTATGATGATGCCGTATTTATCATCTATCATATTAAAATCACCTATGGAATGGCTTTTATCTTCTAAGAAATATTTATAAGTTTTTCCGGTGAATTTTTTATTTTTTACATCAAATTCTATGATTCTTAGATATTCTTTACCTTTTTCATTCTCATAAGCGTTGTTATTATAAATGCTTCCTTCTAAAAGCAAATAAAGTTTAGAACCATCTTTAGAGCTTGCCATAGCTTCAAAACCTTTAGAACGCTTGATATTAAATTTCTCATTTTCTCCATCAGGCTTATCGCTAAATTTTAAACTTGGATTATCAGGAGAAATAAGTTTTTTACCCTCCACATACACATCAAAAACTTCTTTTAAATTCCCATTCTTATCAAAATGAAACAAATAAGGACCAAATTCATCACCTATATAAAATTCATCATTGATAACCTGTATACTCTCAGTATCAAAATCAGCCCCACTTAAATACCTTTCTTTGGTTATTTCGGTGGTTATAGGATAGGGGTATTTTTTATCACTATCTTTAAAAAAAACTGTTTTTAAAAGTTCGTATTTTGAGTTTTTAAAATCAATTTTAAACTCGTGAGCATAAAGCATAGCATCATAAGAATTATACTTTTTACCCAAGCCATTATCACTAATCACCCAAAAAACATCTTTTTTTGGAATATATTTTATCCCACTATGTCCTTGTATAGGTTGATTTTTAAAAGGTAAATAAAAATCTGTCTCCCTGTTTCCCTTAGATTTAAAAGTTCCAATTTTTTCTTCTCTAGTGATATTTGCAAATTTCCCATAAGTTTTAAAAAAATCAGGAGCATCCTTAGGAGGTTTTGCTGTACTTTTAGAATCTATGATAATATGCCCTGCTAAATTGGCCTCATACTCTTGAACTCCAAATAAAACACTGCAAAGCATAGCACTTGTTAAAATAACCTTTTTCATCCAATCTCCTTTATTTCATATCCACTATAACTTTTTCTTGCCAAAGTTGTGGCAATTCTTTAGCGCTTTTTTCCCAAGCTTTTTGATCTTTGATTGCTCTTGCATTTTTGTATTGCTCACTTGGTAAAAGTTTAGCTTTTATATCATCTGGCAAGGTAATATGATCAATTCTTATTGGCCTTGCATAACCTTTTGCTAGATTGATTTGTCCTTTATCAGAAAGTATAAACTCACGGGCTAATTTAGCCGCATTTGGATGTTTTGCGTATTTATTGATAATAGTTGTATAACCCGAAATAACACTACCATCAGCAGGGATTAAAACTTCATAACGATCTTTGCCCACTTTATCTCTATAGCCTAAACCATTAAAATCCCAAACTAAACCCACTTCAACTTCACCTTTTTCAAGATTGGCTATACTTACATCATTATTTACAAGTCTTCCTTGTTTGGCTAAAGTATTAAAAAAAGCTAAAGCAGGACTTAAATCTTTTTCATCCCCACCTAAGGCATAATTAGCTGCTAAAACTGCACTCACAGCTTGAGCCGCTACACTTACATCACCTACGGTAATTTTATAATTTCCCTTAAGCAAATCTTGCCAAGTTTTAGGTATATCTTTTACTACATCTTTATTGACTATAAAAGCTATGGTTCCTGTATAAGCTAAAAGCCAATTTCCATCTTTATCTTTAGCCCAAGTTGGAATTTGATCCCAGTAACTTGTCTTAAAAGGCTGAGCTACTCCTTGTTTAACCGCTATCTCTCCAAAAGAAGCCCCTACATCCCCTATATCACCGCTTGCATTTTTCTTTTCGGCTTTAAATTTAGCAATTTCTTGAGCTGAACTCATATCTGTATCGCTATGTTCTATGCCATAAAGATTTTTAAGATCTGCCCAAGTATCCTTCCAATTTGCCCAAGTATCAGGCATAGCTAAAGAATTTACCCTACCTTCTGCTTGCGCAGCTTTAATCAAATTCTCATCAATAGCTTGTGAATTTGAAAACAATAAAGCAACAAGACCTAAACTTAAGAAAAATTTCTTACTCATTTTTTTCCTTTCAAAAAATATTTTGGAAATTTAATGAGTTTTAGAAACATTTTAGAAACAAGTTAATTTTTAAGCAAACAAGGTTATAATTTTAAAGTCATAAACAAGGAGCGATCATGCTTTATATTTATATCAAAACTCAAAATGCTTTAGTTCAAAGAATCAATTTTAATCTCGATAGTCAAGAACTACCGCAAAATATTTTATGGATTGATTTACTTCATCCAAGTGCAGCAGAAATTGCTTTTATATCAAGTGAATTTAATCTTGAGTTTCCTACAAAAGAAGAAAGGGAAGAAATAGAGCTTAGCGCAAAATATTGGGAAGATAATGCGACAATAACCATCAATGCTCATTTTTTAGTAAGAGATCTTAAAAGTGATGAAGAGGATAGGAATTTAATCAAGCTTCGCACAGAAATTGTTACTTTTGCTACCGCTAAAAATATCTTATTTACTATAAGATATAACGAATTTAGCACTTTTGAAGAAATTCAAGCAAGGATTTTAGCTAGTCCGAAGAATTTTGAAGATGGTTTTGATATTATTGATAAAATGTTTGAAGTACGCGTTGAAAAAGATGCGGATTTACTAGAATGGATAGATAAAGAAGCAAGACGCTTAAGAACAAGTGTTTTAGAAAAAAAAGATGAATATAGTTATGATGAAATGCTAAAGGATATTTCAAGTTTGCAAGAGCTTAATATGCGCGTAAGAGATTCTTTATTTGATAAGCGTCGTGCTATGACTTCTTTGCTAAAAAGCGATAAAATCGATAAAGATATAAAACAAAATCTCACTATAGTTTTAAAAGACTTAAATTCTTTGGTTGAATTTAGTGTTTCGCAACTTAATATCTTAGATAATATCCAAACCATTTTAGCCAGCCAAATCAACATAGAACAAAACAAAATCATTAAAATTTTTACCGTTGCAACTGTTGCCATGATGCCACCTACTTTAATAGGAACTGTTTATGGTATGAATTTTAAATTCATGCCCGAACTTGAACTTCACTATGCTTATCCCATAGTGCTTGGCGTGATGGTAGTTTCTATCATTTTACCTTTGGTTGTTTTCAAGAAAAAAGGATGGTTATAAAAATTTATTAAGGAGAAACAATGGATACAATAAACATAGGAATTTTGACCCTAAGCGATAGAGCAAGTAGTGGTATATATGAAGATAAAGCTACTACTGAAATTGAAAGAGTGTTAAATTCATATATAAAAAATGATATTATTTATCATAAAGAATTAATCCCTGATGATTATGATTTGATCATTAAAAAATTACTTTATCTAGCAGATGAAAAAAAATGTGATTTGATTGTTACAAGCGGAGGGACAGGTCCAGCACTTCGTGATGTAACCCCAGAAGCCACGGAAGCCGTGTGTGATAAAATGATGCCAGGTTTTGGAGAACTTATGCGCTTAGAAAGTTTAAAATATGTCCCAACAGCTATACTTTCAAGACAGAGTGCAGGAATTCGCAATAAATCTTTTATCATTAATTTACCAGGAAATCCTAAGGCTATAAAAGAATGCCTAGAGCCTGTTTTTCCGGCTATACCTTACTGTATCGATTTGATAGAAGGCGCTTATATAGAAGCAAATGATGAAGTTATTAAGGTTTTTCGCCCTAAGAAAAAATGTTAAAATTTATTAGCTTTAACAAGCCTGCTTAATTGTCTAGCAAGCAGACTTGCTGAAGCCTCATCTTTACTTATCTTTTGTACTTTATTTTTAAACTTACAAAGCCTGTCATCTAAAATCACATCATTGATTGGAATTTTAGGCTTTTCTTTTTGCTTTTGTGAAATCTTTTTCTTAAAAAACATTCTTTAATCCTTTTTTTTATAAATATACACCAACTTAGTTGAAAAGAATATTATTTTAGATTTTAAACTATTAACTTTATTTCATTATTTTAAGCTAGAATTCGCAAAAAACCAATCAAGGAAAAATAATGACTTTAATTGCAATTTTATGTCTTTACACAGCACTTTTATCTTGGATTTCCTATGCTCAAATTCGTTTCTTAGAAAGAGAAAAAGACAAACAAGCTCAAATTTTAAGCGAAAAAGACTATCAAAATGCAGCAGATATTGCCATCGAAAATGAAAAATTTAAACTATTTTCCAATTTTTATAATTTAATCATCAATATTGCATGGATAGGTTTTGGATTTTTATATCTTAAAGAATTGCTTATCTCAAGCAACACTCGTTTTGAAAATACTTTATTTTTATTATCTTTTTTAATAATCACAAGTATTTTAAATCTACCTTTAAGTATTTATGAAAGTTTTATCAAAGATAAAGCCCATGGTTTTTCAAATATGACTGTAAAACTTTTTATCAAAGATACTATGAAAAGTCTTATTTTAACTTTAATATTTGGATTTTTAATCCTTTATGCTTTGCTTTTTTGCTATGATTTTTTTGGAACTTTTTGGTGGATTGCGGCCTTTATTTTTGCCTTTTGTATTATAGTGATTATAAATCTCATCTACCCTACCTTAATAGCACCTATTTTTAATAAAATGAAAAAACTAGACGATGAAAATTTGCTGAAAAAAATCAGCTCTTTGATGAAACAATGTGGGTTTAGTGCAAATGGGGTTTATGTTATTGATGCAAGCAAAAGAGATAAGCGTTTAAATGCTTATTTTGGTGGACTTTTTAAAAGCAAAAGAGTGGTGCTTTTTGATACATTATTAAAAGCCTTAAACGAAAGAGAACTTTTAGCTGTTTTAGGACATGAGCTTGGACATTTTGTTCATAAGGATATTATCAAAGCTTTATTTAACGGCGTTATAACTATGTTTTTACTTTTTTTTGTTTTTGCAAATTTACCTGAATTTGTTTACTTAGAAAGTCATCTAGAAGGAGTAAATGGTGGCGTGTTTGCTCTTTTATTTATCTTGGCAAATATTTTTAGCTTTTTAATCTCTCCTATACTTAACGCCTTAAGTAGAAAAAATGAATTTGCAGCTGATCAACACGGAGCTAAAGTTACAAGCAAAGAAGATATGAAAAATGCATTGATAGCTCTAGCAAGAGAAAATAAAGCTTTTATCAAAACAAGTAAAATATATGCATTTTTTTATCTCAGTCATCCAAGTATTAGTGATAGAATCAAGGCTCTTTCTTGACTATAAAAAATGCTCTTATGGAAGCTAAATCTAGCTTAAAAGGTTATGAAAATGAAGCAGTATTTATACTCTGTGAATATCTAAAAAAAGATAAAGCTTGGTTATTTTTAAACCAAGATATACAAATAGATCATGAACCTTATTTTGAGCTTATAAAGCGTTTTAAATCTGGAGAACCTTTTGAATATATATTTGAAAAAGTAGATTTTTGGGGCTTAGAATTTAAGATAAAAAAAGGTATTCTAATCCCTCGCTACGATAGTGAAATTTTACTTTTTCAAATTTTAAATTTATGCAAAAAAAATACTTTTAATGGGATTTTAGAAATAGGATTTGGAAGCGGAATTTTAAGCATTGTTTTAGCCAAAGAACTTGGGTTAAAAATCACAGCCTGTGATATCAATCCCAAAGCCTTAGAATTAGCTTTAGAGAATGCCAAATTACACAAAGTCGATCACTTGATTGACTTTAAACTTTGTAATTTTAAGCAAATTAAAGAAAATTATGATTTTATTTTTTCAAATCCACCCTATATTAAAAATTCATATCCTATAGATATTTGGGTGCAAAAAGAACCCAAAGAGGCTTTATTTGGCGGAGAAAAAGGATATGAAATTCTAGAAGAAATCATACATTTTTCCCTTGATAAAAAAGTTAAATTTTTAGCTTGCGAATTTGGCTATGATCAAAAAGAAATTTTGGAAAAAATTTTATATCAAAATAATTTCATTGTTGATTTTTTCAAAGATGAACAAGGTTATAATCGTGCTTTTATAGCTAAATTTACGAATATGCGTTATGATAAAAAATAAAAGGAGAAACTCTTGAAAGCTGTTAATTTATTTTTACTTGCCTCCATCATAGGGGTTGAACTCATACTAGGAATAGTTGTTGCACCAACAATTTTTTTTCCTCAAAATCTTATAGGAGAAGGAGTGTTGAGCCATTTTCAAAGTGGCTTAATGATGACGCAAATTTTTATTAAGATGGGATATTTGCTGATTTTTGTTTCAGTGGTTAATTTTTTATATGAAATTTATTCTCTTATAAAAGATGAAATGAAATTTCAAATAAAATTTTCAAAATTTATGCTGAGTTTGCTTATTTTGATTTTAAGCTTAATATTTGTTTTTTATTTTACTAATACCATAATTGAACTCCAAAACTTAGGCGAAAACACTACAAAAACTCAAGAATTTATCAGCATCCATAATGCAAGTGAAGTGGTGATTAAAATCATCTTGATAATGCAAGTTTTTTTATATTTCTTAAGCTTTAAAATAGCAAAAAAATGATAAAATATTAAATAAATCCAAAAGAGAAGGAGTAGGCCATGATGATCTCTGATGCAACTATAATGCAACAAAATTATTATTTAAATAATGCACAAAAAGCTAGCGATAAAGCTTTAGAAAATATTGCAGCTGTTCGCGCAATAAGTGGAGTTGATAGTGCTAATTTAGCTATTGCTGATTCTTTAAGATCTCAATCAAGCACTATAGATCAAGGTGTCGCAAATGCTTATGATGCTATAGGGGTTTTACAAATTGCAGATGCTAGCCTTACCAATATCTCTCAAAGCGCAGATAGACTTAATGAACTTTCAGTAAAAATGAACAATGCTGCACTTAATGATTCTCAAAAAGGAATGCTAAGAACAGAAGCAACACGCATACAAGAATCCATCAATGATTCTTTTAATAATGCAACTTATAATGGAAAAAATGTCTTTCAAACTATGAATTTTGTAGTAGGTAGCGGAACTGAAACTACAAATTTAAATCCATTAGCAACAGATGGATTAAGCATAGATAATCAAGATAGTATTACAAATTTTATGGATCAACTTGGAAGTTTAAGAAGTGAAATAGGCTCAGGTATCAATGCCATCACATCAAATATTAATGCAAGTGTTCAAAATAGCATCAACTCAAAAGCAGCTGAAAATAATTTACTAAATAATGACATGGCAAAAAATGTCAATGATTTTAATGCCAATTATCTAAAAGAAAATGCTGCTGCTTTTATTGCTGCGCAATCCAACATGCAGCTTCAAAGCAAAATTGCTAATTTATTACAATAAAATAAGCCCTAAATAGGGCTTATTTTTTATCAAAATGACTTTAGAGCAAATTTTAGAAAAAACCAAAAACGTTCGTCTTGTAGCCGCAAGCAAGTATGTCGATGCAAGTATAATTGAAAAGCTTTTTGATCAAGGTATAGTAGAATTTGGAGAAAATCAAGTCCAAGCTCTAGCACAAAAAAAAGAAAATCTTGATGAAAAAAAACTAGACATAAAGTGGCATTTTATAGGAACGCTACAAAGCAACAAAATCAATCTCTTAATCAAACAAAAACCTATATTATGGCACTCTTGCAATGGTATTAAAATAGCTAAAGCTATGGACAAAAGACTTGATTATAAATTAAATACTTTATTAGAAATCAATAGTGCAAATGAAAATAGCAAAAGCGGTCTAGATCCAAATCAAGCCGTAGAAGAATATTTACAAATACAAGAAGAATGCTCTAATTTAAATCTTTGTGGCGTAATGAGCATAGGATCACACAGCCAAGATAAAGAAAATATTATAAAAAGCTTTGAAACTACATTTAAAATTTATGAAATTCTTCAAAAACATGGGGCTAAGATTTGCTCTATGGGGATGAGTAATGATTTTGAAATTGCTATAAAATGCGGATCCAACTTGGTAAGACTCGGAAGCATTTTATTTAAAAATCTTAAGTAAAACAATCTTACTTAAGCATATTTATTAGAAATTTCCTCTACTATACTATCAGAGATAATAAAATCTGTATGATAAAGCAAGCAAGATCCCGCACTAATAACTTTTAAAACAAGTTTTTTATTATTTTTTTCATTAGGATTATGTGCATTTCTAGCAATTTCATGAATTTCATAGATTAATTCTCTATTCAATCTTGTCAAATCTAGCTCTATGATATTTTTTTCAAATTCCTTAGGTTCTGCGGTAAAATGATTTTCTTCTTTATTTTTAAAATCTTTTTTTGCTCCAAATTTTTTTATAGCTTTAATCTCGCCATCTTCAAGACTTTGCAAATCTTTAATTGCTTTTAAAAAAAAGCTAGGCTTCTCCCCTCCTTCAGCTTTAAATCCCAATACAAAACCATAGGCATTATTTTTTAAATTTTCATCTTTGATGATGTTTTCTATTTCTTCTACATTGCTTTCAAATACAGTAGCATCAAACGAAGAATAATAATCCAAAATTTCAATTCTACCATAACGCTTATTATTTTTACTCATCATGGATTTGAAATCTTCAATTTTACCTATACTTAAAATTTCTCCATTGTTTTTTAAACTTTCAAAATCTAAACTTTTAACATAATCTATGGCATTAATTTGTTCATAAAATCGATCTAAAGGATGGCCTGAAACATAAATTCCTAAAATTTCTTTTTCATATCCTAATTTTTCCATCACTTCAAATTCTTCATTTTTGGGAGTAAAATTTACTTGAACACCTGAAGTTAATTCCTCTTCACCAAAAAGAGAACTTGCAGCATTTTTTCTTACTTCAGCCATTTTACGCGATGCTTCGCTAAGATTTTCCATATTATCAAACAAAGCTTTTCTAGTAAAACCAAACTCATCAAAAGCCCCTGCCTTAATAAGACTTTCTAATGTTCTACGGTTTATTTTGGTGGGATCTATCTTACCTAAGAAATCATTAATATCCTTAAATTCTCCATCTTGTCTTGCTTCAAGTAAATTTTCAACTGCAGGAATACCCACACTTTTTATAGCCCCAAGTCCGTATATAATAGCATCCTTGCCATCTTGCTCTAAAGCACTAAATTCACGGATCGCTTTGTTAATCGATGGAGGTAAAAGTTTAATATTCATTTTTTTCATCTCATCAATATAAACAGCAATTTTATCCACATTGTTTTCTTCGCTTGTTAAAAGCGCTGCCATAAATTCACTAGGATAATAAGTTTTTAAATAAGCTGTTTGAAAAGTAATCAATGCATAAGCCGCAGAGTGAGATTTATTAAAACCATATCCTGCAAATTTTACGATAAGCTCCCATAAATCCTCAGCTTTTGCTCTATCATATCCTTGTTTTTCTGCTCCATCTGCAAAATCAGTTTTAAGCTTTTTCATCTTCTCAGGATCTTTTTTACCCATAGCACGACGCACTACATCAGCACCTCCTAAAGAAAAGCCACCTATAATTTGAACAATTTGCATAACCTGTTCTTGATAAACAATAACCCCATAAGTAGGCTCTAAAACCTTTTCTAAACTGTCAAAAGGATATTCTATACTTTTTAAACCATGCTTTCTGTCGATAAAATCATCAAGCATTCCTGATTCCATAGGGCCTGGACGATAAAGCGCAAGAACCGCAATGATATCTTCAAAACGCTCTGGTTTTAAGCGTGCATTTAAGCTTTGCATACCGCCTGATTCGATTTGAAAAATTCCCAAAGTATTTCCACTTTGTATGGTTTTATAAACTTTGCTATCATTTACATCTATAGTTTCCCAAATAATGTCTTTATTGTAACGCTTTTTAATAAGCTTGATCGCATTATTGATTACTGTTAAGGTTTTAAGACCTAAAAAGTCAAATTTTATCAAATCCACATCTTCTAAATGATCTTTAGAATACTGCGTTACCAAATGTCTTTCATCATTTTTACTTTGTCTAAAAAGCGGAGTTTTCTTCCATAAACTTTCATTAGAAATTACAACACCCGCTGCGTGCATACCAGCATTGCGATTTAATCCTTCCAAAGCTCTTGCATACTCCCAAACTTCAAGACCTTTAGGATGATGATCGATAAATTCTTTGATTTTAGGTTCTTTTTCATAAGCAGCATCAAGAGTGATTTTAAGCTCTTCAGGCACAAGTTTAGCAAGTTCATCAGCATCTTGAATACTCATATCACAAACTCTAGCCACATCACGAATCACCCCTTTAGCCAAAAGTTTACCAAAGGTAATCACCTGTGCAACCTTATCCGCTCCATATTTATCAATCACATAATCAATCACTTCAGCACGTCTGTCTTGACAAAAATCCACATCAATATCAGGCATGCTCACACGCTCAGGATTTAAAAAACGCTCAAAAAGTAGACTATAAGGAATAGGATCTAAATCCGTAATCCTTAAACAATAAGAAACCAAACTTCCTGCAGCTGATCCTCTTCCAGGGCCTACTGGAATACCTTTATCCTTAGCCACTTTAATAAAATCATGAACAATAAGCATATAACCTGAAAATTTCATATTTTTAATGATGTTAATTTCTACTTCAAGTCTTTGTTTGTATTCTTCATGCTTACTTTCATCGATAAATTTTAATCTCTCTTCAAGTCCTTTTTTACAAAGTTCTTCAAAAACCATGTCATCATTATCAAAGCTAAATTCTTTTGTTTCTTCAGGTAAGATAATATTATGATCTTTAGCATATTCTCTTGTAAATTTAAAATTCGGTGGAGTGGGATTGCCAAGATTAAGCTCTAAATTACATTTTTGTGCGATTTCTTGTGTATTTTCTATAGCTTCTGGAATATCTGCAAAAAGCTCACTCATCTGCTCAGGACTTTTAACATAAAATTCATGCACACTATGACGCATTCTATCAGGATCGTTAAGTTTTTTTCCCATGGCTATACACATAAAAACCTCATGGGCAGCCGCTCTTTCTTTAAAAGTATAATGCGTATCATTTGTAGCAATGATTTTTATATTTAATTCTTTAGAAAGTCTGATAATATCATCATCTATCATTCTTTGATCGCCTATACCATGACGCATGATTTCAAAATAAAAATCATCTTTAAAAACTTTTTTATACCATAACGCCGCTTCTTTTGCTGCTTCATAGCCTTTTGCACCAAAACGCACATTTCTTTCACTATAAGTATTTAAGTGCCAATTTACTTCACCTTGCAAGCAAGCAGAAGAGCAAATAAGACCTTCGCTATAATCTTCCAAAAGCTTTTTATTGATACGCGGATAATAATACAAACCTTTAATATAACTTTGAGAACTTAAATACATTAAATTTTGATATCCGATCTCATTTTTTGCATACAAACAAAGGTGAAAACGCTGACGAGAACTTTTATCATCTAATTCATCATGATTATGTAAATACGCTTCCATACCAATGATAGGTTTTAAACCTTGTGCTTTCATTGTTTGATAAAAATCAATTGCCCCAAACATATTTCCATGATCTGTCATAGCAACACTTGTAGCACCCTGCTCTTTTAAAGTCAAAGCTAATTCTTTAAGTTTATTTGCTCCATCAAGCAAAGAATATTCTGTATGTAAATGCAAGTGTGTAAATTGACTCATTTTCTTCCTTTAATTTTTTAAGGCTTATTTTAATTTTGATAAAAATTATAAATTTTTCTCGCTGAATTTGAAAGAAATTAGCCCTAAATTTCAACTTAAATTTGACAAAAAGGCAAAAATTCAGCCAAAATAAACTATAATAAAGTCTAAGATTTTAATCTTAATAAAAAGAACTTTTCAAAGGATGAAATGATGAAAGTAAAAATTGCTTATTGCAATCTTTGAAATTATCGCCCACAAGCTGCAAGGATTGCAGAAGAACTACAAAGCGATTTCAAAGATGTTGAAGTAGAATTTGAAATTGGCGGCAGAGGTGATTTTATCGTTGAAGTAGACGGAAAAGTTATCTTCTCTAAAACACAACTTATTAATTGCGAAAGTGAAAGATTTCCATATCAAAATGAAATTAATCAATTAATAAAAAATAGAGTGTAATCAAACACTCTATCATAACATTTTCTCATATTCCTTACCAATATATATGTTTTGCTCATACTCGATAATAGGACGCTTAATACAACTTGGATTTTCTAATACAATTTTTTCAAGTTCTTTTTCATTTAAATTTTTAACTTTTTCTTTGTTTAAGCCAAGTTTTTTAGAAGTTAATCCAGCAGTATTGATAAGTTCTTCAAAAGATTTTTGTTTTAACCATGTGTATAAAATATCTTGATTAATCTTTTTAATATCCATAAAATCAAACACAATACCTTTTTGTGTTAAAGCATCTATAGCTTTCTTTACAGAATTGCAATTTTTAATACCATAAAATTTCATTTTCTAGCCTTTTTTACCAAATCTGCGATTAAAAAAGCAAGTTCCAATGCTTGATCCGCATTAAGTCTTGGATCGCATTGAGTCTCATAACGATCTTCCAAGCTTTGAGCAGTAACATTGCTTGCACCACCTGTGCATTCTGTTACATCTTTCCCAGTCATTTCAAGATGCACTCCACCTGGATAAACCCCTTCGCTTATTGCAATCTCAAAAAAAGATCTCACTTCTTGCATAATTTTATCAAACTCACGTGTTTTAAAATTGCCTGCTTTTACCGTATTTCCATGCATAGGATCTATGCTATATACTAAATTTAAACCTTCACTTTTAAGTTTAGAGAAAATTTTTGGCAAATTATTGATAATTTTATCTGCACCCATGCGGATAATAATATTTAATCTTCCTTCTTCATTATTTGGATTTAAGACATTTGCTAAAGCTATGATATCATCAGCACTTGCACTAGGTCCTATTTTAACCCCTAAAGGATTTTTTACTCCACTTAAAAAATGCACATGAGCTTCATCAAGCGCCCTTGTTCTTTCACCTATCCAAAGCATGTGAGCTGAACAATCGTAAATTTCTCCACTTAAACTATCCACTCTAGTTAAAGCTTCTTCATAAGGCAAAAGTAAAGCTTCATGTGAAGTATAAACATTAACTTCTCTTAGACTTGGAGTATTACTTGTATTAATTCCACAAGCTTCCATAAAAGCTAAAGCTTGTGAAATTTTTTCACTGATATCAGTATATTGCTTATGGAGTTCACTCTTTTTTAAAAAGCCCAAATTCCAACGATGTACTTCATGTAAATCTGCTAAACCACCCTTAGCAAATCCACGCAACAAATTTAGCGTTGTTGCGCTTTGATAATAAGCTTCAAGCATTCTATGTGGATCAGGAATGCGTGCTTGTTCACTAAATTCAAAACCATTAATAATATCACCACGATAACTAGGAAGACTTATACCATCTAACTCTTCAAAATCACTACTTCTTGGCTTGGCAAACTGCCCTGCAATACGACCAATTTTTATAACAGGACATCCACCAGCAAATGTAAGTACTATAGCCATTTGAAGTAAAATTTTAAACATATCACGGATATTTACAGCGCCAAAATTTTCAAAACTTTCAGCGCAATCTCCACCTTGAAGTAAAAAAGCTTCTTTTTTACAAACTCTTGCTAAAGACTTTTGAAGATTTCTCACTTCTCCAGCAAAAACCAAAGGAGGAAGTTTCTCAAGTCTTGCTAAAACTCTATTCATTTCCTCTTGATCTGGATAGATAGGTTGCTGTTTTATAGGATAGTTTTTCCAAGAATTCTTAGCCCACATGGTTTTTTCTTTCGTTTTATTTATCAGCTTCCTCTATAAGTTGAATAACCAAAAGGAGAAAGGGTTATTGGAACATGATAATGTTTCTGATCTTTAGAAAGCTCAAAACTTACCTCTACAAAAGGATAAAAAGTATTTATTTTGTGTGATGTGTAATAGTCTTTTGTAAAAAATTTAAGCTTATAAATTCCAAAAGCCCTATTTTCAGCTTTTTCATATGGTAATAAATCTCCTATTCTACCATTTTCTTCGGTAAATTCTTCACTTACTTTTTTCCACTGTTGATTTGCTTCCAACTTATAAAGCTCAACTTTTACTTTAGGAGCAGGTTGTCCAGAAGTAATATCCAAGACATGAGTACTTAATTGATATTCAGTAGCACTCAAAAACATTGGCACGCTTGCTAGTATTAATAAAGTTTTTTTAATAGAAAACATTTTCTCTCCTTGTATAATATTTACAAGAAATATTATACAAGAGTATTATTAATAATTAAAATCAAATAAATAATAATTATAAATTAATTATAATTATTTAATTGTTAAACTTATAATAGAAAATAATTATAAATTATTTTTTAAGCTCTTTAATACGCGCTGCTTTACCACGTCTATCTCTTAAGTAGAATAATCTTGCACGGCGTACACGACCACGACGCAAAACAGTAATACTTTCTAAACTTTCACTATAAATAGGGAAAATTCTCTCAACGCCAACATTATTAGCGCCAATTTTACGCACGATAAAAGTTTCACTTACGCCATTACCTCTTCTAGTAATACAAATACCCTCAAAATTTTGGATTCTTGTTTTATCCCCTTCTTTAATGCGAATTGCAAGCTTTAAAGTATCACCAGCACGAAAATCTGGAACATTTTTACCTTCAATTTGTTTTGCTTCAAATTGTTCTATATATTTATTTTTCATAAAAAATCCCTTATTTTTTGCGTTCATGCTCTAAAAATAAATCTGGACGAAAAAATTTCGTTTTGCAAGACGCCAAAGTAGTTTTTAAACTTGCAATTCTAGCGTGATTACCCTTTAAAAACTCTGAAGGAGTATAAAATTTTTTATTTTTTTTCTCAAAAATAAAAGGTTTTGAAAAAGCAGGCGCTTCGAGTAAATTATTTTCAAAGCTTTCTTCTTTCAAACTTTCCATATTTCCTAAAACCCCATTAACATTTCTTAAAATCGCATCACACATTACAAGCGCAGGTAATTCTCCTCCTGTTAAAATAAAATCCCCTATACTAAAAATTTCATTCGCAAAAATTTCAAGCACTCTTTCATCTATACCTTCATAGCGCCCACATACAAAAACTATATGTTCTTTTTTACTTAAGCGTTTGGCGTCTTTTTGATTAAAGGTTTTACCACTTGGATTTAAAAAAATAAAATAGGGATTTTCTTTTTTTTCTTGAATACTTCTTAGCACCTCATACATAGGTTCAGCTTGCATCAAAAGTCCAGCTCCACCACCTATTTTATAATCATCGACTTTATGATAGGAATTTTTAGAAAAATCTCTTGGATTATAAAAATTAAGTTTGAAAAGTTTTTTTTCTTTTGCTCTTGCAAGTATAGAATCTTGAAAGTAAAATTCCATAAGATTAGGGAACAAAGAAACGAAGCTAAATTTCATGAATTTTCTAAAATTAAAAAAGCATCTTGCGTGCAAAAAATCTGTCGTTTTTCTATATCTATATTTTTAACAAATTTATCTAAATATGGAATAAAAAATATTTTAGGATATTTTTTTTCAACCCATTTTTCATCACTTTGAATTTCAAATAAATAAGAAGCTCCAGTTTCCAAGATATCAACCACTTTACCTAATCTTTTATCTTCTTCAAAAACTTCACACTCTAAAATATCAAAATAAAAAAACTCATCTTTTTTTAATTTACAAGTTTGTCTGCTTTTCTCGATACTCTGAAAAAGAATAAGATTAGTTAATTCTTTGGCCTTTTCTATATCTTCATAATTTTCAAATAAAACAGTAGAATTGTTTGCATTATAATGCTTAATCTTTAACATTTCTTTGGTGTTTTTTATAAAAAAAGTAGCATCTTTTTTAAATTGAGAAGAAAAGTCGCTCAGGTTATGCAATTTTACATAACCCTTAAGACCCACAGTTTTACCAAGTTTTGCAACTTGAACAAAATCTTTTTCACTCAAGTGCTTTTACCGTTACTCTATAAGAACTTGCATCCTTGCTCTTATAAGCAGAGATTACGGTTTTTATAGCATTGATCATTTTTCCATTTTTACCTATAAGCTTACCTGTATCAACCTTATGTGCAAAAAGAACAATCTCAAAAAAATTTTCACTTAATTCAATTTTTTGAGTATCAATCTGTTCAGGATAATCTGCAATTAATTTTGCGTATTCTCTAAGAAAATTCTCTACCATGATTATTTGCTAGTGATAGAAGCAACTTTATCGCTAAGTTTTGCACCAACACTTTTCCAATAAGCTAAACGCTCTGCATCAACTTTAATTACCTCAGGTTCTACCATAGGATTATAATACCCAATACTTTCTATCCAACCACCATCACGACGTTTTCTACTGTCTGTAACTACAATACGATAAAATGGTCTTTTGGTTCTACCCATTCTTGTAAGTCTAATAACTGTCATTTATACTCCTTAAAAATTAAAAATTTTATTTATAGATACTATAAAAAGTATTTATAAATAAAATTTAAAATTGCCTTCTAGCTTGACTCATCATCTGTGTTAAACTTTCCATTCCTTTTTTACCTGAAAATCTTTTTGCAAGTTTTGCTGCATTGCTAAATTGTTTTAAAAAACGATTGACTTCTACCTGAGAAAGACCTGCTCCCTCTGCTATACGACGCTTTCTAGCATTATTTAATAAATCAGGATTTTCTCTTTCTTTTGGAGTCATTGAAGAAATCATTGCTTTAATGCGTATGATTTCTTTAGAATTATCCAAATCTATATCTTTTACCACATTTGCCATTCCGCTAAGTCCTGGTATCATACCGATTAAAGACTTCATACTTCCTAATTTTTTAATACTTTCCATTTGATTAAGAAAATCATTAAAATTAAATTCACCTTTTTTAATTTTTTGATTGAGTTTTTTAGCCTCTTTTTCATCAATAATCGCAGCAGTTTTTTCAGCTAAAGTTGCCAAATCACCCTCACCCATAATACGACTTACTATACGATCTGGTATAAAAACTTCTAAATCTGCTACTTTTTCACCCACACCAATAAATCTTAAAGGAATACCGATTTGTTTTGCTATACCTAAGGCTACTCCACCTTTAGTATCTGCATCAAATTTTGATAAAATTACCCCACTGATACCTAAAACTTCATTAAAACTAGCAGCGGTCTTAACCCCATCTTGACCACTCATTGCATCAGCAACATAAAAAATCTCATCAGGATTTAAGACATCCTTAACTGCTCTTAACTCATCCATCAAAGCTTCATCTATAGCCAAACGTCCAGCAGTATCCACAAGCAAAACATCCACCATAGAACTTTCAGCCTTTTTTAAAGCCTCTTTAGCAACCCTAATAGGATCTTTTTCATTTTCTATGAAGAAAAGTTCAATTTCGTTAGCTTCACAAAGTTGTCTTAGTTGCTCCACTGCTGCTAAACGCTGCAAATCACAAGCTGCAACTAAAACTTTTTTATTGCGTAATTTTAAATAATTTGCGAGTTTGATAGTGCTTGTAGTCTTACCGCCTCCTTGCAAACCTGCCATTAGAACTACTGTTGGGGGTTTAGAAGTAAAAACAAAACCTTGATTCTTACCATTGACACTTAAAATATTTTCTAAATTTATTTTAATGGCATTTAAAAATTGTTTTTGACCTATGCCATTTTGTTTTACATCTTCTTCTATTAAAGTCAAAAGCTCTTTAGTTATCTTATGATGAACATCTGCTTTTAAAAGAGCTTTTTTTAAGGTTTCTAAAGCGTTCTTAAGTGCTTTTTCATCATCAACAAAACGTAATTTATTAATCGCTGATTTAAAAGATTCGCTGACTAACTCAAACACTTTATCACCTTTCTATAAAATTTTTAAATTAAACCTTGCATTATACAAAATTTTTTCTTAAATGGCTTTAAAAATCTAAATTTTTTATCTCAAAGCCAACTTTTGCAAAACTATTATCTAGCTCAGCCTTAAAATAATAATCAAAAATTTTAATTTCATAACTATGTAAATACATTCTATCGCTTGAAATTTTAGCATATTTTTCATCACCTACAACGCCATGTTTTATAAATTTAGCATGCACTCTGATTTGATGAGTTCTACCTGTTTGAATGACTATTTTTGCTAAGGTTTTTTTTGACTGCATCATGATAGGAGTAATGATACTTAAGGCACTTAAACCATCTTTTGAAACTTTACTTAATGCCCCACCTTTTACTTTTATAGTAAAAATAGGTTCATTCACTTCAACCTCTTCAGCCAAAACCCCATCTAAAACCGCAATATAACTTTTATAAACCCTGTGTTTTTTAAATTCTTCTATACAAAGCTTTCTAAAATCTTCATCTTTACAAAGCAAAATCACACCACTTGTTTCTTTGTCTAAACGATTTAAAAGCTTGGCATTAAATTTTTTCTCTAAATCTTCACTCACATAAGCATAAGGTTTATTAATAGCAATAATCTTATCATCTTCAAAAATAATTTGAGGATTTTTAGCTTTTATCACATTAAATCTTGCCTTATCGCTCATCAAAGCTCTAGCAACCACAACTTTTTTTCCATGTGAAAAAACACAACCCTTATCAATCAAATCTTTAGCTTCACGATTTGAAATTTTTTCTTGCAAAGCTAAGAGTTTATAAGCTTTTTCTTGCATCAATTCCCTTTTGTATAGTTTGTATGATAAGATCTAAATTTTCTTTTTTGGAAATTTTAGCTTTTAAATTTAAATAATGAATTTTATCATTTAAATCTTTTAATTTTTCACAAAAATATACATTTTCCACTTCTTCAAACAAAACCTTTTGATTGTGAATAAATTTCCCACTGATTAATACATTGTTAAAATATGCCGCTTCTATAGGATTATGTCCTCCTATGCCTTCTATGAAAGAACCTCCAAGCACAACAACATCAGAAATTGCATAAAAATTTACAAGCTCCCCTAAAGCATCTAAAAGCAAAATTTTTTTAGAAAATTTCTTATTTTCATCTTTTAAAGAACTAAATTTTTCAAATTCTAAACCTTTGTTTAAAAGCAAATTTTCAACTTCTTTAAAACGTTCAGGGTGTCGTGGGGCGATAATGAGTTTTTCATTTTCTTCTAGTTTAAAATGATCAAGCAAAAGCTCTTCTTCATCCTTATGAGTACTGGCAAAAATGATAAGTTTTTCCTTAGGTTTGGTATAAATTTTATTATTTTTAATTTCTAAATTTGCCTTAATATTTTTAAAAATTTTAACATTTTTAGCTCCCAAACTTTCAAGTCTTACTTTATCTAATTCACTTTGAGCAAAAACTTCATCAATATAAGAAAAAATTTTTTTATAAAAAAAAGAAAATCTTTGATAAGAATGATAAGATTTATCAGATATTCTCGCATTAAGCAAAATAATCTTAGCCTTATAAATACGTGCCATAAAAACAAGCATAAGCCAATATTCTGCTTCAAAAATTACCAAAACCTTACAAGGATTAAACCAAAAAGGCAAAAAATTTTCAAAAGCAAGATAATTTACCTTTTTACAAAATTCTTTTGCACATTCAAAACCTGTTTGAGTAATAGTAGTTATTCTTGAATCAAATTTCAAAACCAAAGCTTTAATACTTCTTACCTCCCCGTAAGAACAAGCATGAAAATGTACATCAGCTTTTTCTTGATGTAAATTTTTATAAAGAAAAAATCGAGATTTTAAACTAATTTTGTATTTGGATTTTAAAAAAGAAAGCAAAAGAATAAAGACGGCACAAAATAAAAATGCCGTCCAAGTTAAAAAATAATAAAAAAAGATCAATTTTGTTCTTCTTGCTCTTTATAAAGAATTCTTCCGCAATGAGGGCAAGTTACAATCTCTTCACCTTTTACAACGGACAGATAAGTCTTATCGTAAATTTTCATAAAACATCCATAGCATGCTTGTTTTTTAACAGGAACTACAGCAGTATTCTTCGCCCATTTGCGAATTTTCTCATAAAAACTTAAAACTTTTTGATTCATCTCACTCACAAGTTTAGTTTTTTTATCATAAACACTCATTCTATCTTTTTCAAGAACTTCCATTTCAGATTTAATGCTTACTCTAATCTCGTTAATATTTTGCTCTTGTTTGATTTTTTCTTCTTCAAGTTCTTTTTTATAAGTTTCTTTATTCTCCAAAATTTTATCTAGTCTTACAATCTCATCATTTGCAGCGTCTAATTGTTCTTTTGCAATATCTTCTTCAATTTTTAAAGCATTAGCTTCTTTTTCTGTTTTTACCGCACCACTTTTTTTAGAAAGATCTTTAATTTTTGCTGAAAACTCGGAAATATGAGCATTATTTTGTATTTTTTGATTTTCTATATCTTTGATTTCTTCATCGATTTTTTCTAAATCTGCGTTGATTTTTTCTATTTTTAACTCAGCATCTTTTAAAGTCTTATTAATACTGTCTATTTTTGGTTCATAACTATCAATTTCTTGATCTATTTTTGATAAAAGCACTAATTGTTCGAGATATTTATTCATTTATTTTCCTTAAAAATATTGAAATGGATTTTTTGAAACTGTTATTATAACTTGTAGCGGCAAATTTTTCAAGTCTTTTGCTAAACATTGAGAAAAATATCTCTCACTTTCAAAATGACCCAAATCAATAAGACTGATTTGATTACTAAGCGCCTCTAAAGCTTGATGATATTTAAAATCTCCACTTAAAAAACAATCCGCATCTACTTTAGAAATTAAATCCCCGCCACTTCCAGTACATATAGCAATGCGCTTAATGTCTTTTTTGCCACAATCACTTACACGTAAAATTTGCAAATTTAACTTTTTTTTCACCCAGTCACACAAAGCTTCAAAAGACATAGAATTTTCCACATAAATTAAAAATTCATCTTTAAAAGAAATTTTAAAACCTAAAATTTCTTCCGTAAAATAAGTATTTAAATGACTTAAATCGTAATTTGTATGCATACTGATTAAAGAAATATTTTTATAAATCATTTCTTTGATAAAAGCCCTAGGATAAGTCTTGTCATATAAATCTTTTAAACCTTTAAATATCAAAGGATGGTGTGTGATAATTAAAGAATTTTCACTCGCTTCTTTAATGATATTTTCATCAATATCTAAGCTTAAATAAACAATTGAAATTTCACTATCCCTATCTCCAAGCAAAATTCCACTATTATCCCATGATTCTTGGATATCAAAGGGACTTAATTGATCTAAAAAATTATAAATTTCACTCAGCTTCATTTAAATTTTTCTTATAAATTTCAGCACAATTTTTTGAAAGTTCACGAATTTTTAACATATAATCTTGTCTTTGTGCTACAGAAATTGCTCCTCTTGCATCTAAAAGATTAAAAGTATGTGCAGCAAGCATACAATAATCATAAGCAGGTAAAGCTAGTCCTTGTTCTAAAATATTTTTACATTCTTTGTAAGAATTTTCAAACTGCTCATTTAAGATTTTAACATCACTTACTTCAAAATTGTATTTACTAAATTCATATTCACTTTGCTTATGCACATCTGCGTATTTAATTTTTTCTCCATTAAATTCACTCCAAACTATATCATAAACATTATCAACATTTTGAAGATACATGGCTATTCTTTCAAGACCATAGGTAATTTCAACACTTACTAAATCTACTGCTATACCGCCAACTTGCTGAAAATAAGTAAATTGAGTAACTTCCATACCATCAAGCCATACTTCCCAGCCTAAACCCCAAGCACCCAAACTTGGACTCTCCCAATTATCTTCAACAAAACGAATATCATGACTTTTTAAATCAAAACCCAAATTTTCAAGACTTTTAAGATATAATTCTTGGATATTATCAGGACTAGGTTTAATCAAAACTTGAAATTGATAATAAGCACCTAAGCGATTAGGATTTTCACCATAACGTCCATCAGTAGGCCTTCTACTTGGAGCCACATAAGCAGCTGCCCAAGGTTTTTTTCCTAAACTTCTTAAAAAAGTTGCTGGATGAAAGGTTCCTGCACCTGCTGGCATATCATAAGGTTGCATAATCGCACAGCCTTGCTCTTGCCAATAATTTTGTAAATTAAGTATCATTTGTGAAAAAGTCATTGTATCTCTCTTTATTGTTCCATATTTTCAATAGGTTTTTCTAAATTTTTATTCATTTCCAAATCAGGCTCTGTCTTAGCTCCAAAAATTTCTGCAGTTTTACTCCACATTAATTTATATTTACGCTTGAGAAATTCTATCTCTTCACGCGCATGTTTTAACTCATTGTTTAAGGTTTCTATAGTTTTTCTATCTTCATCATAAAGCTCTTGCATAGAATAAAGGGCATCTTTTAAAAATTTATTTTCATTTTTTAATGCTTCAAGTGTTTCATCTTTAGCATCTAAAACTTTTTCATGTAAATTTAAAATAGTTCCTATTGTTTTTTCAACAAAACTTTCTCCTGCTAAAGTCATTGAATTTACCATTGCAGTTTGAGATTTTGCAGAACTAGGCACTACACTAAAAGTACCTTGATGAGCTTCGATGTAAATTTTACCCTCTTCTTCTTTAAAATTTAAAGCCCCATTGGCCATCATACCCTTAACCACATCTTCATTTAAATGCACAAGTTTACAAAATTCTTCAAGTTCAAGATAGGTTTGCATTTTTATCCCTTATAATAAAACTTCTACTTCTTTTGAATCAGATACAAGTTTTTTTTCTTTTTCAAGACGATCTTCTTTAAGCTTTTGTGCTAAATCAACATCATAAATAGCTAAAATTTGCATAGCCAAATAAGCAGCATTGATTGCTCCAGCCTTACCAATAGCTAAAGTTCCTACAGGAATTCCACTAGGCATTTGCACCGTAGAAAACAAAGAATCCATACTTGCAAGATTACTTCCTGGCATAGGCACTCCTAAAACAGGTTTTGTTGTATAAGCTGCAACAGCTCCAGCTAAATGCGCTGCCATTCCAGCTGCTGCTATAAAAACCTTCACACCTTTTTCTTCAGCATTTGCAATATACTCTTTTGTTCTTTTTGGACTACGATGAGCTGATGAGATGATAAGTTCATACTTTACACCAAAACTTTCTAAAGTTTTAGCAGCCTCTTTCATAGTCTCATAATCACTCTTGCTTCCCATTAAAATAGAAACAAAATTCATCTATATTTCCTTTCTTAAAAAACTTAATGCACTGATTTTATTTGGTAATTGGATTTCATGTTCATTACCGCTATGAATTTCGCTAAATTCTTTATTGTTTTTAGCAATAAGTTTTTTAAACTCTATAAAATATTTACCCTCTTTTTGATAAATTTTACCTAGTTCATTATTGCAAGTTTGAATCACATCGCCTAAAGGGGTTAAAATTTCATAAGGCGTGTTTAAAACGATTTTCCCTTTACATTTAAAAAATCTTCCATCTTCGCTTATAGCATGCACTTGATGAGAACCTTCTTCTATGCTTGTATTATGATTTTGTGTGTCGGTTTTTTCTAAAGGACGCGAAACAAGATAGCCATCTGTAAAACCACGATTTTTAAGTGTAGCAATCTCTTTTTCATACTTACTTGACTCAAATTTACCCTCTAAAGCATCTTGTATGGCCATTTTATAAGTCCTTGTTGTAAGCGCAACATAATATTCGCTTTTAGTACGCCCTTCTATTTTAAAAGCACTGATACAATTTTCTTGCATGATTTTTTCTATATAAGAACAAAGATTTAAATCTTTAGAATTAAAAATATGAGTACCATTTTCATCTTCTTCTAAACGAAATAAAGTGCCATTTTCTGGATTTTTAGCATAAAGCTCATAATTAAATCTACAATCATTTGCACAAGATCCACGATTGCTCATTCTTCCACTTTGCACAGAGCTTATTAAACAACGCCCAGAATAAGCAAAACACATCGAACCATGCACAAAAGCTTCAAGTTCAATATCGCAATTTTCCTTTAAAGCTTTAGCGTCTTTAAGCCCTAATTCTCTGGCAATTACAACCCTTTTAGCACCCATATCCTTATAAACTTGAGCATCTAAATAATTTAAAATATTTGCCTGAGTAGAAACATGTAAAGAAATTTCAGGTGCAAGTTCTTTAACAAGACGCATAGCTCCAACAGAAGCTACAATAAAAGCATCAGGTTTCATCTCACGCAATTTTAAAATATGTCTTTTTAAACCTTCAATTTGAGAACTCAAATGAAAACCATTTAAAGTAACATAAATTTTCTTACCACGCTCATGAGTATATTTGATAGCTTCTTCAAAACTTTCATAATTAAATTCTCTTGCAGTGCGTGATCTTAAAGAAAAATTATTCACACCCGCATAAACCGCATCTGCGCCATAAGCTAAAGCAATTTTTAATTTTGTGAAATTTCCTGCAGGAGCTACTATTTCAGGAATGATCATTTTTGCCCTAAACTTGCAATTAAAGCTTCTATATCATCATTACTTACAACATCAGCAGTACCATCACCTTCAATATGCACTGCAGAACTTACACGTTTTTTATCATCAATTTTACCTTCAAATAAGGAACTCATATAACGGCTTAAAGCACGCATTACATTAATAACACGTTCGATTTTTTGACGATGTATATCTTGATACTGCATTGCATCCATTGCCATCATCACTTCATCTTGTCCGCTTTGAAGATTTCCGACAATCTCCTTAGAACTTTTTTTAGCTTGATTGTTTAATTCTAAAGCTTCACTGAAACTTTCCACATTAGGAAATTTTTCACTAAGTTTAGAAAAAATATCAATATTTTTTTCTATTGCTTTATTTATCTCTTTGAGTAAACTTTCAGAATCCGCAAAAAAATTATTAATACTTTCAAGCTTATCCATCATTTCCGTTGCTTTAAGCTCGCTATCTTTTGTAACATCATCTAACTGATGTACAACCTTATGCTCCTGATTTGGTGGGGGTGGTGGCCATACCACGCTAGGATTAGGTTTGTAATCAGCTATTTTGACATCTTCTAACATCAAAGCATCTTCTTCGGTATTCGATTCTTCGGTTTTTACCTCTGCTTCTGTCTCTGAATCAAGATCAACATCACCATTCATCAAAGCATCAAGCTCTTCTTGAGTCATTTTTTTCCCTTTTTTAAATCTAGATTTTCAATAATTGCTCAAAATTATAATCAATTTTATCTAAAACAAAAATATAAATTTTTATTTTTTAATCTTTTTAAATTAAATTTTTAAATTTATTAAAAAAAATATATTAATTAAATCTTAATTAAAAATTTTATGATATAATTTTATAAATTTAATTACATAAAGGAGTAAAAATATGGGAAAATTTGTTAATAATATAGATGATTTTTTCAAATTTTGCAAACAAAATGAAGTGCTTTTTGTTGATTTTCGTTTTACAGATATGATAGGAACTTGGCATCATATTACCTATAATCTTCATGCAATCAATGAAGAAACATTTCAAACTGGCATTCCATTTGATGGAAGCTCAATTCATGGATGGCAACCTATAGAAAAATCAGATATGATTTTAAAACCTGATGCTCAAAGTGCTTTTTTAGATCCTTTTACGGCTGATCCTACTATCATAGTATTTTGTGATGTGTATGATATTTACAAAGGACAAATGTATGAAAAATGTCCAAGAAGCATAGCAAAAAAAGCAATGGAACACCTTAAAAATAGTGGCATAGCTGATACTGCTTACTTTGGACCAGAAAATGAATTCTTTGTTTTTGATAGTGTAAAAATAGTTGATACTACTCATTGTTCTAAGTATGAAGTTGATACCGAAGAAGGAGAGTGGAATGATGATAGAGAATTTACCGATAGCTACAATACTGGACACAGGCCAAGAAACAAAGGTGGATATTTTCCAGTTCAGCCAATTGATTCTTTAGTAGATATTCGTTCTGAAATGGTTCAAACCCTTGAAAAAGTAGGTCTTAAAACTTTTGTTCATCATCATGAAGTTGCACAAGGACAAGCTGAAATAGGAGTAAATTTTGGCACGCTTGTAGAAGCAGCTGACAATGTTCAAATTTATAAATATGTTGTAAAAATGGTAGCTCATTTAAATGGCAAAACTGCCACTTTTATGCCAAAACCTTTATACGGAGATAATGGCAATGGTATGCATGTTCATATGAGCTTATGGAAAGATGGAGGAAATTTATTTTACGATAAAGATGGATACAGTGGACTTAGTCAAACTGCTATAAATTATATAGGTGGAATTTTAAAAAATGCTAGAAGTGTTGCAGCTTTTACAAATCCAAGTTCCAACTCTTACAAAAGAATAGTTCCTGGCTTTGAAGCTCCTTGTATTTTAACTTATTCTTGTCAAAACAGATCAGCAAGTTGTCGCGTTCCTTATGGCATAGGTAAAAATTCAGCTCGTATAGAAATTCGCTTCCCTGATAGCACTGCTAATCCTTATTTAGCTTTTGTTAGTCTTTTAATGGCAGGTCTTGATGGAATCAAAAATAAAACCATTCCTGTGGGTCCTATGGATGAAAATTTATTTGATCTTACTTTGGATGAAATACGTGAAAAAGGGATAGAGCAATTACCACATACTCTAAGAGGAAGTTTGGAAGCTTTAATCCGACATAATTCTTATTTAAAACCTGTAATGAGCGATATTTTTATCGATGACTATCAGCATTTAAAATTTGAAACACAAGTTTGGCCAGTAGAAGCTCGTCCAACTGCTTATGAATTTAAAACTTGCTACTCTTGCTAAAAAATTTAATGGCGTTTAACACGCCATTAAACAAAAAAGAATTAAAAATTATTTATTTTATATCAACTATCGCTTAAGCTGATTTACAATTCCTAGCATATCATCACTTGTTGTAATGGCCTTAGAACCCGCTTCATAAGCTCTTTGTCCTGTGATAAGATCTGTCATTTCTTCAACAAGCTGAACATTACTAAGTTCTATAAATCCATGTCTTATTGTTCCAAGCCCATCTTGTCCTGCTATACCCGCAACAGGTGCACCACTTGCTCCTGTTTCAAGATAAAGATTATCACCCATAGAATGAAGACCCGCTGGATTTATAAACCGAACTAGCTCCACTTGGCCAATTTGAGTTTCTTGTTGCTCCCCTGGTAGCATTACAGAAACGGTTCCATCTGTAGCAACATTAATTGCTGTTGCGCCTTCAGGTATTGTCATTTCAGGTAAAAGTCTATAACCATCTGAATTTACAATATTACCTTCATTATCTTTTGTAAATTGCCCATTTCTAGTATATCCTATAGTGCCATCAGGAAGTTGTATTTGAAAAAACCCATTACCTGCAATAGCCATATCAAGACCATCAGTACTTGTTGATTTTAAATTTCCTTCAGTAAAAACTTTAGTTACCGCTGTTGGACGCACACCCACACCCACTTCTATACCCGAAGGAGAAAGAGTAGTAGCTGAAGTTGAAGTTCCTGCATACTTCATAACTTGATACATAAGATCAGCAAATTCTGCGCGACTTTTCTTAAAACCTGCTGTATTAACATTGGCGATGTTATTTGAAGTAACATCAATTTGTGTTTGCTGCGCTACCATTCCCGTAGCAGCAGTATGAAGTGATCTCATCATTTTTAATCCTTTTTTTATTTTATTTTAAATTATTTAACAGCTGCAAGCTTATTGATAGCTTCTTGATTTAAGTCATCCATATGAGCTGTCATAACTTTTTGATACATTTCTACCATTCTGTTTGCTTCAATCAGTCCTACCATTTCAGTAACTGGATTAACATTTGATCCCTGAGAAAAACCTTGGCGAATAGCATTGGAGTTTTTCAAATCTCTAATACGGGTTAGATCATCTATTTTATAGACATTATCCCCATCTTTTTGCAAAGCTCTTATATCATCTACTTGTGCTACAAATAATCTTGCATTTTGAGCTCCATCAACTTCAATGCTTCCGTTTTTATCAACGCTAATTTGAACAGCACCATTAGGAATGCGTATGCCAGCATTCTGAGGATTATTAAAATAATCACTACTTAATACCTTGTATCCTTGCTTATTTACCAAATAACCCTCATCATCAAGTTGAAAATTTCCATCTTTGGCTAATCTTACTTCTCCATCTTTGGTTTGAACCAAATAAAAAGCATCTTCTCTAGTCATTGCCAAATCCAAAGGATTGTTTGTGGCCTTTAAAGAACCTAGGCTAAAATCCGTATATTCTTGAGAAACTTGTGGGATTCCATCTATTGTAGTATTTACAAAACGAGATGCATCTCTTGTGTGATTTTCTATAGGCAACTCATCCTGAGTTTCTTTAAAAATCCTTTTAAAATCTGCAATAACCACATCATCTCTTTTGTATCCACTTGTATTAATATTGGCAAGATTATTAGTAATCACATCAAGTTTATTAAACTGAGTTACCATTCCGCCAGTTGCTTGATAATATCCATTTTGCATATTTTCACCTATAAAATTAAGATTTTATAGCTATAAAAGCAAAGAGTGTTCCAACTTTTAAAAACAAAGAAAAATAAATATTTGAAAGATTATTAGGAGAGAATTTTAAACTATAAAAAGCAAGATTTGACCCAATCTTGCTTTAAAAATCAATTTTAATCCATTTGACGACGCAAGAAAGTTGGTGTTTCAATTTGCGCCATTATCTCTTCATCGTAACCACCGCTTACCTTTTTAAGACTTAAATAAGGATTTTTCTTAGAAGCTTGAGCTTCTTCGGTAGATTTTTTAGCTACTGTATCTTTATCTTCAAACCCTGTCGCAATAATAGTTACTTCAACTCTATCTTCCATGCTATCATCTGTGGTAGAACCAAAAATAATCTTAGCATTTTCATCAACAATTTCTTGTATACTATTTGCTGCTGCCGAAATTTCAAACAAAGAGCAATTAGAACTTGTTTTAAAATGCAAAATAACTCCCTTAGCACCTTTAATATCCATTCCATCAAGCAAAGGAGATTCTATAGCGTTTGAAAGAGCCTCTTCTATAGCATTTTCACCACTAGCACTACCAACACCCATAAGCGCGAGTCCGCGATGACTCATGATGGTTCTTACATCCGCAAAGTCAACATTAATATCTCCATTATCAAGCAAGATAGACACCATACCTTTTACAGCACGAGCTAAAATATCATCAACCAATCTAAAAGCATCTTTAATGCCTGCTTTTTTATCAATAATGCTCAATAATTTTTCATTTTGAATTACAAGAATAGAATCACTTTCTTTTTTAAGCTCAAGGAGACCGCTTTCAGCAAGTTTTTTTCTTTGTTTTCCTTCGAATGCAAAAGGCATAGTTACAACAGAAACAGTTAAAGCTCCAATCTCTTTAGCTGCTTGTGCAATAACTGGAGTGGCACCCGTTCCAGTACCTCCACCAAAACCTGAAGCAATAAATACAATATCACTTTGACTAAGACTTGCTTTTATTTCTTCAAAACTTTCTCTAGCACTTTCTGCACCTACTTCAGGAAGCATACCAGCGCCTAAACCTTTAGTTTTTTTCTCGCCAAGTTGAATTTTAGTTTTTGCTAATGAAATTGAAATAGCTTGTGCATCAGTATTTGCTGCAATTAAATCAAGATCATTTAATCCCATTTTAACCATATGGTTGATCATATTACCGCCACCGCCACCGCAGCCTATAACCTTAATTTTTGCACCTTTATTATGTTGCATTTCTTCTACTAAAAATTCACTCATAAAAATTTCTCCTTGTTAAAATTGATTCATAATTTTATGCCAGATATTTGAAAAAACGCTAGGTTTTTTTTCTTTTGGCTCTTTAAAATCTAATTGTTCTTGTATTGCAATTGTATCATTTTCTTGCAAATTTTCATCAAAAAAATCAAATTTTATTTCACTTTCTGCATCTTTTTGCAAAACAATATCTTGTTTAATTTGACGATTAAAATTTTCAATTTCCCCTTTATATCTTAATTTTTCATTAGAATCAAGTTCATAAGGCGTAAAATACCCCGCTCCATATAAACAAAGTCCTATAGCACAAGTATTTTCAGGATCATTAAAAATTTCACTAAAACCAGTAATCAAATCTTTTCTTGCAGTAGCTAGTCTAACTGAGCGATTATCAAATGTTGCAGGAGCTAGCTCATCAATACCTGCTAACTTAGTCATTCCACCTGTTAAAACAACTCCACCGCCTATAGCATTGGCATAACGATTATCACTTAAGATTTTTGCCAAAATCATCAAAGTTTCTTCTGCTCTTGCATAAATTACGTTTGAAATAATATCCAAAGAAACTTCATTAACCTTTCTTTCATCACCCATTGAAGGAATTTGTATAAGGGTATTAGGCTGTTGCGAAAGAGCTGCATAATTAAGCTTGATTTTTTCTGCTTCTTTTAAAGGTGTATGCAATGCCATTGATAAATCTTGGGTAATATTAATCGAGCCAATTTGCAAACAGTCATTATATCTAATTGAATTTCCAGTATGAACAACCATATCACAAATCGCTCCACCCATATCAATCAAAACAGCACCTAATTCCTTTTCACTATCATCTAAACAAGCTATAGCTGAAGCATATCCTGAAAGAACTATATTATCCACTCTTAAATCAGCTAATTCAACTGCTTTCTTAAGATTTTTAATATGAGATTCTTGTGAAATCACTATATGGGTTGAAACTTCCAAACGATTGCCACTCATTCCCAAAGGATCATCAACATGTTCAAGATCATTAACCTTAAAATTATAAGGCAAAACATGGATAATTTCATAACCACTTGGTAGATTGGCAGTATGCTTAGCTGTACTTACAGCACGATGAATTTCTTTAATGCCTATTTCATGATTTGGAATATTAACAACACCTATGCTATCAACGCTTTTAGTATAAGCACCTGATATAGACACCACAACCTTATCATAATGAACTCCACTCATCATCTCAGCACTTCTAACAGCTTCTTCAATAGATTTAGAAGCAAGCTCTATATTGGTAATGGCACCTTTTTTAACCCCGTTGGTTTTCGACTTGGAAAAACCAATAATTTTTAATCCATCTTCATCTTTTTGAGCAATAATGGCACAAGTCTGGGTTGAGCCTAAGTCAATTCCTAATATATTCAAAATCAATTCCCTTTATAATAAATTTTTATCGGATATATCTTTTTAAGTTCATCAACAAGTTCTTGCTTAAGCTCATTTGCTTTTAAATTTTGCAAATTTTGCTCAAGCATAGTTTTGTATTGTTCAAATTTATCGGAGTTCATATCTAATTTTTGTTTATTTATTTTATATAATATTGCTTTACTGTCATTAATGATCACATAAGAACTATTTTGATCAGTATTAAATACATTCATTAAAAAATAAGCAAATTCAGAATCATTTAATATCTTATCACTAAGCTTTACACTCTCGCGAGAACTATCTCGACTTACAAAGCCTATATCATCGCCTTTAAAATTTACCAAACTATTTTTAGCTTTTTCTTCTAAATTTTTTCCAGCTTGTTCGCTTAAATACATAGGTAAAACTTCTTCTCTAGCTTCTTCAAAAGTTTTATTTCTTATAGGATCTACTTTATTTAGTTTCACTATGATATATCCGTTATTATAAGGTGCTGGTCGTAAAACATCTCCATTTTTAGCTTTATTCAAAAGATCAATTGGATAATAAACATCAGATTCACTAATATTTTGATCTTTTTGAAAATTATCTTTCCCATTTTTTAAATCTAAAAATTTAGCATTAGCCGCATTCTTTAGTTGCATTAAGGCGTAATCTTTAGCAATTTCATTTTTAGCAGACTGAAAATCCATCACTTTACCTGCAAAATCTTTATATTTTAGTTTATTTTCATCTTGATTATAAAATTTTTCTAATTCTTTGTCGTCAATTTTCTCATTGCTAACTGGCAAAAAATAAGTTGAAATTTCATATATTTTTTTAGTTTTATAATCTTCTTTATGTTCATTCCAAAGCTTTTTTAAATCCTCTTCGTTAATCTTAATATTTTTTTTGTCATAATCAATTTTTGCAATACTTAAAGCATCTTGCATAAAATAACTAGAAGCTAACATTTTTAATTCCTCATCTTTGCTAGGAATATTAAAAATTTGATTAAGTTTATCGGTAATTACTTCATTTGCAAGTTGTGTTTCGTAATCTTTTGGAGTTAAATTATTGGCATTTAAAAGTTCATAATAAATTGTTTTGTTAAAATCTCCTGTAGGATCTTGAAATTCTCTAGTATTTGCAAGTTTTTGTAAAATTTCATTCTCGTTTGCGCCAATACCCAAATCTTTGGCAAAATTTAACAAAAGCTTATCTTCAACAAGAGAGCTTAAAGCTATATTTTTAATGCCTAGTTGCTCAGCATTTTCTGGAGTTAAAGCACCATTGCTAATTTGATTATAATAACTTAAAATTTGTCTATATCTAGTATCAAATTCACTAAAACCTATCTTTTCATTTCCTACAGTTGCAACACTCGAACTTCTATTGAGATTAAAATCATAAGCACCCCAACCTAAAAAGCCAGCGCCAACAAAAGCTATAGTACTAACCCATATAGTAACAACAAGATATTTTTTGTGATGTTGCATCCAAGTAAGCATATCATTCCTTGATTAAATTTAAACTAGATATTGTATCGTAGAAGTGTTTAAGTGGAGTTTAATTATAAAATTTTTACCAAAAAATATTTGTTCTTTAAATTTTATGATTTTTACAATGAAATTTAGTTATAATTATAGTTTATAAAAATTTATTAGGATTGATTTTGGAAATTCCTCATATCCCAGTTTTGCTTAATGAAGTTCAAGAGATTTTTAAAAATCTTAAAACAGGTTATTTTTTAGACTGCACTTTAGGATTTGGCGGACATAGTGAAGCTTTGCTTAAAAATCATCCTGATCTTAAATTCATTGCTTGTGATCAAGATCAACAAGCTTTAGAATTTTCTAAAAAACGCCTTAAAGATTTTCGCAATAGGATAACTTTTATGCAAAGTAATTTTAGTGAAGTTTTAGAAAAAATTTCACATAAAGAAGAATTAAGAGGTATTTTAGCAGACATTGGAGTTTCTTCATTTCAGCTTGATAATAACGAAAGAGGTTTTAGTGTAAATTCTGACTTTTTGGATATGAGAATGAATCAAAACTCCAAAATATCGGCTTATGAGATTATTAATACTTATACAAAAGAGCAATTAACTTCCATTTTTAAAGATTATGGAGAATTACATGATGCACATTTTATTGCTGAAAAAATTTGCCTAGAAAGAAGTAAAAATCCAATCAAAAGTGCCAAAGAGCTTTATCAAATCATAGGAAAAGGTAAACAAAATCATAGAAAAATTTCCAAAGCTACTTTAGCATTTCAAGCCATTAGAATAGAAGTAAATCAAGAACTTAAAGTGCTTAAAGATTTTCTTGAACATTTAGAAAATTTAAAACCAAAAAATTGCATTTTAGCTATCATTAGCTTTCATTCTTTAGAAGATAGAATAGTAAAACAATTTTTCAAAAAATGGTCAAAAAACTGCATTTGTAATGAAAAAATAATGCGTTGCGAATGTGGAAATAACCATAGCCTAGGACAAATAATAACTAAAAAAGCTATAAGTGCGAGCAAGGAAGAACTTTTAAAAAATTCTCGCTCTAGTTGTGCTAAAATGCGGGCTTTTTATTTTAATAATTTGGACAATAAATAATGCTAGAAGATGATTTTATAAAAGAACGCCAAAACATACGCCAAAAAATGCTGAAATTTTCTCGCGCCATAAATCAAGGCAAACCGCTTGATGATGATTTAAGAGATGAAATTTCTAGCGATGATATTTTAAGACGTCGTTTTAAAAAAAAGACTCCTAATAAATTCTTAGAAGAACTCGATGAAGAGTATGAGTCAAAACATACTAAAAAATCAAATATATATTTAAAAGAAGATCTAATCAATGTTAAATTAGAAGAAAAGCAATCTCTTGCTAAAAAAATTTTTTCCAAAATGAAAGAAAGAAGAAAAGAAGAAAATAAAAAAACTAAAAAAAATTTTTTATTTAGCAGAAAAAAAGCAAACGAAATAAAAAATATCCAAACCAAAGCACAAATTCAAACAAAAAGCAATCAAGCTACCACTCAAACAAAACAAGAAAAAAAGGAACTTACAAATTCTATAGAAAAAATTCAAAAAACAGAAACTAAAATACAAAAACCTCTAATTATAGAAAAAAAACTAGATGTTAAAAATCAACCTAATATCAAGAAAAGTTTAGAAAATTTACAAAAAAAAATAACACCACAAGAAAATAAACAAGAACTTCCAAAACCATCTAATCAAGCTCAAGAAAAACAACAAAATGATGAAGATGCTCAAAAGGCAAAAAATATTTTACTAGAAGGCTTCTCTAATGCTACCAAAGAAGATAGAAACCTAAACTTCAATCATCTTCTTTTTGCAGCTTTACTTGTTAGTTTTGCATTATTTTTATTTGCCCCACAAATTTATATTAGAAATCAAATTTATTATCTTAGTAGAGAGATTGCTACATTAAGAACAGAAGAAAGTGTTTTAAACGAGGAAAATAAAGACTTAAAAAGAAGACTTGAAAATATGCGATTCCAAAATCAAATTTTAGATTATTTAGAATGAATAATCTTATCTAAAACATACTGCTCTAAATTTGCTTTTGGAATTTCTTCTTTTAAAGCTTCTTTATAAAATTCACCCGCCATTGTAGAGTACTTTTCATAAGCAAAATAAGGAAAGTGTAAAGCCCAGGCTTTTTGTATTATTTTTTTTGAGATTATTTTGCGAGTATAAACTTTAAAAATATCATATCCTATAAATACACAAGCAGTAACCATAACAGCGCTCACTATGCTTATATGAAAGTCAAGCTTTGTTAAAAAATAATGAGTAATCAAAAGCAATGGCAATAAAATCACAGCGCAAAAAACACCAAAATAAATATAAGAATTTAGAATTTTGAAATTAAAATTTAGCTTAGAAGGATCTACAAGCATTCCATCGTTAAAAAGTGCATTTGCCTCTAATAAATCTCTTATAAGAACAGGTTGCTCTGATACTTTAAATAAAAAACGAAGGCTAAATTCTTTAAATTTTTTCATAATCCACGCTTTATTTTTTAATTAAAATTTTATCCAAAGAAAATTAATTCCAACTAAAAAATCATTTTCATAAATAAGCACAAGTCTTTAAAGTTTTTTAGATATAATTTAAAATGTCAAATTTTTAAAAATACTTTAGAAAGAAAGCCATGAATTACTATCAAGAACTTAAAAAATACCTCAACAATAATCTTTTTACAAGCTATTCTTTAGAAATTGACTTTCCTAAGATTTATAATTTCAACGCAAATCAAAAAGCCTTTAGAGATATTTTAACTAAAATTACAAAAATTTACGACAAAAATAAATTTATAAAACAAAACGAACATCAATTTGAAGATGAATTTATATCAAAAGTATTAGAAATTTTAGGGTGGTGCTTTGTAAGACAAGATGAAAAAATCATACAAGGAAAATTGGAAAAACCTGATTTTCTACTTTTTAGCAATGACAAATTAAAATCAAAATACGAAAATTTAGACAAAGAAACAAAAAAATCAAGCAATGATTTCACAATCATTTTAGAGTCAAAAGCTTATAATATAGAAATAGACAATAAAAAAGTAAAAGACAACCCTCACTTTCAAATTCTAAGATATCTAGGCAATCTTAAGAAAAATTATGGTTTTTTAACCAATGGTAGATTTTGGCGTTTTTATGATAATTCTATACTGAATTCAAACAAAGTTTTTTACGAAATCAATCTAGAAAAAATCATTGAAGATCAAAATATTGAAGCTTTTGCGTATTTTTATAGTGTATTTAGCGCTTTTAATTTCACAGAAAAAGAAGATCATTTAGAAATAACTCTACAAAACAATAAACTTTCAAAAATCAAAATAGAAGATGATTTAAAATCTATCATTTACGGAACCAATGGAAATGAATCTTTATTTGAATTCATAGGCTCTAGAATTTACAATAAAACAAAGGCGGATTTAAAACTAATCTATGAAAATTCTTTATATTTTATCTTTAGGCTTTTATTTATTGCTTATTTTGAAGATAAATTTGAAATTATACTAGAAAAACATAAGTATTTTAAAAGTAAAATCAGTCTTAGAACCTTACTTGAAAATTTACAAGAAGATGAAAGCTCAAGTGGTGGCTTTGGAGAACTTGAAAATATTTTCAACATTTACAACAAAGGCAAAGGCAATTTTGACATGCCTGTTTTTAATGGCGGTTTGTTTGATGAGAGCAAAACCGCTCTTTTAAGCACGCCAAAAATCTTTAATGATAAAGATTTAAAATTCATTTTAAACCAATTATTAAATTTTAAAGATAAAAATCTAAGCTTTAAAAGAGATTACAAAACTTTAAGTGTAGAACATTTAGGCACGATTTATGAAGGCTTGCTTTCTTATTTTTTTGAAATAGCAAATGAAGATATTTACTATGTAAGCTATAAAGAAAAATCAAAAGAAATAGAATGTTATTTTGATAATTATGATTTTAAAATTTTAGAAAAATCAAAAAAAGTAGAAAAATACACCTTTTACAAAAAAGGACAAATTTATCTTAAAAATTCTAGTAATTCAAGAAAATCAACAGCAAGCTTTTATACACCTCAATCCATAGCTAATTTTTTAATCCAAAGTGCTTTAAAAGACAAACTAAACAATGAAAACATTTTGAAATTTAAAATACTAGACAATGCTTGCGGTAGCGGGCATTTTTTAGTTGGAATTTTAAATGCTATTACACACATTGTTTTATCAGATTTTGATCATTTTACAAATTTAAAAGAACTTTATGAAGAAGAAAAAGAAAATATTTTAAACTATATAAAAGATTTTGTGCAAGATTATGAGTTAGATGAAAGTGATGTTTTAAAACGACTTTTACTAAAACGCATTATTTATGGGGTGGATTTAAACCCTTTTAGCATAGAGCTTACTAAACTTAGCCTTTGGATAGATAGTTTTATCTTTGGAACCCCACTTTCTTTTATAGAACATCACATAAAATGCGGCAATGCTTTGGTAGGCTCAAGTATAATTGATTTTGAAAATTTAATAAAGCAAAATAAAGAAAATATTTTCACAAATTCCATTACTCAAGAATTTGAAATTTTACAAGAAGTATTTGAAAAGCTTGATAATCTACAAGATACCAACGAAGAACAAATCAAACAATCTAAACAAATCTATCAAAATGAAATCACACCAAAACTTGATAAGTTAAATTTATATCTAGACTATATCAACTCACTTCATTTTGCTAACAAAGAAGAATTACAAATTCTAAAAGCCCTAAGTCAAGATGATATACAAAATTTAAGCCAAAATGAACAAGCAAAAGCTATCATTAGCAAATATCAAAAAGAATTTAATTTCTTTAACTATGAGTTAGAATTTCCTGAAATCACAGAAAATCAAGTCTTTAAAGGCTTTGATATCATCATAGGTAATCCACCTTGGGATAAAACTAAATTTAGTGATAGTGATTTCTTTCCGCAATATAAAAGCGATTATAGAAGCTTAATCGCTAGCAAGAAAAAAGAAATTCAAGACAATTTGCTAGCGAAAGATTATATAAAGCAAAATTATGAAAAACAAAAAGCATATATAAATAATTTAAGCGAGTATTATAAAAAAGTTTATCCTTTAAACAAAGGCAGTGGAGATGGAAATTTATTTCGTCTTTTTGTAGAAAAAAATCTTTCTCTTTTAAAACAAGATGGAAATTTAGCTTATGTACTTCCTAGTGCTTTGATGTTTGAAGATGGAAGCTTAACTTTAAGAAAAGAAATTTTAGAAAATAAAACTTTAGAATATTTTTATAGTTTTGAAAATAGACAAGCTATATTTGCTGATGTGGATTCAAGGTATAAATTTGCTCTTATGCTTATAAAAAATACACAAGCAAATCACACTCACAAAATCAAAACGATGTTTTATAAAACAGATATGAACTCATTAAAAAACAAAGATGAAATTTTAACTCTAAGTTTAAAAGATATCAAAAAGCTAAGCCCAACTCACCTAGCTTTAATGGAGTTAAAAGACAAGCAGGCTTTAAAAATTCTAAGAAAATGCTACAATGCTTTTCAAAACTTGTCTTTTGATTATATAGATTTTGTAAATGAACTTCATATGACAAACGATAAAGATTTGTTTATAGAAGAGTTTAGGGAAGGACTTTTACCCTTATATGAAGGTAAAATGATATATCAATTTAATGCAAATTTTAGCCAAGCTACTTATTTTTTAGAAAAGGCTAAATTTGATGAGCGTTTAAAAAGTAAAGAACTTTATAGAGCTAAAAAAGCTACTGGGAAAGAATTAAATCCTAAATTGATAAAATACGATAGAGAATTTTTTAGACTTGGATATAGAGCTGTTGCAAGTGACACTAACGAAAGAACTTTGATAGCTTCTTTATTGCCAAAAAATTGTGGTTTTGGACATAGTATGTTTGCAAATGCACCAAAACAATATATTGTAAAAGATGATGAAATTTGCATGGATATAGTGCCTTATGAAAAGATTTTATTTGTTTTAGCTTTGTTTAATTCTTTAGTGGTTGATTTTATCATAAGAAATATGGTACAAATCAATGTAAGCAAATCTTATTTAGAAAGAATTCCCCTGCCTCAACCAAGTGATGAAGAAATTCAAAACAATGAAATTTATAAAACCCTCGCTAAAAATGCTTTGCTTTTACAGCTTTACAATGATCAAAATCGTCATTTTGATGAGCTAAAACAAGAATTTAGTATAAAAAATGAAGAAATTCCAAAAACTAAAAAAGCTTATGATATCTTAAGAGCAAAAAATGATTTATTGGTTAAAGAACTTTATGGTTTAAGTGATGATGAATTTTCTTACATGATAAGCACTTTTAAGGTTTTAAACGAAAAGCAAAGTGAATATATAACCTTGATAAAAACTATATAAATGAAAGATTTATATAGTTTTTAAAATTTAATTTTACCAATAAGTTCTTCTGTGATTCTAGCGATTTCTAATTCTTCATCTGTAGGAATAACAAGCACTTTAACTTTAGAATTTACATGATTTATCATTCTTTCGCCTGAAATCCTTTGTTTGTTAAGTTCAAAATCTAACTCGATACCAAGACGAGCTAATCTCTCGCATACTTTTTGTCGAACCAAACTATCATTTTCTCCTATACCACCAGTAAAAATAATAGCATCGGTTTTTGGTAATATAGCGAAATAAGCTCCTATGTATTTTACAAGACGATAACAAAACATATCAAGAGCCAAGCGTGCTTTATCATTACCTTGTTCTATCTCTCTTTCTATATCTCTAAAATCATTATAACCACAAATTCCATATACTCCGCTTTTTTTATTCATTAGAGTATCTATTTCTTCTATAGTTAAACCCTTAAGATGACTAATAAAAGGTAAAATAGCAGGATCTATATCTCCACAACGCGTTCCCATAATAAGTCCTTCAAGCGGAGTAAAGCCCATAGAAGTATCCATACTCTTACCTTTTTCTATAGCACATACACTTGCACCATTTCCAAGATGAGCAGAGATGACATTTAATTCATTTTGATCTTTTTGAAGAAATTTTGCCGCTCTAGAACTAACATAAGCATGAGAAGTCCCATGAAAACCATATCTTCTAATATTATGCTTATCATAAAAATCATAAGGCAAAGCATACATATAAGCAAAATCAGGTATAGTGCGATGAAAAGCTGTATCAAAAATAGCTGCATTAGCAACACTAGGTGCAGCTTTGATCATTGTTTTTATACCTGCTAAATGCGCAGGATTATGCAAAGGAGCAAAAATACTAACCCTATCTATCTCTTTAAGAACATAATCATCCACTAAACAATGCTCGCTTAAATTTCTTCCCCCATGAACTATACGATGACCGCAGCCATCAAGCGCATTTAAATCTGCTAAAATTCCTGATTCTTTAAAAAGCTCATTAACTATACTAAGGCCTTCTTCGTGATTATTTATTGTTAATTCTCTTTCAAAACTTTCATTATTTAAAGTATTTTTTAATACAACCTTTGAATTTTGCTCTCCAATTTTCTCTACTAAGCCACTCGCTTTAACGACTTTATTATCAAAAAATTTAAATTTAATCGATGAAGAACCTGAATTTAAAACTAAAATTTTCATTTATCATTCCTTTCTATTGAGCTTGTATTGCACTTAAAATTACGGTATCTACAATATCATCTACCAAACATCCACGACTTAAATCATTAACAGGTTTTTTAAGACCTTGCAAAATAGGACCGATTGCTAAAGCATTAGCAGTTCTTTGAACTGCTTTGTAACAAATATTTGCTGCGTTAAGATCAGGAAAAATATACACATTTGCATGACCTGCTATCTTAGAATTTGGCATTTTCTTTGCTGCAGTTTTTGGATCATAAGCGCAGTCAAACTGCATAGGACCATCTATATTCAACTCAGGATATTTTTCTTTAGCAATCTTTAATGCTTCTTTTACAAGATCTACGCTTTCTCCTTTACCGCTATCACCACTAGAATAAGAAAGCAAAGCTATTCTTGGTTCAAGTCCAAAAGATTTAGCAGTCATAGCACTTACATAAGCACTAGTTGCAAGCTGTTCGGCAGTTGGACTTGGATTTACAGCACAATCAGCAAAAGCTAAAACTTGATCTTCAAGCCCCATAAAGAAAATTCCTGAAACGGAACTAATACCTTCTTTGGTTTTAATAAGCTGTAATGCTGGGCGAATCGTTTCAGCTGTAGTAGTTGATGCTCCACTAACCATAGCATCAGCTTTTCCAGTATGTATAAGCAAAGTTCCAAAATAAGTTTTATCCTGAACTAGCATCTTAGCCTCTTCTAAACTCATGCCTTTAGATTTTCTTGCTTCATAAAGAATAGAAGTAAATTCTTGATTATATTCTGAATTAAGTGGATTCATAATTTGTATAGTACTTAAATCAAGACTTAATCTAGCGGCATCTTGTTTGATTTTTTCCTCATCACCTAATAAAATAAGATCAACAACTTTACTTTTTAATAAAATTTCAGCAGCTTTTAAAATTCTCTCATCATTACTTTCTGGCAAAACAACAGTTTTTTTATTTTTTACGCTTTGTTTAATCAATTCATATTTAAAACGATGCGGAGTTATAAAATCATACTCTTTAAGCTTTTGCACTTCTTCAAAATTAAATTTTTCATTAATCAAAACATAATTACGACCATCTAGGGCATGATCGAAATATTTTTGAGCTATAAGTTTATCTTCATCGTTAATAATAGCAGCGATAGGGGTATTAAGATTTTTAGCCAATTTTATACTAAGATCAAATCCATCAAGTATTCCAAATTCGCAAAAGCTATTTACAAGCACAAAATCGTATTTGCGTTTTAACTCTTCGTATTCTTCTAAAATAACATTAAAAAAATTATGAGGATCTTTGCTAAATTCCTCCATTGCCTCTCTAAAGGTAAAACCATAAGCGCTTTTTACAGTTTGATTGATATTAAATTCTTCCAACCAACCTTGCAAAACAGGGACGCGATGTATGTATATTACAGGGCAATAAATTGCGATATTTTTGTAAATTTTGCTATAATTTTTAAGCAAATTTGTACTAATAATAGTATTTAACTCATCACTTCTAGATCTCATCAAATAAAGATTTGCCATCATTTTCTCCTTGAATTTATAAATGTGGAACACTCTTTGCTTTTTCTAATTTTAACAAAGAAAAATAAAAATTCATATTTTAAAGGACGAAAATGAAAAAAGTTTTATTTTATGTGTTACCGTTTGCATTTTTTGGTTGTTCTGCAACGGTTGATCCGCAAATTTCAATGAAACCACCTGCTTATGTAGAAGAACTTGCACCAAAACAAAGTAATAATGTAGAAAGTGCACCAGGATCGCTTTTTGGCAAAGGGGATAATCCTTTATTTTCAGATAAAAAAGCTATGAATGTAAATGATTTAGTTACAGTTGTTATACAAGAAAGCACCACTCAAAGCACACAAGCTAATAAAGCAACAAGTAGAACTAATACCTCAAATTTAGGCGGAGGTGCTTTAACAGGAAGTTCAGGAGTGGTAGCTAATGCTCTTAATAAAGTCAATGCTTATTCTAATATAGGCTTTCAAACCAATAGTTCAAACAACTACACAGGAACAGGCTCACAAAGCAGAAATGAAAGTTTCAATACTACAATTTCAACGCGTGTAATTAAAATTTTATCAAATGGTAATTATTTTATCGAAGGTTCAAGAGAGCTTTTAATCAACGGGGAGAAGCAAATCATACAATTAAGCGGTGTTATTCGTCCTTATGACATCGGTCAAGACAATACTATAGATAGTAAATATATAGCAGATGCTAAAATTCTATATAAAACAGAAGGAGAAGTGGATAGAAGCACAAGAAAACCTTGGGGTAGTAAAGTTATAGAAGCGATATGGCCATTCTAAAAGCAAGGTTAAACCTTGCTTTTAGGCTTTTATTCTTTTACAGCCCTACTTTTAACCTCATCTTCAACTTCAGCTAAAAATCTATCTACAAGTTCACTTTCTTTTAATTTAGCTACAACTTCACCATGTCTTATGACAAGTCCTTGATTTTTCCCAAAGGCTATAGCCACATCAGCGCCCTTAGCTTCACCTAAAGCATTTACCACACAACCCATGACACTGATGTTTAAAGGTTCTTTTATATGCTTGGTTTTTTCCTCTACGATTTTAATCGCACTTAACAAATCACTTTGAATCCTACCGCAAGTTGGACATGAAATAATATTTACTCCGCTTTTTTGTACTCCGCTATCTTGCAAAATTGCTCTCGCTACACGAATTTCTTCTTCAAGCTCACCCGTCATAGAAACACGCATAGTATCGCCTATACCTTTAAGAAGTAAATTTCCTAAAGCTATAGAACTTTTTACAGTGCTATGAAATTTAGTTCCTGCTTCAGTTACCCCTAAGTGAAAAGGATAATCACAAAGCGGTCTTAATCTCTCATAAGCTTCTATAGTTTTTTGAGCATCTGAAGTCTTCATGGAAATTTTAATATCAAAAAAGTCTAAATCCTCTAAAAGCTTGATATTATACATCGCACTTTCTAGCATGGCATCGACACCATAACCAAATTTATCACTAAATTGTTTTTCTATGGAGCCGTGATTTACACCGATGCGTATAGGGATACCCCGTTCTTTACATGCTTTTACCACTTCTTTAATATTTTCTTTAGAGCCTATATTGCCAGGATTTATACGCACGCCATCGATAAATTCAGCACAATATACAGCCAAATTATGATTAAAATGAATATCTACGATTAAAGGTAGAGGACTTTTAGCTTTAATCTCTTTTAAAGCCCTTGCATCAGCCATATCCAAGCACGCCAAACGCACTATGTTTGCTCCTGCAAAATAAAGACGATTGATTTGTTCTAAAGAACCTTCTATATCTCTTGTTTTAGTAAAAAGCATAGATTGAACTGAAATGGGTGCATCACCGCCTATTAAAACATTTCCTACTTTGATTTGTCTGGTTTTAAATCTTTTATACTCCATAACTTCACTCTTTGAAAAATTTTAATATCAAATTTTAACTTTTTATTGCTTTAATTAAAGTTTATTTTTGATAATATATTTAAATTTCATGACATTTAAATATTTATGAATTATATATAAATTAAATACAATTAAAAGAGGTTATATGCAAAATCTTTTACTCTATATAAAAAATAACCTAACTCCAACCCTAGCTCAAATTCTTTTACAAGCTTTAAAAAATTCGAATAATGAAAAATTTTTTACCTTTGTTTTGAAAAATATTGAAACAATTTGCACTTGGCTCAATTCTAACGAATTTAGGGATAGATATTTATCAACAAAACATCCTTATCCACCTTTAATCAATCCTAATTTTATAGAAATAGATTCTAGTCGACATTGCGCAGAATTAGCTTGGGATTTAAATTTACCCCTACCTAAACACTATAAATTTATCTATATTTCTCCACATGGCGTTGGAGCAGCAGCATTTTTAAGATACCTTAATCAATGTTGCGATGTAACTTGTTTTGCCTCCTGGGTTTTACCACCTGATAGCAAAGAGAGATATTGTATTAATTACATGTGTCTAAATGATAATACAATTGCTCAATATGCTATTAATATATCAGAAATTAATCTACCTTATTTTGATAAATATCTATCTTTATTAGATTTTAATTCTAAGATTATTTGCGGAGTTCGAGATCCAATAGGACTTTTAAAGCATAGCTGGGGAAGAGATTGGAGTAAAGTTTTAAGAAACTATCCCCCTGAATTTAATCTAACTTATGATTGGCGTTATTACATCAACTATCTTACTCATCAAAATCATAAAATTAAAATCGATATAAATGAACTACAACAAGGAGTTTTTATCATCTCTTATTTATTAAAATATTTTAACAAAGACAATGTATACTATCTTGATATGGAAGAAATCCGCCAATCAAAGGCCTTCGATACCATGAATTTACTTGCTATAAATTTTAATTTTACCCCCCCCCCATAAAGATAAATTAGATTTATTTAAAATTAAAGAATTTAGAGGTTATATTCGCTATCTTTTTCCTATTACACTTTATGCAAATTCTAAAGATATTAATAACACCTTTTATCTTAATACTCCTAAAAATAATAAAAATTTCAATATTGATAGAACTTCTAGCATTCCCATAATTTTAGACAGAAAACATATCAATCATGAAAAAATAGACATAATACAAGAAATTATAAAAAACGACCTATGTAATGATATGGGTGTATATATTGATAAAAATGATTTTAAGCAATTAGAACAAAACAATCTTTTATTTTCAACAATTAAACATTATTTGTATGATTTTTTATATCAAATTAAAATAACCATAGATGAAACAGAATCAAAAATGATGAAAGAAAAAGATGTAATAGATTATTTTATAAAAAATAAATCACTTATTTACACTTTTTTTAATATTTTTGAAAATGAACTAAATCATTTAAAACAAACACATCCTCATATTATTGATTCTTGGAAATATTATAAAGAATTTGAAAAAATATACAAAGATAAATAATCATATCACTTACACAAAATCAATAGGATCAATATCCGCACTTGCATTTTTAAATTGCAAAATATAATTTTCAATTGCCACTAAAGCTTTATGATTTTCACTTCTAAGCAACAAATAAAAACGATATTTTCCATACAGCATTTCAACTCCACAAATTCCATAGCCTACCAATTCTACCTGTTTGATATTTCTAAATTGAGAAGCAAATTTTTCACAAAGTTTTTGTGCACTTTTTTGATCTTTATCTTCTATAAGAACTCTTAAAAGGCGTTTAAATGGGGGGTAAAGATCTTTTCTATTTTCTAACTCATCTTTTAAAAAAGCATCATAATTCTCTATATACCTTTCAAAAAAAGCTCTATTTTTTGTTTGCAAAAGTACTCTTGCTTCGCCTTTACGCCCTGCCCTGCCTGCAACTTGCATAGCTAAAGCTAAAGTTTCTTCACTCGCTCTAAAACTAGGACGCAACAAATATTCATCAAGCCCTAAAATCACACTCAAATCCACACTATGATAATCATGTCCTTTAGCAAGCATAGAAGTGCCAATAAGTATATCGATCTTATTTTCATTAAAGTTTTTTAAAATAGTATTAAGCTTTTTAACGCTTGTGATTTCATCGCTATCAAATTTTGCTATTTTTGCTAAAGGCAAAGCATTTTGCAAAAGCTCTAAAAGTTCAGCAGTCCCCATTTTTCTAGCTTCTAACATTTCTCCTTTGCAACTTGGACAATTTTGCTCTATTAAAGAAGTATAATTACAATAATGACATTTTAAAATATTTTTCTTTTTATGCATACTCATAGCAATAGAACAAAAAGGACATTTTATCGTTTCTCCACAATCCTTGCAAATGATTTGCCTAAAATTAGCCCTTGTAGGTAAAAACACTATAGCTTGTTTTTGATGTTTTAAACTTTTTTCTAATTCACTTAAAAGCATAGGTGTTATACCGAGCTCATTTTCATCATATAAAAAATGTTTTTTACTCTCAAAAAAAGTTCCTTTTAGTCTAAAACTTTTTTGTTTATAAAAGCTCGTTAAAGATGGGGTTGCAGAACCTAAAACCACTTTAATATTATTTTTTTGACCCAAAAAAAGTGCTAAATCTCTTGCATTGATAAAAGGCTGGTTAGAAGCCTTATAAGAATTATCGTGTTCTTCATCTACTACAATAAGTCCTAAATTTCTAAAAGGTAAAAACAAAGCCGATCTTGCACCCGCTACTAAAAGCACTTCTCCCTTGCAAAAACACTCTAAATATTCTTGCTTTTTTTTCTTTGAAATTTTAGAATGCCACAGGAAAAAATTATCCTTAAAATATACTTCTAAACGCTTTTGCATTTGTGGAGTAAGTGCGATTTCTGGCATCAAAAGTAAAGCTTGCTTACCCTGTTCTAAACACTCTTTTATTAAAGAAATATAAATTTCAGTCTTACCACTACCTGTGTCAGCAAAAAGCAAAGAATTATTTTCTTTTTGAAGAAAACTTAAGGCATTTTGTTGTTGATTGCTTAGCTTAGGGGTATCTTTAAAAAACATTTTTTGACATTCATACTTAGGACTAGTTTCAAAAAAACCCAAAACAAAACCAAGTTTTGAAGCATAATAATAAACAATAAAATTTGCCAATTCAAGTTGCAAAGGAGTTAGAAAATACTTTGTAATTTCTTTAATTTCTATAGTTTTAAAATCAGGTTTTTGACATTCTTTAAGTACGATGGCTTTAAGATTTTTTTTAGATTTTAAATCCACTAATACTTGTGTTAAAGGTTTGATTTCATCAAAACTATGAAAAGTTAAATTATCCAAATACAAACCACAAATTGCAAGTTCATAATATCTTATATCAGATCTTTGCATCTAGAACTTCCTATACATTTTAACAAACCTTCTTTAGAATCATAAATAAATTCAACCATCTCTTTAGCATTTAATGCAAATCTATAGTGATTTTTACCTATTTTTATCCAAGATTTAAAATCAGAATAAATAGGTGTATCAAGCAAAGAATAATCACAATCATTTAAACAATAAAAGAGTTTTTCTTTGGCTTGATTGTTTTGCGCATTATCTAAAATTTCTGGAAAATTTAAATTTTTAAGTCTCATTTGACTACGCATTAAAGCAAGAGCTGAGCTTAGCATTTCATAGTCCATTTTTAATTTTAAAATTTTAACCTCATCTTTTGTAGTATTGATAAAAGATAAAGATAAGCTTGACAAAATTCCCAAAATCAAAATCACAAAAACAAGCTCAAGCAGAGTAAAAGCTTTATTCATTTTGTCGGGAGTTCTTCATTGATTGCTTTTATTAGTTTCTTAAGTTCTCTTTCTAGAATATAATTTTCATAACTTTTTTTAACAAACGCATCTACAAAGCGTTTAAGTTCTATTTTTTTAGTACCCCCTGAAATCAAAGCGATATCATCTTCTAAAAAATTTGCAAATTCTTCACTGCACTTAACAATGAAATCTTTTGCATTAACATTAACAATGACTTGTTTTAGATTATCTGCCAAGAACAGCCTCTATTTTCTTATAAATATCTTCGCTTTCTATATTGCGAGATTTAAGTTCTTCTTCTAAACGCATGATTTGATTACTTTTTGCTTCATTTTGTGCTTTAACGCTTACAAGCTCATTTCTTAAAGCCTCATTGGCTTCGCAAACTTCGTTATACTTTTCAATTAATTCATTTACTTTATCTGTCATAGTATTGATTATTTTTTCATCAAACATATTTTTGCCTTCTTAAAAAATTTGTAATTTATGGAAAATATTATTTGATATTGTAGCAGAAAAAAATTTAAATTTAGGTTTTTATTGTCAATTAATTTTTAATTAAAGCATTTTCTTTTAAAATTTTTTCAAAAATAAAAATAAAGTAGAAAAATGTTAGAACTTACCAGCGAATTTAAACCTAGTCCTGATCAACAAGAAGCCATAAAAGGTATAGTAAAAAGTATAAAAAAAGGCAACAAATATCAAACCTTACTAGGCGTTACAGGAAGTGGAAAAACCTTTACCATGGCAAATGTCATTAAAGAACTTAATATGCCTACTCTTATCATGAGTCACAACAAAAGCCTTTGTGCACAACTTTATAGCGAATTTAAAGGCTTTTTTTCTAAAAATCATGTGGAATATTTTATATCTTATTATGATTATTATCAACCTGAAGCCTATATCCCACGCACTGATGTTTTCATAGAAAAAGACAGCTCCACTAATGAAGACTTAGAGCGTTTAAGACTGAGCGCTACTGCTTCTCTTTTAAGTTATGAAGATGTAGTTTGCATAGCTAGCGTTTCGGCAAATTATGGACTTGGTAATCCAAATGAATACATAGGCATGGTTTTAATCTTTGAACTAGGTATGCAAATTTCACAAAAAGAACTTTTAAAAAAACTTGTAGATATGGGTTATAAAAGAAATGATAATTTTTTTGATCGTGCAGATTTTAGAGTTCAAGGAGATATTATAGATATTTATCCAGCTTATTATGAAGATGAAGTAGTAAGACTTGAATTTTTTGGCGATGAGCTTGATGCTATGTATCATTACAATGTTTTAGAAAATAAAAAAGGTAAAGATTTAAAACGCTTCATACTCTATCCTACAAGCCAGTTTAGCGTGGGCGAAACAAGATTAAAACAAGCGATAAAAGACATAAAAGCAGAACTTAACGAACGCCTTGCTTATTTTGAACATGAAAATAAACTCGTAGAATATCAACGCCTTAAACAAAGGGTTGAATTTGATCTTGAAATGCTTACAAGCACAGGAATGTGTAAAGGAGTTGAAAACTATGCAAGGCATTTAACAGGGCTTAAAGAAGGTGATACTCCTTATACGCTTTTTGATTATTTTGCGATTAAAAATAGGAAATTTCTTGTTATAGTCGATGAAAGCCATGTATCTTTACCACAATTTAGAGGTATGTTTGCAGGAGATAGAAGCAGAAAACAAACCTTGGTAGATTATGGTTTTCGTTTGCCTTCAGCCTTGGATAATCGTCCTTTAATGTTTGATGAATTTATCCATAAAAATTGTCAATTTCTTTTTGTTTCAGCCACACCTGCACCTTTAGAACTTGAACTTAGCAAAGAAAACATCTTTCATCAAATCATGCGTCCTACGGGACTGCTTGATCCTTTAATAGAGTTAAAAGATAGTGATAATCAGGTTGAAATTTTATTTGATGAGGCTAAAAAAGTCATACAAAGGAATGAACGTGTTTTAGTGACTGTGCTAACTAAAAAACTCGCTGAAGAACTTACAAGGTATTATTTAGAGCTTGGTATAAAAGTCAAATACATGCACTCAGACATCGATGCTATAGAACGCAATGAAATCATAAGAGGTTTAAGAAGCGGTGCTTTTGATATGCTAATTGGCATTAACTTACTTAGAGAAGGACTAGATCTACCTGAAGTTTCACTCATTGCCATTATGGATGCAGATAAGGAAGGATTTTTAAGAAGCACTACAAGTTTAATCCAAACCATGGGAAGAGCAGCTAGAAATGTCAATGGTAAGGTTTTGCTTTTTTGCAAAAAAATCACAAAATCCATGCAAGAAGCTATGGATACCACCAATGAACGCCGCAAACTTCAAATGGCTTATAATAAAAAACACAATATCACGCCAACTTCAGTCAAACGCCATATTGAAGAGAGTTTGAAAAATGAAGAGGATTTAGGCGAAATTTATCGCAAAGGTAAAAAACTAGAAAAAATGCCTGCTAGCGAAAGAGCTAAACTTGTCAAAGAGTTAAGAAAACAAATGCTTGAAGCAGCTAAAGCACTTGAGTTTGAAAAAGCTGCTGCTATTAGAGATGAGATTAATAAATTAAGGGATTTATAATAAAAATATATCCCTTGTTCTAACTCCTGCCTCATTAAGTAAAGCACTTAAAATTTCATACTGAAAGTCTTGCAAGGGACGTTTTTCTTTTAAAACTATACCTATAACCCCTTTAGTTTTTTCCCATCTTCTATAGGTAAATACATAGCATTAGCATTAGGCAGGGTATTTGTACAAACACCTGCTCTTTCTTTATTTGTTGCAACCCATTGAGCAATAGCAATCTCATCAGCACTAAAACAATTTTTTAACATTTGCTTATCATCGTTAAAAAACAACAAAGGTTTCGATAAAATATTGTTTTTATTTATAGGATAAATAATAATAGGCAAATTTAATAATTTTAAAGCTTGATTTCCAAGTTGTTCCCAAAGCTCTTGTTTGCTTTTCACTCTTGCTAAATTTTCACTATTTTCAAGCAAAATAGCTGTTCTATAAGCTCTTTTAGTGAGTTCTTTAGATTGCAATTTTAATCTTCTAGTAAAAACAGCTGTTAAAAATCCAACTATAAACATGGTTGTAAAAGTAATAATATTTCCACTATCATGAACTTTAAGACTAAAAATAGGTTCTAAAAAGAAAAAATTATAAATCAAAACACTTACCAAAGAAGAATAAAAGGCGAAAATTTTATTATCAGAAATAAAAGAAGAAGCAAAAACTGCTAAAATAAAAATCATAACCATATTACTTGGCTGAGTATTAAATTTATGAAATACAAAAGCTATAAAAGTTGCTAAAAGCAAAACTCCTGTGATTTTTAAAAAACCTAAAAAATCAAAACCTTTTTTACTTCGTATTTTAGGAGTAGAAATTTGATTTTCATTAACAAGATATAAATCAATATTGGGTGCTTTTTTAGCAACAGCTTCAAAAATCTCTTCTTTAAACTTTTTTTATCTTTATTTTTACCTAAAACAATTTTAGAAACATTGCTAAGACTTGAATACTCTGCAATTTGTCTTGCTATATCATCATATACGCTAATGATTTCAGCATCAAAACTTTTAGCTAGTTCTATATTTTCTTCTAAGGCTTTTTCTTCTTTAATATTGGGATTTTTTATATAAAGCGCACTCAATTTAGCATGAAAAGCTAAAGCAAGTCTTGCAGCCGCACGAATAACCTTTGCATTTGAAGCATTAATACAAACTAAAATATGCTCTCCAGTATGATAAGCTAAATCATCATTAATAAGCCTTTGTTTACTTGCTCTTAAATTCACTCTTGAAGCAAGTCTTCTTAAGGCAATCTCACGCAAAGCTATAAGTCTTTCTTGGCGAAAGAAATTTTCAAGTGCTAGTTTGGCTTGTTTTTCCTTATAAATTTTACCATCTTGCATTCTTTTTAAAAGCTTATTAGGTTCAATATCAACAAGTTCAACCTGATCAGCCTCATCAAAAATACGATCAGGAATACGCTCTTTAACTTCTATCTTACTGATATTAGCGACTAAATCATTTAAACTTTCTAAATGCTGTATATTTAAAGTAGTATAAACATCAATCCCTGCTTTTAGAAGTTCTTCTATATCTTGAAAACGCTTTTCATTACGCAAGCCTTTAGCATTAGTGTGTGCAAGCTCATCTACCAAAACCAAAGCAGGCTTTCTCTTAAGGGTAGCGTCTAAATCAAATTCTTTTAATACTATATTTTTATAAGGGATTTCAAGATTAGCTATGCTTTCAAAACCTTGTGTTAAAGCCATTGTTTCAGGTCTATCGTGAGGCTCTATATAGCCTAAAACAACATCAATTCCATTATCCCTTAAAGTTCTAGCTTCACTTAACATAGCATAAGTTTTTCCAGAACCTGCAGCATAACCTAAGAAGATTTTTAATTTTGCAAGTTTGTTTTTTTTCTTCTTCCTTGGCTTTAACCTCAAGTTTTTTAAGAATTTGTTCAGGACTTTGTCTTTGCATGTTTATTCTTTTTTCATGGCTTTAGCAATAGCTATAAACATTAACCTTTTCTTCCCCAAAAATCCCTAAAAATTTAGACTCGGTATTTTCTTGAATGATTTTTTCTAGTTCTTCTTTGGTGATTTTTGAAGATTGACTTATCCTAGGAATTTGTACTAGGGCTGCTTGAAGACTGATATGAGGATCAAGACCTGATCCTGAAGCACTTAATAAATCCAAAGGAATTTGTTCTTTTGTAATTTGCGGATTTTCATCTAAAAATTTTTGCAAATCTTTTTGCACACGCTCTTTTAAAGCAGGATTTGACATAGCATAATTAAATCCACCTGAACTTACACTGCTTTCATTTGTATCGCTTGTATTGTAATTTGACACAGATGTTCTTGAATGTAGAAAATAAGGTTTATTAAAATCTTGACCCAAAAGCTTTGAACCTACCGCTTTGCTTACATCCAAATTCGGACGACCTTCTTTATCTACTAAACTTCCACTTGATTGATAAGGAAAAATAAATTTTGCAACTGTATTTAAAGCAAAAGGATAAACAAGAGTACACAATATTAGCATTACCACAAAAAAACTAAGCAAAGTTCTAAGCATATCACACTCCTAAAATTCTAAGTATCCAAGCTATAGGAATATCAATTATTTTTATCCCTATAAAAGGTGCGATCATACCACCCAAACCATAAATACTTAAATTTCTTAAAAGCAAATGCTCGCTTTTCATAGGCTTAAATTTAACTCCACGCATAGCAATAGGTATGAGCAAAGGTATAATAATAGCATTAAAAATAAGTGCTGATAAAATAGCGCTTTGCGGGGTAGCTAAATGCATAATATTTAAAATTTGCATTTGAGGTAAAACCACACTAAACATAGCAGGTAAAATAGCAAAATACTTAGCAATATCATTTGCCATACTAAAAGTTGTAAGACTGCCTCTAGTAATAAGCAAACCTTTTCCTATTTCAACTACTTCTAAAATTTTAGTAGGATTAGAATCAAGATCTATCATATTGGCTGCTTCTTTGGCTGCTTGAGTTCCTGAGTTCATAGCTATACCTACATCAGCTTGTGCAAGAGCTGGAGCATCATTGGTTCCATCTCCTGTCATGGCTACTATCTTACCTTGGGCTTGTTCTTTTTTAATAGCTTCTATTTTATCTTCAGGCTTGCATTCTGCTATAAATCCATCAAGCCCTGCTTCTTTGGCTATAGTAGCTGCTGTTAAAGGATTATCTCCGGTACACATTAAAGTTTTTATGCCCATTTTTCTAAGCTCATCAAAGCGCTCTTTAAGTCCTGGTTTTACTGTATCCTTTAGATAAATCACTCCTAAAATTTTTTCATTTTTACACACTACCAAAGGAGTACCACCAAGATTTGAAATTTCCATTACCTTAGTTTCTAAATCGCTAGGAATTTTTCCATTCATTTCGCTTATATAAGCTCTTATAGCATCAAAAGCACCTTTGCGAATTTTTATATTATCTTGCAAATCCACACCACTCATTCTATTTTGAGCGCTAAATTCGATAAATTCTTTAATATCATTACCTTCTAATTCATAACCCATTTTTTAAGCCAATGCAACTATGCTTTTACCTTCTGGAGTTTCATCTTTTAAAGAGGATAAAACACAAGCTTTAATCATTTTTTCTTTACTTATACCTTGGACTTCATAAAATTCATTTGCCAAACGGTTTCCAAAAGTAATCGTTCCTGTTTTATCTAAAATCATAGTATCAACATCACCACAACTTTCAACAGCCTTGCCTGAAAGTGCGATCACATTAAAACGCGTTACCCTGTCCATACCTGCTATTCCTATAGCTGATAAAAGCCCCCCCCCTATAGTTGTAGGAATAAGACATACAAGCAATGCTACTAACCATGAAATAGGCAAACTCACGCCTAAAAATTGTATAAAAGGATATAAACTTACAACCACCACCAAAAAACTCAAACTAAGTGCAATTAAAAGAGTATTAAGAGCAATTTCATTTGGAGTTTTTTGACGCGCAGCACCTTCTACAAGATTGATCATTTTATCTAAAAAACTTTCCCCAGCTCCAACTAAAATTTTAATCTTTAAAAAATCAGTTAAAACCGTAGTCCCACCTGTAACAGAAGAAAAATCACCGCCCGCTTCACGCATAACAGGTGCACTTTCACCTGTAATAGCTGATTCATCAACACTTGCAGCACCTTCTATAATTTCTCCATCATTAGGTATAAGTTCACCTGCTTTAACTAAAACTATATCACCTATTTTTAACTCGCTAGAATTAAGCATTTCTTCACTGCCATCACTTTTTATGCGTCTAGCTTTAGAATCCTTTTTGCTTTGTCTTAAGGTAGCTGCTTGGGCTTTACCCCTTCCTTCTGCAATACTTTCTGCAAAATTTGCAAAAAGCAAGATTATAAATAAAATAAAAGTGATTAAGATGTTATAAATTCTTTCATCAGAATTTCCATTAAATAAAGTAGGAAAAATACTTAAAATCAAAGTAAGAATCGATCCAACTTCCACCATAAACATAACAGGATTTTTTACCATCAAGCGTGGATCAAATTTTAAAAATGCTCCTTTTTTTATGGCATTATTTAAAATTTCTTTTGTAATGAGTTTATTTTGTTTTTTAGACATTGACTCTCCTTAATGCCATAAAGATAAATATTCTGCAACGCTTGATAAAGTAAGCACTGGAAAAAAAGTAAGTGCAGCAAAAATATATATAATACAAACAAGCACAAACATAAAAGTTAAATTATCCGTTTTTAAAGAATTTGCAGTATTTTCTTGTGTATTTTTAGCCAAAAGCGATCCAGCTATAGCAAGCTGAGCTATTAAAACCAAATAACGCCCACAAAACATAGCAAAAGCTGTGCTTAAATTCCAAAATAAATTATCATCTTTTAAACCTTCAAGTCCTGAACCATTATTTGCTGCCGAAGAACTAAATTCATACAAAATTTGAGCCAAGTCATGAAAGCTAGGATTGCTTATACTATCTTTTGCAAAAACAACAGCTAATGCACTTAAAACAAGGATTAATAAAGGATGGATAAGAATTACCAAAGCTATAAGCTTCATTTGTGCGCTTTCTATTTTTTTACCCAAGAATTCTGGAGTTCTACCTATCATTAATGCACAAATAAACACGGTTAAAAGCACATAAATAATCATATTCATAAGCCCTACTCCTTCGCCACCGAAAGCTATATTTAGCATCATATTTAGCAAAGTAGCACTGATACTTAATGGATTTAAACTATCGTGCATATTATTGACGCTTCCTGTAGTAAAAGCGGTAGTTACAGCACTAAATAAACTCGAACCATCTGTGCCAAATCTTATTTCTTTACCTTCCAAATTTCCCAAATTTGCATTTAAACCCAAAAAATCCAAATTTGGATTTGACATTTTTTCGCTAAAATAAATTAAAAGCAAAGAAATGATAAAAATAATCCCCATTGCACCAAAAATAACTCCCCCTTCTTTTCCCATAAGAGCAAAACCTTGTCTTTCTTTTCTATGATAAACCATCAATCCAAAAGCTACAACACAGGCACTAGGAATAAGCATCATGGATAAAATTTGCAAAAAATTTGTAAGTAAAGTAGGATTTTCAAAAGGCATGCTTGAATTAGCACCAAAAAAACCACCCCCATTTGTCCCTAAATGTTTTATAGACTCAAGAGCTGCAACAGGACCTGTGGCAATGCTTTGAAATTTATTTTCTAAAGTAAGCACGCTAAAATTTGCGTGATAATTTTGCACCACGCCTTCAGAGATAAAAATTACAGCCAAAATAAAACCTAAAGGCAACATCAAACGCGTAATAATACGCGTAAAATCTTCATAAAATTTCCCATTTGCATACTACATAAAGCACGACAAAAAGCCATACAAGCAGAATATCCACTTGCGCTTGAAACAAACATAGCAAGTAAAATGCCTGTATTTTGCGAAAGCAAACTTAAAGCACTCTCTCCACTATAATGCTGAAGGTTTGTATTTGTAATAAAACTAATTACAGTATTTAAATTCAAATCCCCTTTCATAGAATTTATCGAATTGGGATTTAAAAAAAGTTTATCTTGCAAATAAAAAATCACGAAAGAAAAAATAGCCACTAAGGCATTAAAAGCAATTAAATGCAAAGAATAATTTTTGCCAAGTCATATTTTTTCTATCAATTGCACAAATTTTATAAATTAAGTTATCAATTGGATTAAAAATAAAATCAAAAATAGTTTTTTTACAGCTTGCAATTTTATAAAGATAGTTTCCAAAAATTAAAGCCGATATAAAAGCTATAATCAGTGTTATTAAAATTTCTAGCATATTTTTCCTTTAAAATTTTTCAGGATATAATAGAGCATAAAATAAATAAAGAGCAAGTATTAAGCTTAAAACTAGTAAAAATATCATCCGCTTGTCCTAGTTTGAATTTCACAAAAATGGATAAAAAACCATAAACTACCAAAAGCTAAAAGTAGAAGCAAAGCAAAGATAACATCCATAGAATAGCCCTTTCTCATTGATTCAAAATAGGATTTATCCTATCCTTGTTAAGCTTATATTTTGATTAATACTAATTTTATGATTTATTTATAATTTTTATCTATATTAAATAAAAAGACAAATGAAGAATTTAGCAGGAAAAATCCTGCTAAAAATTGTTAAAGATAACCCGCTGCCATAGCGATAAAATATCCTGCTATACAAGAAGTGATTACACCTATAAGACCTGGTAAAATAAAACTATGATTGATAACAAATTTACCGATGTGAGTAGTACCTGATCTGTCAAATTGTATAGTAGCCAAATCGCTTGGATAAGTTGGTAAAATATAATATCCATAACAAGCAGCCGCAAAAGCAACAATCACACCAGGTTCAACACCAATTCCTAAAGCCAAAGGAACAAAAGCCGAAATAGCCGCTGCTTGAGAGTTTACAAATTTTGAAATTAAAAGAAGCATTACAGCATAAGTCCAAGGATGCTCTTTTACTATATCTCCAAGCGCTGCTTTCATCATAGGAGTGTGAACTGCAAACATAGTATCAGCCATCCAAGAAATTCCAAAAACCGCAACAAGTGCTATCATACCTGATTTAAAAATTTCATTAGAGCCGATTTTTTTAGTTTCTGTTTTAGTAAAGATGATAATCAAAGAACCTGCTAAAAGCATAAACATCTGAATAACTGAAACCATGGATAAAACATCCATTTTAGGATTGCCTAAAGCATCTACTTGAGGAATGCCATTTTTTACCACTTGACCCCAATTTGGTCTTAGATTATCAAACACACCAAGCAAAGCCACTAAAGCAATAGCACCTAAGAAAATCCACATTGCAACCCAATCGCTTTTTGGAAGTTTAACACCTAAAAGTGTTTTAGAATCCCCATAAACATATTTTTTAAATTCAGGATCTTTAAGTTTTTCTTGAAATACCTCATCTTTATCCAAATCTTTTCCTCTAAACCAAGAAAAAATTCCTATACACAATACACCAAATAATGTACTAGGTATGGTAATTTGAAGAAGATTAATATAACCATCAAAACCTGCTAATTTATGATTAGCATTTAAAAGCAAAGCAGTCAAACTCACAACAGCCACAGATACAGGAGATGCAATAATACCCATTTGTGACGATATAGAAGCTGCCGCCATTGGACGCTCAGGACGAATACCGTTTTTAATCGCTATATCATAAATAATAGGCATAATAGTATAAACCACATGTCCTGTTCCACAAAGTATAGTCAAAAAGCAGGTTACAAAAGGCGCTAATATTGTTAAAAACTTAGGATTGCGTCTTAAAATTCTTTCTGCTATTTGAAGCATAACATCCAAACCACCGCTTGCTTGCAAAGTTGCACTCGCAACCACTACCGCTAAAATTGTAAGCATAACATCTATGGCTGGTTTTCCAGGCTTTATATGAAAAGCAAATACAAGCATTAAAATACCTATACCACCAAGTAAACCAAGCGCTATGCCGCCTTTTTTTGCACCGTAAAAAAGACAAATTAAAACGATAATGATTTGGATTGCAAATTGCCCTCCCTCACTAAGGCCTGTTAAAAAGTCCATTTTAACTCCTTTGAAAATTAATATTTAAAAACAGTTATTATTGTATCACATTTTTAAATTAAAGAATAATATTTCTAAAAATAAAACAATAATTTTTTATATTATTTAAATTAAATTTAAATATAAAACAAAAGTGTAATGGGTTTGATAGATTGATAGAATTTTATCCTTCAAGTTCATATAATTTTTTTCTATCTGTAGAGCTTGCTATATTAAGATGTTTGCGATATTTTGTAATAGTTCTTCGCCCTATATCGACTTTAAATTCTTCTTTGATTAATTCTAAAATTTTACTATCACTTAAAGGTTTATTTCGATCTTCATTCTTTACCAAATTTGCTACAAATTCTTTAACACCTACATTTGAAGTCTCTCCCTCTTCATCAAGAGCAAAAGCAAAAAAATCACGCAAAGGGATAAGTCCTCTTTCACAACTTAAATATTTATTTGCCACAGCTCTTGATATAGTCGAAGCATTGCGTTCTAAATCAAGTGCTAAATCCTTAAAAGTCATAGGTTTTATCTCTTTTCCCATAAAAAAATCATATTGATATTCTACTATCATAAGCCCTATTTTATAAAGAGTAGCTTTTCTCATCGCTAAAGCATCAACTAAATTTTTTGCTTCTTTGATGTAATGACTTAAAAAATCATGCTCTAAACCATCAGTTTGGATTGAAATTTCAGGATAATAATCATCATTGATTTTTACTTTAATTTCACCATTTTCTTTATAAACAAAAATATCAGGAACAATTATACGAGAATCTTCAAAATATTCCAAAAAAGGGGGAGTGCTAAAGCGCTTAAGTACAGCTAATGCTTCTTTATATAAAGGCTCTTTGGTATAGTTTTGTATATTTTCAAAATCCATAATCAACATTCTACAAAACTCATCAATATCTTCATCTAACTCCATATTTTCAAGAGCAAATAAAAATGCTTCTTTATAATCTTTAGCTCCCACTCCTGTAGGATCTAAAAATTTAAATCTTGCTCTTACTCGCTCAATTTCTTCCAAAGAATACTCTTTTAAAAATTCTTCATCGTGTTCAAAATATCCCTCCTCATTTAAGCATTCTATAATTTTTTTTGCAAGTTCTTGAGATTTGCTTGTAGGAAACAAAGGAGGAAGAATCTGTTCATTTAAAAGCTCATAAACACTTTTTTTGGCAAGTCCTTTACTATCCACAAAAGCCGAATTTACATTATGTTTATAAAATGAATCAAAATAATTCTTACCCTTATCATGAGTTTGTATCGAATCTTGAACATTTAAGAAAGGATTATCCTCAGCAAATTTATCTAAATTTTCTTTTAAATCCTCTATATTTGCTTGTAAAATAGGCAACCAAGAGCGTAAAGTTTGAGAAATTTTAGTCTTGGGCGCTTGGGTGATTTTTTGCTTTAACATCAATCAAGGAGTTTAAACTCCGCTCCTAAATAATACTTTTTCACGTCTTTATTGGTTGCAATTTCATCAGCATTCCCACTAGCAAGTAAAGAACCTGATCTTATAACATAAGCTCTATCACAAATAGCCAAAGTCTCACGCACATTATGATCGGTAATTAAAACCCCAATTCCTAATCTTTTAAGCTCTTTAATTAAAGTTTGAATTTCAGCTACTGCTATAGGATCAACACCTGCAAAAGGCTCATCAAGAAGCAAAAACTTAGGTTCACACATCAAACTTCGAGCGATCTCACAACGCCTTCTTTCGCCTCCACTTAAACTTAAACCTTTCCTTAAACGAATAGGTTCTATACTTAAAAGTTCAAGCATTTGCTCAACTTTATCATGTAAAATTTTTTTATCTTTATAAAAAATCTGAGCCGCTAAAAGCAGGTTATCTTCTACACTTAAATCCTTAAAAATACTACTTTCTTGAGGTAAATAACCTATCCCTGATCGAGCTCTTTTATTTAAAGGATCTTTTGTCACATCTAAACCATCTAAAAGAACTTTTCCACTACTTGGAGAAATAAGTCCACATATCATATAAAAAGTTGTTGTTTTTCCTGCACCATTTGGCCCTAAAAGTCCTACAACTTCTCCGCTATTAACCTCCAAAGAAATTCCATGTATAATCTTAGTTTTTTTAATAATTTTTTCCAAATTTACAATTTCTAATTTACTCATAAATTTCATACTTTCTTTTGTCATCTTTAATGCTAATTTTAATCTGGATAGTAGAAATTCCAAATTTCATTAAAGTTTTTTTCAAATTTTCACCGCCCCATTCAACCAAATGCAAACCTTTTTCAAAAAAATTTTCAAATAAACCATTCGCTAAAAGTCCTTCTAAACCTTCTTGATAAATATCATAATGATAAATGCAAATATCATGATTTTCATATCTTTGCATAATGGAAAAAGTTGGAGAATCCACCCTTGCATCAAGACCAAGAAATTTAACCCAAGCTTGCACTAAGCTTGTTTTTCCGCTAGCCAAATCTCCTTGAAGCAAAACAACACCTTCTTTAGGCATTATTTGAAGCATCGTTTTGATCTCATTTTTTGCTAAAATAAATTCTTTCATAATTTTACCACATATTCATTTTGTGCGTTTTTAGGAATGCTTTTCGTACTAGGTAGAGCTAGCACTTTATATTTTTGAGTGTATTCAGTAAAATGTAAAGTGATAATATCACCTACCTTAACCTCTTTACTCGCCTTAACAATAACGCCATTAATCCCCACTACACCACTTTTACACATATCTTCAGAAATAGCTCTTCTTTTCGTGATATTAACTACATTTAAAAATTTATCTACTCTCATAAAAGCAATTTTAGCAAAAAAAATCAATTTTTGGAACAAAATTTGCTTACGCCTTTGCTTTATTTTTTTAAGAAAATAGCAAGTAAAAACTTTTCTTTAATGAAATTTGGATACAATTTTACAATTTTCAAATCTATTTTAACAAAGGATATCTTATGAAAAATGAAGTAAAAAAAGTAGTTTTAGCGTATTCTGGGGGGCTTGATACGAGCATTATTTTAAAATGGCTTCAAGATGAGTATAATTGTGAAGTTGTAACTTTTACAGCAGATATTGGTCAAGGTGAAGAACTCGAACCTGCAAGAAAAAAAGCCCTTTCTTTAGGCATAAAAGAAGAAAATATTTTCATTAAAGATTTAAGAGATGAATTTGTTAAAGATTATGTATTTCCTATGTTTAGAGCCAATGCGATTTATGAAGGAGAATATCTTTTAGGAACAAGTATAGCAAGACCACTTATAGCAAAAACTCAAGCACAAATCGCCCTGCAAACAGGTGCTGATGCAGTAAGTCATGGTGCCACAGGTAAAGGAAATGATCAAGTGCGTTTTGAACTTGGTTATCTTGCTTTTAATCCCGATTTAAAAATCATCGCTCCATGGCGTGAGTGGGATTTAAACAGTCGTGAAAAACTCCTTACTTATGCACAAAAACACGGTATTGATATTTCTAAGAAAAAAGGAAAATCCCCTTATTCTATGGACGCAAATTTACTTCATATTTCTTACGAAGGACTTGTCTTAGAAGATCCTGCACGCGCACCTGAAGAAGATATGTGGAGATGGAGTAAAAGCCCAAAAGATGCTCCAAATGAAAGTGAAATTATAGAACTTGATTTCCAAAAAGGAGATTTAGTAGCGATAAATGGAGAAAAACTAAGTCCTGCAGGACTTTTAACCAAACTTAACGAACTAGGCTGCAAACACGGTATAGGACGCCTTGATATAGTAGAAAATCGCTATGTAGGTATGAAAAGCCGTGGTTGTTACGAAACTCCAGGCGGTACCATACTTTTAAAAGCACACAGAGCGCTTGAAAGCATCACGCTTGATAGAGAAGCAGCACACTTAAAAGATGAACTCATGCCAAAATACGCAAGTTTAATTTACAATGGCTATTGGTTCTCGCCTGAAAGAATGATGCTTCAAGCCTTAATCGATGAGTCTCAAATTCACGCCAATGGCAGAGTAAAACTCGAGCTTTATAAAGGCAATGTGATAGTTATAGGACGCGAAAGTTCGAACGATAGCTTGTTTAACGCAGCTTATTGTACTTTTGAAGAAGATGAAGTGTATAATCAAAAAGACGCAGCAGGCTTTATCAAGCTTAATGCTTTGCGTTTTATCATCGCAGGAAAAAATGGAAGAAAATTTTAATAAAGGAATAAAATGAAAGTATTATTAATCAAAGATGTAAAAGCACTTGGAAAAGCAGGAGAAATAAAAGAAGTAAAAGACGGCTACGGACAAAATTTCTTAATCGCTAAAGGCTTTGCTAAAGCAGCTACTAATGAAGTTTTAAGAAAATATGAAAGCGACAAGAAAAAAGAGGCTGAAAATTTACGCTTTGAAATCGTAAATTTAGAAAAACTCAAAGAAGAACTTAGCAAAATCACTCTTGAAATTTCAAAACCCGTAGGTGCAAATGGAAGTTTGTTTGGTGGCGTAACCAAAGATGAAATCGCTCACGCCCTAAAAGAACAAAGCCATATAGAAATCGATAAAAAAAGTTTGGAATGCGATACCTTAAAAAGCTTAGGAATCCACGAAGTAAGCGTAAAACTTGGACACGCAATCCATGCTAAATTTAACATAAATATAAAGGCAGAATAATGTTTCACGCAACAACGATTTTAGCTTACAAAGGTAAAAATAAATCCGTAATTGGCGGAGATGGACAAGTAAGCTTTGGAAATACGGTGCTAAAAGGCAATGCTGTAAAGATTAGAAAACTCAACAATGGCAAAGTTTTAGCAGGTTTTGCAGGATCAACAGCTGATGCTTTTAATCTTTTTGATATGTTTGAAAATCTCCTTCAAAGTTCTAAAGGCGATCTTTTAAAAGCAGCGATTGACTTTTCTAAAGAATGGAGAAAAGACAAATACCTAAGAAAACTTGAAGCCATGATGCTCGTACTTGATAGAAATCACATTTTTCTACTTTCTGGTACAGGCGATGTGGTCGAACCTGAAGATGGGCAAATCGCAGCTATAGGAAGTGGTGGAAACTATGCGCTTTCAGCTGCTAGAGCCTTAGCAAAACATACCGATTTAGATGAAGAAGAACTTGTAAAATCAAGTCTTCAAATCGCAGGTGAAATTTGCATTTATACCAATACCAATATCAAAACTTATGTAATCGAGGATGAGAAATGAATCTAACTCCAAAAGAAATCGTTAAATTTTTAGATGATTATGTTATAGGACAAAAAAAAGCTAAAAAAATCATAGCTATAGCTTTAAGAAATCGCTACCGCAGAATGCAACTTAGCCCTGAGTTGCAAGATGATATAGTGCCAAAAAATATCTTGATGATAGGTTCTACAGGTGTAGGAAAAACAGAAATCGCTAGGCGTTTAGCTAAAATGATGGGCTTTCCTTTCATCAAAATCGAGGCGAGTAAATATACTGAAGTAGGTTTTGTAGGTCGTGATGTAGAAAGCATGGTAAGAGATCTTGCTAATGCGGCTTTAAATTTAGTAAAAAACGAACAAAGAGAAAAAAACAAAGATAAAATCGATGAATTTATAGAAAATAAAATTTTAGAAAAACTTTTGCCACCTTTACCAAAGGGTATCAGCGATGAAAAACAAGAAGAATATAAAAACAGTCTTGAAAAAATGAGAACTAAACTAAGAAATGGCGATCTTGATGAAAGCACCATAGAGATAGAAATTTCACAAAATATGTTCGATACCAATCCTAACCTACCTCCTGAAATGGGTGCAATGCAAGATATAGTTAAGGTTATAGGCGTTGGCAGTAAAAAAGTCAAAAAAGAAATGAAAATCAAAGACGCTAAAAATGCTTTAAAAAATGAAGCAGGAGAAAAAATCCTAGACCAAGAAAGCATCAAAAGCGAAGCCTTAAAAAGAGCGGAAAATGAAGGTATTATTTTTATTGATGAAATCGATAAAATCGCTGTTTCAAGCGGAAATTCAAACCGCCAAGATCCAAGTAAAGAAGGGGTGCAAAGAGACTTACTTCCTATAGTCGAGGGATCAAATGTACAAACAAAAATAGGTACTTTAAAAACCGATCATATTCTTTTTATCGCTGCAGGGGCTTTTCATCTTAGCAAACCAAGTGATCTTATCCCTGAACTTCAGGGACGCTTTCCTTTAAGAGTGGAATTAGATAGTCTTGATGATAAAGCTCTTTATGAAATTTTAACACGCCCTAAAAATTCACTTTTAAAACAATACTCTCAGCTTTTAAAAACTGAAAATTTAGAACTTGAATTTAATGATGAAGCTATTAAAGAAATAGCAAAAATAGCTTCAAGAGCCAATGAAGAAATGCAAGATATAGGTGCTAGACGCTTACATACTGTAATAGAAAAATTACTTGAAGATCTAAGCTTTGAAGCTGATGAGTATGCGGGTAAAAAATTCGTAGTGGATAAAAAAATGGTAGAAGAAAAACTCGGAGATATCATAGAAAATAAAGATCTTGCAAGGTATATTTTGTGAAAAGTGGCTTTGTTAGTATCATAGGGCGTACTAATGCAGGAAAAAGTACTTTAATCAATTCCTTATTAGAAGAAAAAATCGCCCTAGTTTCTCACAAACAAAACGCCACAAGGCGTAAAATCAAAGCCATAGTGATGCATGAAAAAAATCAAATCATTTTCATCGATACCCCAGGACTTCACGAAAGCGGTGCTACGCTTAATCAACTGCTTGTCCAAAGTGCTATTAAATCCATGGGAGATTGTGATGTGATTTTATTTGTGGCAAGTGTTTTTGATAGTACAAAAGACTATGAAAATTTCCTTAGTCTAAACCCACAAGTACCACATATCATCGCTTTAAATAAAGTAGATTTAACCGACAATGCTACGCTTTTAAAAAAACTTAGCGAATATGCAAAATTTAGCCAACATTTTAAGGCTATCATTCCTTATTCTTCTAAGAAAAAAAGCTATAAAAAAGGCTTGTTAGATGAGATAGTAAAATACCTTGATGAACATGAGTATTTTTATGATCCTGAATTTTTAAGTGCGAGTAGCGAAAAAGAACTTTATAGAGATTTCATACTTGAAAGTATTTATGAAAATTTAAGCGATGAGCTTCCTTATAGTAGCGAAGTGCTTATCAATCGCACCAAAGACACACCTAATCTTTTAATCCTAGAAGCCAATATCATCACAGATACAAACTCTCACAAGGGTATGCTTATAGGAAAAGAAGGGGCAACTTTAAAAAGAATAGGCAAAGATGCACGCTTTAAAATTTCAAAACTTGCACAAAAAAAAGTACTTTTAAAGCTTTTCGTAACAGTGAAAAAAAACTGGCAAAAAGATGAAGAATTTTTAAAAAAACTTTTAAATGATGAAAATTAATTCATTAAATAAAATAAATTTTATAAAATCTACAGATTTGCTTTATGCTCAAAGAACAGGAATATCCAAAGAAGACGAACTTTTTAACAATTTAACCGCAGATTTTAAGCTAAGCAAACCCTTTGACTATCAAATAGCTTTTTTTAAACATAATGAAATTTATCATTGTTTTTTAGCGCCTGTTTACAAATTGAAAAAAAGTCGTTTTTGCTTTCCTGAGCCTTTAATTTTTCAAGCTTTGTTTGATGAAAGATTTATTGAGGAAAGTGATTATTGTGTTTTAAATTTATATGATCAAACTTTATATTTATATTTTTACCAAGAAGGAAAATTTATCAATCTTAAAAAAATCGAAAATTTCAATCCAGGTAATATGGATTTATTTTTTAAACAAAATCGATTTACAGAACTTTTAAAACACTATGAAAGCAAATTGCTACTTTATCAGGATTTGAATACAATCAAACATTACTTCTCATCTCAAATAAAATGTTTAAATCTAAATGATATTCTTGATAAAAATAGTTTATTGAAATTAAGTTCATATAGTATAAAAAATCTAGATCAAAATTGTAATTTTATCAAGCATAATAAAATAAAAATATCTATTTCTTTTAAAATTATATTAATATTTATTTTTAGCTTTAGTCTTAGCATGATGATTTTATTATTTAAAGATTTTATAGAGTACAAACAAAATAAGGAAATTCAAAATAAAAATTTTATCATACAAGAAGAAATTTCTAAACTAAAACAAGATAAGCAAAAATTATTAACAAACATACAAGATTTAAACTTTACTCTTTCTAATAAAATATCATCTACACAACAACAATTTCATATTTTATCCACCATAACAAAAGAAATCAATTTAGACAAAAATAAGGCAATCATTCTAAATCAAATCATATCATGGCTTAATTCCAATAAACTTAAAATCACAAATCTTGAATTTGAACAAACAAAAATCATTCTTTCTTTTATCGATGAAAACCACTTTAAAAGAGCATTAGAAAATCTAAATTCTGCTTTTAAAATTCTTGATAAAAATGAAGAAACATTGAATATCATATTAGAAGTCATACATGAATAAAATAGAAATATTTTTGCAAAATTTAAATCCTAGGGAAAAATTTCTTTTTATTTCTTTTATCTGCCTTTGTGCTTTGTTTTTAGCTTTTAAAATTCACGATCACTTTTTGGAAGATATTTTTCAAAAAACATTAGTAGAACATAATTACCTTGCATTAAATGAAGCAAAAATAGAAAATTCACATCTTAAAGAAATAGAGACAAAGCTAACAAAACAGATAAAAACAGAGGAAGAAAAATTAAAATACTATAAAGAAAAATTGCATTTATTTTTTTATGATAAAGATTTTTTCAATAAAAAAATCAATAATTTATCCAAAAATTTAATCATTAATGAAATAAAATTTTCCCAAGAAAACAAAAATTTTATTCACTATAATTATGTTTCTCTAAGTTTAAATGGCAACTTTAAAGACTTGCTCAATTTTATACAAAATTTAGAAAATCTTCCTATAGCTTTAAAAATTGATAAAATAAAACTATACAATACACAGGGTTTAAAATTAAAGCTTGATTTAATGTTTAAATTTGTTAATTTATAATAATATTAAAATATTATATTTTTAAATATTATTATAAAAAAAATATTTAAAAATATTGTAATTTAATTATTTTTCTATTACTATTAGTTAAAATATTTTAAGCATAAAAAAGAAAGGTATTGGGAAGTGACTAAACAAGAAATACAAAAACTCGATACAAATTTACTAGGTCATCCCAAGCCTTTATTCTCTCTATCAATGGTAGAACTTTGGGAAAGATTTGCTTTTTATGGCATACGATCTTTACTTGTGCTTTTCATGGCAACAACCATAAGCAAAGGTGGACTTGGAATAAGCACTGAATACGCCTCGGCAATTTATGGCATTTTTGCAGGATGCTTGTATTTAGCAGCACTTCCTGGAGGCTGGATTACTGATAATTATTTAGGGCAAAAAAAGGCTTTATTTTTAGGTTCTTTTATTATAGCTTTAGGACATATTAGCATAGCCTTATCTATTTTAAGCACACCTATATTTTTCCTAGGACTTCTTTTATCGTTATTGGTACTGGATTTTTTAAAACTAGCGCTTCTGTAACAGTTGGAATGTTGTATAAACAAAATAATACAAGATGCGATACTGGCTATACGATTTTTTATATAGGAATTAACATTGGAGCATTCATTGCTCCTCTTATATGTGGTTTTGTTCAAGCAAAATGGAATTATCATTTAGGATTTGTCATAGGAGGTTTAGGTATGCTAATCTCTTTGCTTATTTTATATTTTAAAGCTGCCCTTGAGCTTGAAGAATTTCATAAAAATTGTACCTTAAAGCAAAACTGGGAACAACCATTTAAAAAAGTAAAAAATTTAACTCTTATACTAAGTATAAGCTTGTTAAGTATTATTGGATTTTTTCTAATGTTTATTAATCTTGTAAATATTAATCCCATATAATACTATCAAAAAAACTTCTAATTGTAATTTTACTATGCTTGGTAATTTATTTCATATATCTTTTTGTTTTTAAAGCCTTAAATAAAAGAGAGAAACAACAATTAATAATTTTAATTGTTTTATTCTTTGCAGCCACTTTTTTTTGGAGTGCTTTTGAACAAAAACCTACTGCTTATAATCTTTTTGCGCAAGATTTTACAAATAGAAATATTTTTGATTGGAAAATTCCAACAAACTGGTTTCAATCTTTTAATCCAATTTTTATCATCATACTTGCTCCTATAGCAAGTTATATTTGGATATTTTTAGAGAAAAAAATATATATTTTTCTTCCATTGGAAAATTTACTTTAGGAATATTATTTGCCGGTATTGGTTTTATGATGATGACCTTTGCTTCACAAAATCTAATAAACAACAATGGTTTGCCAATATCCATGGCTTGGATTATCATAAGTATATTCTTTTTAACACTTGGGGAATTATGCGTGTCTCCTATTGGACTCTCTATAATGGCTAAGGTTGCCCCTGATTTAATCAAAAATCAAATCATGGGACTTTGGTTTGTAGCAAGTGCGCTTGGAAATTTTGTTGCAGGACTTATAGGAGGAAATGTCAATATTAAAAACATCGATCAACTTCCTAATATTTTTGGACAATGCATGTGGATGCTTTTTGTTGTAGCACTTTTGCTTTTTATTGCTAAAAAACCATCTTAACAAAAAAAATAAGCAATTATCTAACTAAACTTAAAATACAAAATACACCAAAGTTGAAAATTGATCTTAATATTTCTTTTTTTATATTTGCAAAAAAGTAACATTATGATATAAATCATTTAAAAATATTACAAAGTTATACATATTTTTTAATTTCTTGTCTATAATTTATAAATAAAAATACACAAAGGATATAAATTGAGTAAAAATGTAAAAAATTTAGATACTTCATTTTTTGGACATCCAAAACCACTTTTATCTCTTTCACTTACTGAGCTTTGGGAAAGATTTTCTTTTTACGGAATTCGTCCCTTGCTTTACCTTTTTATGATAGCAAGTTTTGAAAAAAGTGGAATGAACTTAAAACCTGAAGAAGCAAGTGCAATTATGGGAATTTTTGCAAGTTGTTTATATCTTGCTGCTTTGCCGGGTGGATGGCTTGCGGACAATTACTTAGGACAAAAAAGAGCAATTTTACTAGGTGCTCTAACTATAGCATTTGGACATTTGTGCATAGCCTTTTCTTATTTTAACAATAAAATGATTTTTGTTGGTATGGTTTTTTTGGTTATAGGTACAGGACTTTTTAAAACTTGTGCTTCTGTAATGGTTGGAATGCTTTATAAAAAAAATGATGCAAGGCGTGACTCTGGTTTTACTCTTTTTTATATGTGCTTTAATTTTGGTGCTTTTGTAGCTCCTTTAATTTGCGGCTTTTTACAAAAAGAATACGGATGGCACTTTGGTTTTGGTGCAGGTGGGATTGGTATGCTTTTAGCGGTAATTATTTTCTACCTAAAAACTATGCCTGATTTAAAAGAATTTGATGAAAAAGTTGGCATAGACTCTACTTGGGATAGACCAAGCAAAAAAAGCAAAAACGCATTTTACATCATCATTGTATCAGGTATTGTTTTGCTTGGAGCAATATTTTTAATCCTTGGTGGTTTTATAAAATTAGATGCACAAGTTATTAATAAAAATATTATTCTAACTATCTTAGCTTGTGCTGGAATTTATTTTTTATATCTTTTCGCTTTTACTTCTTTAAAAATAGAAGAAAAAAGAAATTTAATTATTTTTATTGTTTTATTTTTAGCGGCTGCGTTATTTTGGTCAGTATATGAGCAACAATATACTTCTTTTAATTTTTTTGCAGAAAAATTAACAGATAAAACCATATTAAATTATGAAATTCCTACAATATGGTTTCAATCTCTTGGAGGTTTATTTGTTATACTTTTTGCACCTTTTAGTGCTTTTATATGGACTATATGTGCCAAAAATAATAAAGAAATTTCATCTATTATTAAATTTGCATTAGGACTTTTGGGTGCAGCTTTGGCATTTTTAATAATGGCTTTAGCTTCAAATCATGCAATTAGTTTAAATGGCGATGCTAATACATTAAGAGAAAATTTAGAAAATTCATCACAAATTATTTTAGTTTCACCTTGGTGGCTTGTCAGTAGCTTTTTGCTTATGGTTTTAGGAGAGCTTTGCCTTTCCCCTGTGGGACTTTCTATAATGACAAAAATTGCACCTAATTTAATTAAATCTCAAGTCATGGGACTTTGGTTTGTAGCAAGTGCATTAGGTAATGCTTTAGCTGGATTCATAGGTGGTAAAGCAAGTGAAGAAAATATAGCTTATTTGCCAAATTTATTTTACCAATGTATGTGGATATTACTTGGTGCTGTTATAATTTTACTTATACTCAAAAAACCTATCAATAAAATACTAAAAAATTAATATTAAGGAGAAAATATGAGTATTTACAAACAAAGAGTATTAGAACTTAGAAGATTAATGAAAGAAAATAATATTGACGCCTATCTCATCTTAAGCGCGGATCCGCATTTGAGCGAATATTTACCAGAATATTACAAAAACAGAGTCTTTATCAGTGGCTTTAAGGGTTCTGTTGGAACAGTTCTTATCACACAAGAAGAGGGCTTTTTGTGGGTAGATGGAAGATATTGGCTTCAAGCACAAAAGGAATTAGAAGGTAGTGGCATACTTTTACAAAAGCAAGATGCTAAAAATACTTTTACCAAATGGTTGGAAAAAAATTTAAGCGAAGATCAAATTTTAGGCATCGATTTTGCACTTTTACCTTTATCTTTGCAAAAAGATTTAAAGATTAATTGCAAGGCAAATTTAAAACATATAGATTTGATAAGTCCGCTTTGGAAAGATCGTCCCACTTTACCACAAGAAAAAATTTATGAACACGAACTAGAATACTGCTCTTACTCAAGAAAAGAAAAATTAGCATTAGTGCGTCAAAAAATGAAAAATTTAAATGTTACCTCTCATTTAATCTCCAGCCTTGATGATATAGCTTGGCTTACAAATTTAAGAGGGAATGATGTAAATTATAATCCTGTATTTTTAAGTCATTTGCTAATCTTGGAAGACAAAGCCTTGCTTTTTGTTGATCAGAAAAAAGTAAATTCAGAACTTGAAAAAAAATTAAATTTAGATGGGTTTTGGCTTAAAAATTATGATGAAATCATCATGGAGCTTGAAAAACTTGCAAATACAAATTTGCTTATTGAACCTTCAAAAATGACCGCTTTACTCATAAATTCTTTAGATAAAAGCGTAAAAATCATTCAAGAAATTAATCCAAGCACTCACTTAAAAGCAGCTAAAAATACAAAAGAAATAGCGCATATACAAGATGCTATGATAGAAGATGGAGTGGCTTTATGTAAATTTTTTGCCTGGCTTGAAGAAGCGATAGAAAATAAAGAACTAATAAGCGAATTAGACATAGATGTTAAAGCAAGCGAATTTAGAGCACAAAGCAAGTACTACATAAGTGATAGTTTTACCACTATAGCAGGCTTTAACGAAAATGCAGCATATCCACATTATAAAGCCACAAAAGAGAGTTTTGCTTATCTTAAAAAAGATGGGCTTTTACTTATTGATTCTGGTGGACAATATAAAAACGGCACAACAGATATTACACGCGTTGTACCAATAGGAAAGGCTAATGCAGAACAAATTCATGACTATACCTTGGTTTTAAAAGCACATATTGCCATTTCCAGTGCAATTTTTCCAAAAGATATAGCTATGCCCTTACTTGATGCAATCACACGCGCACCTTTATGGAAAGAACAAATTGACTATATACACGGCACAGGACATGGCGTGGGATATTTTTTAAATGTCCATGAAGGTCCACAAGTTTTATCTTATCTATCCCCTGTGCTTGAAAAAACAAAAGCCAAAGAAGGTATGCTAACCTCCATAGAGCCAGGTATTTATAAAGTAGGTAAATGGGGCATAAGACTTGAAAATTTAGTTATTCATACCAAAGTAGAAAATCCTAAAAATAAAGATTTTGGAGAGTTTTTATACTTTAAACCTGTTACTCTTTGTCCTTTTGAAATATCTTGTATTGATACAAAAATGTTAGATGAAAAAGAAAAAGAATGGTTAAACAATTATCACAAAGAAGTATTTGAAAAACTTTCTCCTAAGCTAGGTGATTATCCAAAAGCTCTAGTTTGGCTTGAAAAAAGAACAAAAGCCATCTTTTAAGATACTTTTGTTAACATAGATAAATTTTCCTTGTATTAAACTTATAATTTGTTTAATACAAGATTTTTAAACCAATTGCTAAAAAAGTTTTTTTTGAAAAACTCAATTTACAACTAAAAATTATTTAAAATATCCAAGTTCAATCATTTTTTGATAAATTTTAGCTACAGTTGCCCCTGAAGTAATATTTCTCCCACCATGTTCCAAAAGAACGGTAACTACATATTTTGGCTTAGAATAAGGAGCATAAGAAGTAAGCCACGCATGAGATCTAGTATAATACTCAAATTGTTTTTCATCAACCCTATTTTTATCTGTTTGTGAAAATCCCACAACCTGAGCAGTTCCTGTTTTTGCTGCAACTTTCACATCAAGATTATGCAAATAACGATAAGAGGTTCCTCCTTGCTCATTAGCAACAGCATACATTGCATCTCTTATATAAGGCAATTGACTCTTTTCAAACAAAGTAAAAATTTCTTTTTTATTTTCATCCATTTGATTTTCTATAGTTGTATTATTATTTTCTATGCTTTTTAAAAAATGAGGTATAACCTCTCCACCTTTTGCGATTTGAGCCGTATATCTAGCAATTTGCATAGGTGTTGCAAGAAAATTACCTTGACCTATAGCTGTATTTAAAGTATCACCTTGAAACCAAGATTGTCTATATCTTTGCATCTTCCATTCTTTGCTTGGTAAAGTTCCTACAAATTCACTAGGTAAATCTACCCCTGTTTTCGCTCCAAAGCCAATGCGAGATAAAGTTTCACTTATTTGATCGATTCCAACTTGCAAACTGCCATTATAAAAATAAACATCACAACTATATTTTATCGCATGTTTTAAATCCACAGGTCCATGGCCTGATCGATTCCAACATCTAAAAAACCTGCCTCCAAGTTCAATGCTTCCATTGCAAACATATTGAGTCGACGGGCTAATATTTTTAGAATTTAAAAAAGAAAGCCCTACTCCCATTTTTACAACAGAACCTGGAGGATAATATCCATTTATAAGTTTATTTGTAAAAGGATGATCAAGACTATTTGAAAGCTCATCCCAATCCTTAAAAGAAATCCCTGTTACAAAAGGATTAAGATCATATTCAGGGAAACTCCCTGCAGCTAAAATAGATCCATCATTTACATTCATAATTATAGCAGCTCCAGCATTCCCTTCAAACAATGAAGTTAAATAAGACTGAAGCTCTATATCTATCGTAAGTTCTATATCATTAGACATAGCAGGAGTGTGAGAAAGCTGTTCTACTTCTTGATTTAAGGCATTAACCTTATAAACCCTAGTTCCTTTTTCTCCTTGTAAAATATCATTATAATAGCGTTCTATACCGCTTTTTCCCGTATAGTTAGAAAGTTTTGCTATTTCATTTTCTTGAACATCTTGCAAATTTGCCTTACCTACATACCCAATAATATGCGAAGCCAATTTTCCAAAAGGATATTTTCTTTTTACAACAGGATCTATTTTTATTGTTTTATTAAGATTTAACTCTGAATAATGCGGAATAATCTCATCGTAGGGTATAAAATCTACAACTTTAATAAAATCTTGATTATAGTAAGAATCATTTCTCTTATAAATTTCTGCTAATTTACTAGCATTTAAATCAGGAAATAAATTTGTAAGTTCAGATAATTCTTTATCTAAAATTCCTTTATTTGACTTTTTAATACTTAAATAAGGTTTAATAGAAATACTAAAACCCAAATCATTAATAGCCAATAAAGTTCCATTTCTATCTGTAATTTGACCCCTAACAGGTGGTAAAAATTCAGTTTTTATGGCATTTTGTTTAGCAAGCTCTTCATAATATACATTTGATTTTATACTCAAATAATACACACGACTTAATAAAAATATAAAAAACAATAGTATAAATCCAACAACTAGACGCATTCTCATTTAAATTTTACCTTTAAAAAACACATAAGCTAAACAACATTCTATAAAAACTGAAACAATATACGCCCATCCTAAAATTTTAATTTTTTCATCTCCAATATAAAACAATATCATATCCAAAAACAAAATAATGCCGTAAGCACAAAGCACAAAAACAACAGGGATAAATTTACCAATTTTTAAATTTGTCTTAATCCAATCTGCACAAAGATAATAAAAAATAAAAAATGCCAACCAAGATGAAAAAATAAAAAAATTATAAGTTATATCAGTAAAAAATAAAAAAAATAAAGAAAAATACCATCTAAAATCAAGCTTTGAAAAAGTTCTCTCTCTCTCTTCTAATAAGCAAAACATATAACAGAAAAAAATCCCATAAAGTAACGGGGTATATACAAAAGTCGAACCAAGAATCTGATAAATTAGAAAAAAAAATCCTAAAAAGACATAAGCTCCATTAAATTTTGCTTTATAAGCACTTAAATTTCTTCTCATTTATCAAGACCTAAAGTTTGATTGATAATAATATCTTCTAAAGAATCAAGGCCAAATTTATTCAAATTTGAAACTAAAATAGAGTCTTTAAATTCATTTTTTAACTTAGCTTTTTCACTTTGATTTAATTTATCGCATTTGGTAAAAACTTTTAAAATTTTTTGATCAGGTCGTAAAAATCTTTTCAAATAGTCATTTAAATTTACATCGATCTCTAAATGAGTATGTCTTGAGTCGATTAAATGTATAAATAACTTTATCGAGGTTCTTAATTTTAAAAATTCATCTAAGTTTTGATTCCATATTTCTTTTAAATTTTTAGAAACCTTTGCATAACCAAACCCTGGTAAATCGATAAAATTGATATTAAATTTTTCTTCATTTCTTTTGCAAGCTACTTCGAAAAAATTTATAAGCTGAGTTTTTCCAGGAGTTGCCGAACTTTTGGCTAAATTTTTTTGTTTACACAAAGAATTGATTAAAGAACTTTTTCCGACATTAGAACGCCCCAAAAATGCTACTTCACTAAAATTTGAGCTCAAATTCTCATCAAATTTCACTAAAGAAGTGATAAATTTAGCACTAATTATCATTTGTCTTTAAGATCAAACACAAAACGAGCAGGTTTTTGATCCTTACTCTCCACTCGATAAATATTAGCTTTTCTATCGACTATTATTTTATCACCAAAAAGTTTTTGATTGCTTCCAAGCTCATTTATATAAGCATGACCATTAATCTCGTAAGTATCTTTAATAACATTATAAATAAATTTATCTCCACTACCTTTATAAATTTTACCTTTTAAAACAATCTTAAACCTAGCATTTTGCATTGCTTCATAACGAATAGGTTTGCGATTTTTATCCGTATAAATAATCAATTTTTCAGAATTTAAAATATCATCACCTCTAATTACTTCTACATTTCCACTAAGAATACTTTCACCCTTATTTTCATCTGAGTAAAAATTTAAAGCTTTTACTTCAATTTGAGTTGCCCAAGTTACACTTACACAAGCTAACAATAAAATTATTTGTCTTGCAACCACGCATTTACTCCTTGGATATTTAAAATTTTGTTTTTTACATCATAGTTTAAAGTATTTCCGTTAATAATACTTCCATTGATCAGAGCTTTAAAATTAGTATTTGTATGTAAAATTTTATCCTTAGGTTGGTATTCTACCTCTTGAGAAATAATTTTGACATTATTAGAACCTATATAAGTAACATTTCCTTCAAACAAAACCTTGCTCATATCTTTATTGAAAAACTCTAAACGATTCGCACTAAGATTAAAATCTAAATTTAAAGTAATAAAATCATTAAATTCATCTCTATCTGCATATCTCACCCAAGAATTTGCCTTATAATATGCCTTAATTGTACTAGCATTACTCTCATAAGCTTTCAAATTTTTAGCCTCAATATTTTTAAAATTTAAAGCATTAGTTTGCAAATTCAAAGAATATGGATCTTGCAAACTTAAAATCGTAAAAGTAATTGTAAAAAGAGCAATTAAAATTCCAAAAATTTTTATAGCCAAAGCTTATTCCATTCTTCTTTTAGATGATTTTTTTCTACTAAAATTTCTATCATCTGTGCTACAGCAGCCTTACCACCTTTTTTGCTAAGCACTATGTCTACATTTAAATCTTTATGACCATCTTTTGGCTTAAAACTAAGTCCTACACTTTCAAGTAAAGCCTTATCATTAAAATAATCCCCAATAGCCGCACACTGAGAAAAATCTAAATTAAGTTTTTGTAAAATTTCTTTTGCACAAGCTAACTTATCTTTGATACCTTGATATAAAATTTCTATTTTTAAATCTTTAGCTCTTTTTTCAACACAAGGACAATTTCTACCTGTAATAATAGCAATTTTTTTACCAAGCTTTAGCCAAGCCTCGATAGCCGCTCCATCTTTTACATCAAATTCTTTAATAAATTCTCCATTAGAAGTATAAATAATTTTTCCATCAGTTAAACAGCCATCTACATCCAAAAAAATCAATTCTGTCATAATTTTTACTCTCTTACAACAAATGCACCTGCAAATGCACCACTTGCAGCAAAATCCCTTGCTTCATCTTCACTTCTAAAGCCTGTTAAGAAAACGCGATTTAACCCATCCACTGAACTTGTGCGTATAGTAGAGCTATAAGTTCTATAAGTTTTATATCTTGCTGCTATCGTTTGTGCTCCAGCTGGGTTTTTAAAGGCTCCAATTTGAACCATGAAATTTCCACCTTCATAAATTTGTCCATTATTTGCAATCTCTCCACTATTTCCATAGTTTACATTAGAATGTACAATATTATTACCCGAATTACTTGATCCAAACCCTATAACCTCAAGCCTTACTGGAGCTGTTCCTGAAGCAATCATATCAATTTGACTAGCAGCTCCTTTTGATAAATCTATAATACGATTATTTACAAAAGGACCTCTATCATTCACACGAACGGTAACTTGACGATTGTTATTTAGATTGGTTACTTTTAAGATGGTATTCATAGGTAAAGTTTTATGAGCCGCGGTTAAAGCATTTTGATTATAGGTTTCGCCATTAGAGGTTTTCTTGCCGTGAAAGCCTGGCCCATACCAACTCGCAATACCATCAGCAGTTTCGCCTACTGCTACAACAGTAGGATAATAAGTTTTACCGTTGATAGTATAAGGCTTCATCGTTCCTTTAGTCCCTGAAGAACTAGGACTGCTTTTAAAATCATTTGAAGGATAATACACTTGAGCATTATCCAAGCTAGAAAAAAAACTAGTGCCTAAACAACCACTAAAAAATAAAGCCCCTAGACTAACGGCTGACAACTTTAGTGTAATTGTTTTTATTTGCATTTTTATTCTCCTTGATTGGTATAATTAATTTTTGATTAATGCTAAGATGATTTTTTGCTATTTTATTGAATTCTCGAATTTCATCAACACTTATATTATAATTTTTTGCTATTTTATATAAAGAGTCACCAGACTTAACGGTATAAGTTCTTGTCATAGGTATAGTTGTATCAACCTTTGCAAGTTTTTCTGCTTTAAAATTTTTATCAAAAAATGCTACTTTATTAAGTGGTATATACATATAATACCCTTTACCAGGAGGCGTAAAATTATGTTTAAATTGTGGATTATATTTCTTAAAAGTTACAAGATCCATATTTAAATTTTTAGCTATTTCTTTTAAAGATGCAGAAGAAGGCACATCAACTTTTGCAAATTCATTGCTTAAAGCATAATTCATTAAAGACGCATCTTTATCTAGTAAAAAATCCCTATCATTAGCTAAAAAAGCAAGCGTTAAAATCTTTCTTATAAAATTTCTAGTTTCTAAAGAAAGATATTTCTTATCAGGGTTCAATAAAACACTTAAATCATCACTTCCTGCTTGCTTGATAGCTTGTCTTAGCTTGCCATTTCCGCAATTATAAGCTAAAAGTGCCAAATACCATTTGCCAAATTCTTCTTTTAGCTCTTTTAAATAATTTGTAGCGGCATAAGTTGACTTGACTGGATCACGCCTTTCATCAACATAAGCATCGATTCTTAAACCCAAATTTCTAGCTGTTGGTTGCATAAATTGCCAAACCCCTACAGCCTTGGCATTAGAAACACTATGAGTTTTCAAGCCTGATTCAACCATAGCTAGATACAAAATCTCATCAGGAACTTCCTGCTGGGCTAAAATTTTTCTTATCATAGGAGTAACTTTTGAAAAATTTTGCATACTATCTATTAAAGTTTGAGCATGTTTTGATTTTATATCTTGTTGAGTTTGCACAAAAATCAAATCACTGATAAAACTTGGATTAATATCTAAATTTCTTAAAACATTCATTTGTCTTTCATAAAATTCAGGAGTATTAATTTGTGCAAAAAGAAAATTAAAACATATTAAAAAACACAATAAAATTTTTTTCATTAATAACCTTTAAAAAATAATTTTTCAGAATTGTTAAAACAAATTTCTAGAAGTTCTTTTCTTGATAAATCCAATACTTCACACATTTTGTTTGCTACAAATTGAGTTAACAAAGGTTCATTTCTTTTACCGCGATAAGGCTCTGGAGTAAGATATGGAGCATCAGTTTCAAGTAGTAGTCTATCTTTTGGAATTTTAGGTAAAATTTCAACTAATTTCTTAGCATTTTTAAAAGTTAAAACTCCCCCAATACCAAAATAAAATCCATCTTCAAAAAGAGTTAGTAAATGTTCGCTTGCATTAAAGCAGTGTAAAACTCCTCCTACAAGATCCTTAGAATACCCATGTAAAATCTCATAAGTATCATGATTTGCTTCTCTTGAGTGAATGATAACAGGTTTTTTAAATTCAATAGCAAGTTCAAGCTGTGCGATAAAAATCTTTTTTTGATTTTCTTTTTCTTTTTGAATTTCTTCAGCAAGATCACTTTTAAAACGGAAATAATCAAGCCCACATTCACCTACAGCTACACACTTTTCATCGCATAAATACTGCCTTAAAATTTTCTCATCATAATTATCAATTTCATAAGGATGCACCCCTGCTGCAAAAAAAATATTTTTATATTTATGAGCAATTGTAGCTGCATAAGGCAAGTCTTTTATATCAGCACCAGGTATGATGATTTTCTCTATACCATTTTTAAAAGCACGATTTAAAGTTTCATCTAAATCATCTTTAAATGCTTCACTGTCTAGATGGCAATGCGTATCAACAATCCTTAAACCATCTTGAAAATCAAGATTTAAGAACATACTTCAACTCTATCCTTGCCATTATCTTTTGCTTGAGACAATATTTTACTTGCTTTATCAGCCAAAGAATCAATCTTATCTCCACTTTTTCCAAAAACCACGCCTATAGAAGCTGTAAAAAAGACTTCATCTAAATTAACTAAAACACCAGCCTTTTTTATATTTACTCGTATACGAGAAAAGATTTTAATCGCTCTTTCTTGGGATATATTTTTAAGCAAAATACAAATTTTTTCTGCACTATATCTACCTACAAGATCTCTTCCTTTAGTTTCATTGACTATTTCATTGGCGCAGATTTTAATTACTTCATCACCAACTTCACGGCCGTATTCATCGTTAATCATTTGAAGATTATCTATATCTAAAAAAGCAAAAGCAAATTCCTCGTCTTTTGTTGCTATTTCGTTAAAATAATCATCTATTCCATCGATTAAAGCATTATAATTTTTAACCCCAGATACAGGATCTAAAACATTATAAGTGCTTAAAAATTTTTTATCATCCATGTAAGATAAACAACGATCTAAGCGACAATTAAAACTTTCCTTGCTTAAAGGCTTAAACAAATACTCATTAACTCCATTTTTAAAAGAATTCGCTTCAAATGAATCATTATGATCCCCCAAAAGAATCACACCTAATTCATCATCACTAAAACGTTCTCTTACTTGAGTCAAAAGCTCAAAACCGCTAATTACTGGCATATTGACATCTGCTATAATAAGCTTAACATCATTATTATCATTTAAATAACTCATTGCTTCTTCACCATGAGCCGCAGCTAAAACATTAAATTGTCTTTGAGTAAGTATTTTTTTAATTTCATTACGTTCAGGTAGCTTGCTCATAGCTACAATCACTTTAGTTTTTGCATATTGATTAAGTTTTACAATAGAACTAATAATCTCATCAATGCAAGTTTCACTTTCTTTAAAAATATAATCTAATATATCTTTATCCATAAATTTTTCTTTAGTAGCCTTATCACCACTAGCCGTAAGAACAATAGCAGGAATTTTCTTTTCTATAACATAATCCACAACTTCACCATTTGGGGCATCTGGCAAGCATAAATCCACAAAAGCTAAAAAATAATCATTATTCATTAACTCCTTAGCTTCAGCAAAACCAAAAGCAATATCTACCTCATAATCTAAAGTCATTTGAATTTTTTTAGCCAAAAGTTTGCCGAGCATTTTATTGTCATCAATAATTAAAATTTTCTTATTCATAGTGTGTAAAATACCTTTATATCTAAAATTTTTTATTATATTTATTTCAAAAGAAAGGAAATTTTTATAGTTATATATTTTAACATAGCAAAATAAAAAATCCGCTTAATTCTTAAATAAGGTCTTAGCAAATTCGATCGCTTCATCACTAACAAGCTCTCCACTTACCATCCTAGCAAGTTCTTTAATTCTTTCTTCTTGATCAAGCTTTTTTACCTTACTTTCTTCACCATTTTTTTCAACTAAAAAATGATTATGTGCCTTAGAGGAAAGTTGAGGCAAATGAGAAATAGCAAAAATTTGATAAAACTTAGAAAGTTCCTCTAAAACCTTAGCTATACTCATAGCCTCTTTTCCGCTTAAATTTGCATCAATTTCATCTAAAAATAATATCCCTTTGCCTGTATTTAAAATATTACATTCTGTGGCTATAAAAGCAAGTCTTAAGCGATTTAATTCACCCGAACTTAAATTTTTTAAATGAGCTAAATTAATATCTAGCATTATCTCATCTTTGCCTAAAATTGAAATTTTTTCATTTTCTTTAAGCGTCAAACTTGCATCTTTCATATAAAGATCTTTAAGATAATTATTTAAACATTTTTCTAATTTTTTAAGGTTTTTCTTTCTTGTTTGAGTTAAAATTTGTGCTTTTTCTTCTAATTTTTGTTTTAATTCTTGAAATTTTTTTTCAAGTTCTTTTTTTTCAAAACTTAAATTTTCATAATGCTCTAGCTCATATTTTTTTTGTTTTAAAACTTCTAAAGCATTTTCTATGCTTTCATAACGCTTGATAAGATAGGATAAATTTTCAATGCGATCTAAAAGCGCCTCCACATCAAAATCCAAATCTTCCATTTTTTGATTTTCGCAAATCACACGCAATTCATTCAAACATTCACTAAAAAAACTCGCATCAACTTCGCTTAAATTTAAAGCTTCAATAACAACTTTTTCAAGCTCAAAAATACGCTCTGCCTTACTCCAAGCTTCTTCTAATTTATCTTTTTTAGAAAGCTTTTTTTTAAGTATTAAAAGCTCTTCATACTCACCTATTTTAGGATTAATGCTTGAAATTTTTTCAATTTGTGCTCTAGCTAGTTCTTTTAATTCTTCTACTTTTTTTTCTTCTTCTAAAATTGCATTAAGCTCATTAGAAATTTGACTATAAGCATTAAAATCTTTTTTAAAATCTTCTAAAAAGGAAACAAAATTTGTATTTTCTTGCATCTCCAAGGCATCTAAGAGATTTAAAAATTTTTCATTTCTAAATTCGTTATTTTCCTTTGCGCTTAAATACTTAATAAAAGTTTTACTTAAATTTTGCAAACTTTTTTTCGCTATGCTTTGATTGTTAATAAAATATTTTGTGTTTTTTTCTTTTAAAAGCTTAAAAACATTCTCCTCTTCACTTTCTATACCAAAACTTTCTAAATCCAACTTATCATCTAGTTCTATTTCGACAATTTTAGCCTCACTTTCACTCAAAGAAAATGCGGATAAAATTCCTTTAAACAAAACTGATTTTCCAGCTCCACTTAGCCCCGTAAAAACGGTAAGTCCTTTAGAAATTTCAAGCTCAGCCTTTTTAAAACCAAGATTTTCTTTCATAAAAATTCTATTTATCATCAATTTCCCCAGTGTAATTTTTCTTTTAAAATTTGAAAATAATCCCTATTTTTTGGGTGAATTAAAGCCACATTTTTATCACTTAAACCCACTTTTATACTTTTAAAATCATTCATTTTATAATTTTCTTGCCCATCAATGCAAAGTATACAATCCTTTGCCATAATCTCTATTTCAAAACCTTTTGGTAAGACAATAGGGCGTTGTGTTAAAGAATGAGAACAAACAGGAGTTAAGATAAAAGCTTGAGCTAAAGTATAAACTATGGGCCCATTTGCACTTAAATTATAAGCTGTTGAACCCGCAGGAGTTGCAACAATAAGCCCATCTCCAAAATATTCATTAAATTTCTTTTCTTTTCTAAAAACTTCTATATGAGCCATAGAAGCTTGATTGTTTTTACTGATAACCACATCGTTAAAAGCTAATTTTTCTAAAATTTTTCCTTGCTTATCTTCTAAAAAAACACTTAACAAATAAGGCTTTTCTATTCTAAATTCTCCTTGAAAAAAAGCTTGAAAAAAATTTTCAGCTTCATCAACTTTAAAATCTGTTAAAAAACCTAAATGTCCAGCATGAATTCCTAAAACTGCTTTATCATATTCACAAGCTTTACGGCATAAAGAAATCAAAGTTCCATCTCCACCTAAAGAAATAACAAAATCGGATATTTTAAACAAATCATCCAATCCATACTTCGGCAAATCTAAAATTTCAGAACTTTCTTTAAGCAATACAAGTTCAACTTTATATATAGATAAAATCGATTGAAGTTTTAAAATTTCCTTATCTAAACTCACATTGGGTCGCGTAACAAGTCCAATTTTTTTAATATTTTTATAATCTATTTTATTTTGCATAAAAAATTATATCAAATCTTAGCAAAGCAAAAGAATAAAAATACTATAATTTTGCTCATTATCTTAAAAAATCTTTTTCAAGGAATAAATTTGCGAAGTCATTATAATACAGACTTGGGAATTTCCCATGTTGGTCAAAGCGTTAAACTTTGCGGTTGGGTAAATAGCTACCGCGATCATGGTGGAGTTATTTTTATAGATTTAAGAGATAGAAGCGGTATTATCCAACTTGTTTGCGATCCAAATGATAGTAAAGAAGCTCATGAAATCGCTTCCAATGCAAGAAATGAATTTGTACTTATTACAGAAGGTACTATTCGTCCGCGTGGCGAAGGACTTGTAAATCCTAAGTTAAAAACAGGAGAAATCGAAGTAGTTGTTTCTAAACTTACCATAGAAAATGAAAGTGCTGTACCTCCTTTTGCTATCGCTGATGAAAGCGTAAATGAAGAATTACGCTTAAAATATCGCTTTTTAGATTTAAGAAATCCTAAACTTTATGAAAATTTTGCCTTGCGTTCTAAAGCTTGTATAGCAGCTAGAAATTCTTTGGCAAATATGGGATTTTTAGAAGTTGAAACCCCTATTCTTACCAAAGCTACTCCCGAAGGCGCAAGAGATTATCTCGTGCCTTCTCGTGTGCATCAGGGTGAATTTTATGCTCTTCCACAAAGCCCTCAGCTTTTCAAACAACTTTTAATGTGTAGCGGTTTTGATCGTTATTTTCAAATTGCAAAATGTTTTAGAGATGAAGATTTAAGAGCTGATCGCCAACCTGAATTCACACAAATTGATGTTGAAATGAGCTTTTGCGAACAAAAAGATGTGATCAAGATAGCTGAAACTTTTTTAAAAGATATTTTCAAAGCTTGCGGCAAAGAAATTCAAACCCCTTTTAGACAAATGCAATACAAAGACGCTATGGAAAATTATGGCTCTGATAAGCCGGATTTAAGATTTGATCTTAAATTTATTGATGTGATTGATATTTTCACTAAGTCAAATAATGAAATTTTTGCAAATATTGCCAAAGATACAAAGAAAAATCGCATCAAAGCCATACGCGTTCCAAAAGGCGATACTATTTTTTCAAAAAGACAAATGCAAAGATTTGAAGAATTTGTGCGTAAATTTGGCGCCCAAGGCTTAGCTTTCATACAAGTTAAAAAAGATGGGCTTAAAGGTCCACTTTGTAAATTCTTTAGCGAAGAAGATTTAAATGAGCTAAGCAAACGCTGTGAGCTTGAAGTAGGAGATGTGGTATTTTTCGGTGCAGGAGCTAAAAAAACCGTGCTTGATTATATGGGAAGATTTAGAATTTTCTTAGCCAACGAGTTAAAACTTATAGATCCAAATGCCTTGGAATTCTTATGGGTTGTTGATTTTCCTATGTTTGAGCAAAATGATGACGGAAGTTATTCTGCGATGCACCATCCTTTTACCATGCCAAAAAATATTGATGAGACTGATTTAGAAGAAATTTCATCTATTGCTTATGATGTAGTGTTAAATGGCGTTGAGCTAGGTGGAGGTAGTATAAGAATCCATAAAAATGATATTCAACAAAAAGTATTTAAACTTTTAAATATCGATGAAGAACAACAAAAAGAAAAATTTGGCTTCTTGCTTGATGCTTTAAGTTTTGGTGCTCCACCACATGGAGGTATCGCTATAGGACTTGATAGACTCATCATGCTAGTTACAGGAGCAAACAACATAAGAGAGGTTATAGCCTTTCCAAAAACCCAAAGAGCGCAATGCTTAATGACAGATGCACCATCGCCTGCTAGCAATGAAGCAATGAGAGAATTAGGAATCAAATTAAGGGAGAATATAAAATGAAAGAATTGTTTTTAATCATAGGTGCACCAGGTAGTGGAAAAACTACCGATGCTAGTTTAATCGCACAAGCAGATGCGACAAATATTACACACTATTCAACAGGAGATCTTTTAAGAGCTGAAGTAGCAAGTGGGAGCGAGCTTGGAAAAACTATAGATAGTTTTATCTCCAAAGGCAATCTTGTTCCTTTAGATGTTGTTATAAATACTATAGTTTGTGCTCTAAAAGCTGCTCCAACTAAAACTATCATCATCGATGGCTATCCAAGAAGCGTAGAGCAAATGATGGAATTTGATAAGGTTTTAAGTGAGCAAAATGAAATTTGTCTTAAAGGCGTCATAGAAGTAAGAGTAAGCGAAGAAGTTGCCAAAGAAAGAGTTTTAGGCAGAAATCGCGGCGCAGATGATAATGAAGAAGTGTTTTACAATAGAATGAAAGTTTATACAGAACCTTTAAATGAAATTTTAGATTTTTATCAAAAGAAAAAACTTCATTTTATTATCGATGGAGAGCGCGCTATCGAACCTATCGTTGCAGACATGAAAGAACTGATTAAAAAAATTCAAAGTATATAAGGAGAAAAAATGAATTTAAACAAAATCAAAATCGGAGATATTCCAAATAAAATCAATGCCGTAATTGAAATTCCATATGGCTCAAATATAAAATACGAAATCGATAAAGATAGCGGTGCTATCATGGTAGATCGCGTTATGGCTAGCGCGATGTTTTACCCAGCAAACTATGGTTTTATTGCTAATACTTTGGCTGATGATGGTGATCCTGTAGATATTTTAGTGCTTAATGAATATCCTATCCAAGCTGGAGCTGTGATTCCTTGTCGCTTAATCGGTGTTTTAATCATGGAAGATGAAAGTGGAATGGACGAAAAACTTCTTGCAGTTCCAAATTCAAAAATAGATGCGAGATATGATAATATAAAAACTTATACAGACTTACCACAGGCAACTTTGAATAAAATCAAAAACTTCTTTGAAACTTATAAAATTTTAGAACCAAATAAATGGGTTAAAGTGCAAGACTTCAAAGATGAAAAAGCCGCAATTGAAATTTTAGAAAAAGCAATCAAAAACTATAAATAATCTTAGCCCTTTCAAAGGGCTAAGATTAAGGAAAACTCGCAATGAAAAATATCATTTTAGGTGGTGGTTGTTTTTGGTGTATTGAAGCCGTATTTGAACGTCTAAAAGGTGTAATCAATACTGAAGTTGGATATAGCGGAGGAAAACCAAATCCTAGCTATGAAAGCGTGTGTAATGGTGATGGTAACATAGAAGTTGTCAAAATAAATTACGATGAAAAACAAATCTCTCTTCTTGAAATCCTAATACTCTTTTTTAAAATTCATGATCCAACAAGTATAGATAAACAAGGTGAAGATATTGGCATACAATATCGCTCAATAATATTTTACGAAAATGAAGAAGATAAAATTTTAGCTCAAAATTTCATTGAAGAACAGCAAAAAATATTTAGTAAAAAAATAGTTACTAAAATTTCAAGATTGCAAACTTACTATAAAGCTGAAAACTATCATCAACATTATTTTATAAATAATCCCGATCAAGGATATTGTCAAGCTGTAATAGCTCCAAAACTGCAAAAAATACAATCAGACTAATTTCATCTTTTTAAGGTTAAAAAAAATTCAACTTTATTCACAGCCTTTTCACGCTGTGATTTTCTTTTCAAAGTACTTAAAAATAGAACTTTAAGCTTTAAAATAAAGAAAAAATTATTTATTGTTTTTTAAGTTTTTTTATGAATTTGTATTTAAATGTGAATAATTTTATTAATTAACATAATTTCCTAAGTTTAGCTATGAAAAATCCATCATAGTCTAAGCTTGGTAAAATCCGTCTGCATTTTGAAATTTCAGCAAATTCTTCACTTTGCCCTGCTTTAGCCTCAACATTTTCCAAATCAATATCTAAAAGCTCTAATTTAAACTCACTTTTTAAAGCATTCTCTATCACTTCTTCATTTTCTTCTTTGGTAAAGGTACAAGTACTATATACAAGCTCTCCACCTATTTTTAATGCCTTTAAAGCAGAATGTAGAAGTTTTTTTTGAGTTTTTGCAATATTTTTGATTTCTTTATAACTTTTTTCCAAATCAAAACCTATTTTAGCAAAAGTCGAACAAGGTGCATCAAGTAAGATTTTATCAAATTTTAAAGGACATAAATTGCCTATATTTTTACCATCTTTCATAAAAACTTTAGCATTCACGCCGTAATTTTTAAGATTTTTTTGCAAAATAAAAAATCTATCCCTACTCATCTCATTGCAAGCTAAATAACCTGTATTTTGCATAAAATTTGCAAGATTGATACTTTTACCACCCGGAGCTGCACACATATCAAGAACCCTTTGCCCTGCTTTGACTTCTAAATTTAAAGCACACAAATAAGAAGAATAATTTTGTATATAAAAGTGCGCCTCATTAAAAACTTTCATAGAACTTAAGATAGCCTTATCTTTGGTATCAAACAAATAACAATAAGCATTGATCTTTTTAAATTTTAATTTTTGTTTTAAAAATTCTTTTTCTAATTCTTCAATGCTAATTTTTAAAGTATTTGTAAATACACAAACATTTTTTTCTTGAGTAAAAGAAGATAAAATATTTTGCATTTCATCTTTGGTATAAAGTTTTTCTATTCTAGAGAGCAAAATAATCCTTTATCATGATAAAAGCGGATAAAGAGTCTAATTTACCATCTTTTTTGCGTGTATTGGCTACGCCGTATCCTAAAGCTTCTTTGCTTGTTCCGCTTTCATCTACAAAGCAAATTTCTTTATCAAATTCAAGCAAAGAAACAAAATGCTTAATGCGTCTTGTCATTTCTTCTTCACTTGATCCACCCTTAGGAATGCCTACAATAAGTAAAGAAATTTCATGTATTTTAAGTAAATTTTTGATTTCATTAGCGGCTTGATTGCGATTTTTTCTTAAAACTGCATCTAAAGGCAAAGCGATCTTTTTATCTATGCAAAGCGCTACACCTATGCGTTTTAAACCTACATCTAAAGCCAAAGCTCTCATGCTAAAACCCTTATAAAAAGCCCTTCTATGGAAATTTTTCCCTCAAGTTCATATTCATAAACTTTTTGTCCATAAATTTTTAAAGCCTCATCAACACTCACACCTTTTTTACAAAACTCTAAAAATTCATCTTGATTTATATCTATACTTGCAAACTCACTTACAAATTCTTTAAAATCACAAATTAACTTTGCTTTATTTTCCTTTAAAAGAAAATTAGTTCCTGTGCTTTCTTCTAGTCTTTGTGGTAAAACATATAAAGGTTTATTGAGTTCTAAAGCAAGTTTTGCACTCTGCATAGAACCACTTTTTATATCTGCTTGTGCAACCACAACGGCCTTACTTAAAGCAATAACCAAACGATTTCTTAGTAAAAAATCATAATTTTTTGGCAAATAATCATCTTCGTATTCACTTAAAGCTAAAGCATTTCCATAAATTTGTTTAATGATTTTTTCATTAGTTCTTGGATAAATTTGATCTAAACCATTGGCAAAAATACCTATAGTATTTGGCATAGCTGCCATACTTGCGGTGATATCCACACCCAAAGCACCGCCACTTACCACGCAAAGATGAGCATTTTTAAGCATACTCGCTAAGGAAAAAACACAATTTTTCGTATAAACACTCATACGCCTTGAACCTATAATAGCGATTTTATCTTGTTTTAATAAAGATAAATTTCCTTTATAGTGTAATTTTTTAGGAGGCTTTTTTAAATCTTTAAAAAGTTCTAAAAATTCATCAGGCAAAATTTCACTTGCCATAAATTTCACTCAAATACACAAGATCAACGCTTTTTAACAAATCTTTACTTTGCTCTAAAGCTTTAAAAGTATTTTTTCTAGGATGTCCTATGGCTATAACAAAACCTTTTTTTTGTGTAAGTTTTACCGCACTTTCAAGTTGTTTTTTAACATAATTAACATCATCTTCATTATCCAAAAACACATCTCTTTGTATATAAGGAACATTTAACTCTTTGGCTATTTTATTTGCTTTAGAATTTCCTATAGTTTTAGAATCTACAAAAAATATATTTTGATTTTTTAAAACCTCATAAAGCTTTCTCATAGCTTCTTCATTGCTTGTAAATAAACTTCCCGTGTGATTATTGATGTATCTTAAATCCTTAAAATCTTTTTTAATTTGCTTGATTTTTTTAAAAATTCTTTCTTTGCTATCATTTGAATTTAAAGTATCAAGCTCAGGTTTATTGTAATTAGTCGCTGCTAAAGGTAAATGCACCATATAAAAATCAAATTTTAAAGCAAGTTTTGGCGTTTCGCTATGGTTTTTATCTGGCGGAAAAAAAGAAGGATTTAACTTTAAATTTAAAGCTTTTAAACCTCTAACCTGACTTGCATTTGCCATATCATCGATAATAATAGCAAGTTTTGGTTTTTTAGAAATTTTATTTAAATGAATATCTTCATTAAAAGTTAAATTTTGATCTTGGGTTAAATTTGTATCTTTTAGAATAAAATTTTGTTCTAAACTCTGATTTTGCTCTAAACTTAAATTCTGCTCCACACTGCTTAAATTTTGCTCATTTAAACTTGTATTTAAATCATCAATTTCTTGAATTTTTTGCTCTAAAATACTTACAGATTTATTATTATCAAACTCATTCTCTTGAAAAATACCAATTTCATAATGATCTTTATTTAATGAAATTAAATCTTCTTGCTTATCAATAAAATAATCCGGCTTAACAGAAGAAACATCTTGGGAATTTTGATATTTTACTAAAATTCCCAAAGCTAAAGCTATGCAAAGTAAAAAAAGTATAGCTATGATTAAATAACGCTGAATTTGAACTAATTTTTTCTTTGACAATGTTTAGTTCTTATCTTTATCTACTAATTTTTTAGCACTGATCCAAGGCATCATAGCACGCAAATTGCGTCCTGTTTTTTCTATCAAAGAATCATTCATATTTTTGCGTTCTGCATGCATTCTAGCAAAACCTGCACGGCGTTCTAAGATAAAATCTTTTGCAAAAACACCATTTTGTATATCTTTTAAAACACCTTTCATCGCTTTTTTAGTCTCTTCAGTGATAATCTTTGGCCCTGTGATGTAATCGCCGTATTCTGCAGTATTTGAAATAGAATAACGCATATCTGCAATACCACCTTGATAAATCAAATCCACAATGAGTTTCATTTCATGCAAACACTCAAAATAAGCCATTTCAGGTTCATAACCTGCTTCAACCAAAGTTTCAAAACCTGCTTGAATCAAAGCACTAAGTCCACCACAAAGCACAGCTTGCTCACCAAAAAGATCTGTTTCTGTTTCGGCTTTAAAGGTTGTTTCTATAATACCTGTACGTCCACCCCCGATCGCACTTGCATAACTTAAGGCTAAATTTTTAGCATTTTTGCTTTCATCTTGATGGATAGCTATTAAACAAGGAGTTCCACCACCTAGAGTAAATTCATTTCTTACTGTATGACCTGGTGCTTTAGGTGCTATCATGATAACATCTACACCTTTTGGAACAACAATTTGACCATAATGGATATTAAAACCGTGTGCAAAAGCTATAGCCTTGCCTTCACTTAAATTTGGTTTTATTTCGACATTAAAAATATCTGCTTGAATTTCATCAGGAGCTAAAATCATAATCACATCCGCTATCTTAGAAGCCTCACTCACACTCACCACTTCAAAACCAGCATTTTTTGCTTTAACAGCACTTACACTACCTTCACGAAGTCCGATAGTTACATTTACGCCATTATCTCTTAAATTCATCGCATGAGCGTGCCCTTGAGAGCCAAAGCCTATAATTGCTACTTTTTTTGATTTGATTAAATTTAAATCACAATCTTTATCATAATATACTGTAATAGCCATATTCACTCCTTAAAAATTCAAAAATTAAAGGTATTATTATAGCAATTAAAGTATAAATTTCATATTTTTTTTATAAACTTTATGTAAGAATTTTACAAAAAATCATAAAGTATCAAAAGTGAAAGAATTTTTAAACAGTCTTAGTTATGGCATTAGCTCTCACGAAGTAAACAATGAATTTAAACAAATTTTAAGAGAACTTTTAACCAATCATATCATCAAAGAACACAAAAACAAATACTATCTTAACAATGGTTTTGCCTTTGGAGTACTTGATATTTCGAGTAAAGGCACAGGTTTTTTACAATGCTTTGATGAAAGTTTCAAAAAAGATCTTTTGATAGAAAACAAAAACCTAAAAGGCGCAAACTATAAAGATATAGTCGCAGTAAAACTTCTACCTTTAAAGAAAAAACGCCCCAGTGCAAAGGTGATTTTGGTTCTAAAAAGAGCCAATGAAACCTCTTTAGTGATCACCAAAAGGTATGGCGAAGCCGTGCTTGGAATGAATATCAAAACAGGATTAAGCACCACCTTAAAAGCTTCTCAAAAATCCTTAAAAGCACTACCTTTAGGGACAATTTTAAAAATAGAAAATGAAAATAACAATATCATAGAAGTTTTAGGGCATATCCATGATGAAAGCGTAGATGAAAAAATCTCCCTAGCTCTTTTTAATAAAAATAACGAATTTAGCGACGCTTGTATCAAAGAAGCTCTAGCAAACGGTGATAGTGTTGATGCGAGTATGTATAAAAATCGCATGGATTTAAGAGCCTTGCCTTTTTGCACCATAGATCCTATACATGCAAAAGATTTTGATGATGCGATTTATTTTGACACCCAAAAACGAGAAATTTATGTAGCTATTGCTGATGTTAGCGAATATGTTTATGCTTATAGCGCTATAGATAAAGAAGCAAGAAATCGTGGATTTTCTATTTATTTTCCACATATTGCTATACCTATGCTACCGCATCCTTTAAGTGAAAATATCTGTTCTTTAAAACCTCATTTAGATCGCTTAGCGTATTGTTTTAAAATCACACTCGATCATGAAAATAAAGTCATAAAAGAAGAACTTTTTGAAGGTATTATCAACTCAAAACGCCGTTTTAATTATGATGAAGTTGATGAAATTTTAATACAAAAACCTGATTTAAAAGAGCTTTCATGGCTTTATGAGCTTTTTGAAATCACAAAAAATTTACGCAAAATGCGTCTTAAAAATGCCTTTGAATTTCGCACCGAAGAATTAAGAATGAATCTAGATAAAAACTTAAGTCTAAAAAGCACAGTTTTTGAAAAAGACACGCCTTCGCATAATTTGATCGAAGATTGTATGCTTTTAGCCAATAAAGCCGCAGCAAAACTCATAGATATAGGTGTTTTTAGAAATCACTTAAGTGCTGATGCAAGAAAAATCGATAAGCTTTTAAATGAATTACGCGAACTAGGCATCGATGTAAATTTTAAACCCAATCTTCCTGAACTCATACGCGACATACAAGCTTTATCCGATGAGTTAAATTTAAGAGCAGAAGTAGATAAACTCATCATCAAAGCACAAAAAAAAGCGGAATATTCTAGCGTAAATGCGGGGCATTTTGGCTTAGGTTTTGATAAATACTCACATTTTACAAGCCCTATAAGAAGGTATTCTGATCTTATTTTGCACAGACTTTTAAAAGCCAAGCAAAAAAACGATGAAAAACTTTTTAATTATCTACTTTTAAACATAGAAAGCACTTGCGAGAATCTTAGCACACTTGAAAGAGAGGCGGATAAGGTTGCTTTTGATTTTATGGATAGAAAATTTGCTAGATGGGCAGCTAAAAATATAGGCAAAAAATTTAAAGCTTTAGTTGTGCAAAATGATGGACTTTGCATAGCTAAACTAGATGATGAAATCAAAGGAGCAGATATAATCCTTTATGATACGCGTGTAAATTTGCTAGAAAGTGTTGAGGTGCAAATCATAGAAGCGGATATAGTTATGGCAAAAATTTATGCTAAAATCACCCAAAGACTTATAAAGGAAGAAAATGTATAGAAAAGAGCTTCAAATCTTACTTTCTAAAGATTCAATACCTAATTTTTTCTTTCTTTATGGAGCAGATAATTTTCAAAGCGAACTTTATGCTGAATTTATAAAAGAAAAATATAAGCCCGATGAAACTTTAAAACTTTTTTTTGAAGAATACAACTTCACTCGTGCGAGTGATTTTTTAAGCGCAGGATCGCTTTTTAGCGAAAAAAAATTACTAGAAATCAAAACTTCTAAAAAAATTCCAACAAAAGATCTTAAAATTTTAGTCGAACTTTGCAAAAACAATACGAACAATTTCTTTCTTTTAGAGCTTTATGATGAAAATTCTAAACAAAGCGATATAGAAAAAATTTTCTCTCCTCATTTTGTAAGATTTTTCAAAGCTAACGGAGCTAAAGAAGGCGTGGAACTTTTAAGCATAAAAGCAAAACAACTAGGGGTTGAAATCACTCAAAATGCTTTATTTACTCTTTTTACAAGTTTTGATGAAAACTTATATCTTGCTGCGAGTGAGCTTAATAAATTTAGTGGTTTAAGAGTAGATGAAAAAACCATAGAACAATACTGCTATAGTTTGAATACAGGAAGTTTTGAAAGCTTTTTTGAGAAAATTTTAAAAAAACAAGACTTTAAAAGCGAACTTGAAAAAATTTTAGATAATTTTAATGAAATTGCTTTAATCAACTCTTTGTATAATTCTTTTTATCGTTTGTTTAAAATCGCACTTTATGCTAAAGTCAATGGTAAAATTGACTTTAAAGATCTTTTAGGCTATACTCCACCTCCTCAAGTGGGACAAAATTTAAGCTCTCAAGCCTTTAATTTAAAAATCGAACAATATAAAGAAATTTTCACTCTTTTGCTTAAATGCGAATACGAGCTTAAAACCAATTCTAAGCTCGTAAAAAAAGAATTTTTGATTTCAAATTTGCTTAAACTTGCAAGAATTTTGAAAAGCTAGATTTATATACTTGGTAAAAATAAATATTACTTATCTTTCATCTTGAAAACTTACAAATTCATCAAAACTACTAAGGAATTTATCATTTATATTAAAGTTCTTGTTTATAAAAAACGGTAAAGATTGAAGAGTTAATTTTTTATCATCCTTGGTGGTTATTATTTTTCCTTTTAAAGTCTCTAAGAATTCTTCCTTCCAAGCATCTTTTGCTATTGCTAAATGCTCTCCTTTTGTTTCTATAAAACATTGTATGCTTAAAAAATTATCATCATCTTTATTTTTCTTACCAAAGAAAATAAAATCAGGTTCAAATCCCATAGCATAAGTTACTTCATCTTTTCTATTATCGTAAATTTTAAATTCTTCAAAGCCTTCATTTCTTATAACAAACCATTTAGAAAACACTTTATTGATTTCATCTTTTTTCACTTCTATAAAATTTAAAAATTCTTTTTCTAAATTACTATCAAAACAAAAAGTTTTGTGATAAAGCCACTCAAAATTCATTTCCTTAAAATTCTCTTTATTTTTAAATACTACCTTATTCCCTATATTAAATTCATGAGTTATAAACTCACTTACTTCGTATTCTTGTTTTATGTTTTGCTTGAGCGATTTAAAATTTTCTAAAATATATTTGGCTATTTCAAGATTATTTATTTGATTAAATTCTTGTCGTTTTGAAAAACAAACAACTGTATTTTTTAAACAATTTTCTATAAAATCTTTTTTGCTTTTAAAAGTAAAATTTTCATTGATTTTGTTAAAATCAAGTCCTAATATATTCATAGCTTTTAAAAAATATATATTATCTATATGATTAAGAGCAGATGGTTTTTGAAGATCATATTCTTCTTTGATTTCTTCAAATTTCTCCTCACTTTCTTTTATAGAATTTGAAAAATAAGGAATTTGCAAACCTTTTATTTTTTGTTCCATCTCAATTCTTGTAATGTAAAAATTTTTCAAATCACGCTTTTTGATTCTTTTATTATTAGCGTAATAAATTTTGTTATTTTTAATAATCTCTTTTATTTTTTCATTGACTATTAAATCTATGCGTGTTTTTTCCTCCTCAAATAATAATCCTTCTTTATTCATGCTTTCATTGAGTTGCTTGATAAACTCAACATCATTTCTAGTATGATAAGTTAATTTCTCTAAAGCATTTAACTCATTTTCAAGATCACTATCATACTTTCTTTTAAATCTAAACTCATCATCAAAATCAAACAAATCGCTTTTGAAAGAATAATATCTAGCACCTCTTCCTATAAGTTGTGCTTCCTTTGTGGTTATTGTTTTACTTGCCTTTTTATTTCCAAGCCTAACTATATCAAAAAGATTTAAAACATCCCAACCTTCATTAAGTTTATCAACGCAAAAAATAACTCTTATTTGATTATCTTTTTCTTCTAAGCTATTAAGTAAAATTTGATTTTTTTCTAGCTCTTTATCATCATTTGTGTTTAACATATAAAGCGTTTTAAAATTATTTTTCAAAAAATTTACAATAGTTTTTGCATAAGTATTTTGATATTCTTTTTTAAAAAACTCTAAACTTTTATTTAAAAGATCACTTTCTTTGTTTATATTTTTATAAAAATCTTCTATATGCAAGCTTTCTAAATTATCTATAAAATCTATAAATTTTTCTTGATTTTGCATAGATTCTTTTATAGATTCACTCTTAAGTAAAACAACAGGCTTTAATATGATATTATATTTTTGAGCCAACAACTCTCTATAAAGACTACAAAGCACGGCTCCTAAAAATCTATGTTCTAAACTATCATTGTCATACTTAACTAAAAATATACGTTTAGAATATCCCTCTTTGCAAAATTCTCTTAAGGTGTATTCATAAATAATTTTATCTTGATATTTCTCCAAAACATTAAATTCTTGCGGAATAGTAGCACTAAATTCAAATAATAAATTTTCATTATTGCTTTCATAAGCTCTTTTTATAATAGCTTCCCAACCTTCTTTAAGCTCGTTTTCGTTTTTGCTTTTAGTATCACTATTTAAATGATGAGCTTCATCAGCTAAAAATACAAGTTTTTCATCTTTTAAATCTTCAAAGCTTAAAGAATTTTCTCTTTCATTTTTAAAAAGAGAAAATAAAGCTTGTATAGTTGTAAAATATATATTAATGCATTCATTTTTGCTTTCAAAAAGATTATTTATAATATTAATTTCTATATTTTTAGAGTCTATATTTATATTTTCTTTAAAAAGATATTTGCTAGAATATTTATTTGCAAAATTTGCTTTAGTTTTTTCTAAAATCGAAGTAGAATTTACAAAAAATATAAAATTTCTATATCCTTTGTTATAACAATCTAGTATTAATGCAGCCATTATAAGAGTTTTTCCACTTCCTGTTGCCATATTAAACATTAAATGTCTTTGTTTTATGCTATCAGAATTTGCATAATAATACTTTAGAGCTTTTTCTTGATAAATTCTTAATTCTTTTGATAAATTCTCTTTTACGTAAAAAGGAATTTCTATTTGCTCTATACCTCTTTTTCCAAATTCTTCTTGTAAAAGCTCGTGTAGTTTTTTATTAAACATTTTCATCACCATAAAATATTTTATTAAGTTTTATTATTTCTTTAGACAAGGCATAATCTTCATCTTTTATATCACCATATAAAAGATAATCCATATTAGAGTCTAAAACAAGTTTTAAAATTTCTTTTTTGCTTTCTAAGTCTAAATTTTCAAATTCTTTATCTTTTAAAATTTCATTTATATCTACTCTATAATCTAAAAAAGCTTTGGTTTTTAACTCTTGATAAATATTATCTAGTTCTTTTTCATCATTTAAATTTTGTATTTTTTCTTTATAAATTGCATTAAGTGGCATAAGCTCAGCATAAACAAAATTTCCACCACCTTGCCAATTTATTGCTTTGCTGATACCACCTTGCTCACCTTCTATGACTTTTTTGAGTCTTTCTTTTGTGATAGTTTCTATATAATCCATTTGTTCTATGCCTATCCATTTGCGTTTCATTTTATGAGCAACGGCTAGAGTAGTGCCACTTCCCGCAAAAAAATCCATTACTATGTCGTTTTCATTTGTAGAAATTTCTATAATTCTTTGAAGTAAAGCTTCGGGTTTTTTTGCATTGCTAAATTGAGTATCCCCTTCTTTTGTTAAATTTGTCATTGCGAAAGCAAAATCCCATAAAGTTCCAGCTAATTCTTTTTTAAAAATTTGCTTATCTTTAATTTCTATAACATCTTTTAGCCATGCGAATAAATTTAATTTTTCTCCATTATAAAATTGCTCGTATACAACACCTTTATTTCTTCCACTTTTTGGGGTATATTCTATAGATATAAGATAAGGACTTAAATTTAATTCTTTTAATTTTTCAAGAACTCTCACTCTAATTGAACTTTGTGGCATCGTGGTTCTAAAAATTTTATTTACATAATGATAAAAAATTTCTTTCTCATTCATTTTAAAATCTTTTATCATTTGTCCTATGGATTTTATATCATAATTAATTCTTTCAAAAATTTTAATTTCATTGCCATCACCATCAAGTGTTGTAGCTATTAACTTTTTTTCACCGCCATTGAGTAGAGCCGAAGTATATTTCCAACTAATATTATTTTCTTTGCAAAAACTTATATGAGAATACAATTCTCTAGAATCATATACAGATTTAAATTGTTCTAATTTTTCATAACTTTTACCATAAATTAAAATATACTCTATATTTTTCTTAAATCTTTTATCTTCTCCTCCTCCACTTGCTCCTGCAATATTTTTTAATTTAACAGCTATACTATTTACAAAATTATCTCTTCCAAAAATCTCATCCATAAGTACTTTTAAATATGCTTGTTCATTATCATCACATTGCACAAAAATCACACCATCATCTCTTAAAAATTCCCTAGCAATTTCAAGGCGATTTTTCATAAAAGTAAGCCAAGTAGAGTGTTTAAATTTGTCATTATAACCAAAACTATCATTACCCGTATTATAAGGTGGATCAATGTAGATTAATTTTATTTTATTTGCATAAAGCTTTTTTAAAGAATGTAACACTAGTAAATTATTGCCTTTTATGAGCAAATTTGGATTATTTTTTAAATATTCTTGTAAATTTTTTATTTCACCTATTAGTTCAAAATTCTGCAAAGCTTTTTTATCAAATAACACATCTATTTCATCATGAGCTAGTATTTCATTGAAAAATATCTCTTGTGTTTTTTGCTCATCTTTACTTTGTCCGCCTTTTATAATGCCATCTTTAAAAGCAAAATTTAATACTACTTCGTTATTTGTTTTTAAAAGAGATTTTGTTTTATTTGCAAGTCCTATTTTGTTAGCATAGCTTGTAAAGCTACCACTTAAATTTTTAAGATCTAAAAATGTTAAAAATTCATTTATTTTAAAAATCAAAACTTTTTTATTAAAAATAAAAAATCTATTTTTAAATTCTTCTTTATATTTACTTTCTTCTAAAAGATAATTAAACAATCTTTCATCATAATTTTGTGCTAAATTTCTAACTTGTCCTAAAGTTTCAAAATGTTCTTCTAAATCTTGCAATAATTTATCTTTTAGCATATTTTAATCCTTGTAAAATTAAAAATTTTATTTTATTATAATACTAGAAATTATATAAAATCAAACAAAAAACAATGTTTCTAAATTTATTATCTCACTCCATCACAAGTCGCATAAGGTGCAAGTCCTCACCTTGTATGATTTTATATTCTATACTTTGACATTTAGGACACTTAAAAACATTTTCTTCTAAAATACTTGTTTGATCGCATTTTAAGCATAAAATTTCAAGCGGAGCAAGCTCTATAAAAAGTTTAGCATTTTTGCAAATATTTGAGTTTTCTTTAAAAGTTTCAAAACAACGCTTAAAAAGATCCACTTCTATACCGCTTAAACGCCCGATTTTTACATAAATTTCTTGCACATTACAAGCCTTATTGTTTAAGGCATTTTCTTCGCAAAGTTCGATTAAAGATTCTACTATACTTAATTCGTGCATTAGCAAATTCTTGGTAAAAGTTCGCCTTTAGGGCTTTCTAAAAAGCGTTTTGCTCCATAAGCGTTTTGTAAGATCACGCGTGCTTTTTTCTCTTCTAAAACTTCTCCTATAATACTCGCATTTACATTGTATTTTTTTAGAATTTCCAAGGCTTTTAACTCATCTTCTTTTTCCACACAAAGTATAAAAGTGCCTTCATTTGCAAGCTCATACGCTTCGTAACCAAAAAGCTCGCAAAGTCCTAAAACCTCATCTTGAACGATGATTTTTTCTTCAAAGATCAAAAGATCATTTCCACTTTGCTTTGCCCACTCATTTAAAACCGCACTAAGCCCCCCGCGAGTAGCATCTCTCATTGCTACAACCTTTATATCTTTTTCTAAAAGCTCTAAAACCTCTTTATCTAAAGCCTTACAATCACTTTTAACATTAGCTTCTAGCTCATTTCTTTTGATTAAAACACTAGCTCCATGCCTTCCTATATCGCCTGAAAGAAGTATGCTAAGCCCTGCTTTGATATTTTTACTTTCTTTTTTAGAAATAATTTCACCTAAGGCTGTAGTGTTGATATAAATTTCATCTGCCTTGCCCTTAGGAACAACTTTAGTATCGCCACAAACTAACATAACTCCACATTTTTCACATTCTTCTTTAATGCTTTTTAAAATGTGTTCTAGTTTTTCTAGCTCAAAACCTTCTTCTAAGATAAGTCCTAAGCTTAGATATTTTGGCTTAGCACCCACCATCAAAACATCGTTAATAGAACCACAAACACAAAGTTTGCCTATATTAACCTCTTCATCTAAAAAAATCGGACTTAAAACAAAAGAATCCGTGCTTAAAGCCAAATTTCCCAAAATCGCTGCATCATTATTTGCGTTTAAAATTTCATTATCAAAGATCTTAAAAAGCTTAGTTAAAAGCTCATTCATCTCTTCTCCGCCACCTCCGTGGGCTAAGGAAATATTTTTCATGCATTCACCTTTGAGTATTTATAATACGCCGCACAAGCACCCTCGCCAGAAACCATACAACTTCCTATAGGACTTCTTGGCGTACAAGCCTTGCCAAAAACTTTACAATCATAAGGCTTGGCCAAACCTCTTAAAATTTGCCCACAAATACAGGCTTTGCTTTCATTTTTACTTTGCACCGCACAATCAAATTTTTTACTCGCATCGTAAGCGCTAAATTCTTCTTTTAACTCCAAGCCTCCATCTTTAATAAGTCCTAAGCCACGAAATTCAAAATCACACACCCTAAAGTATTTTTTTACTAAATTTTGTGCTTTAACATTGCCTTCTTTGCTTACGGCTCTTTTGTATTGATTATACACTTTAAAAGTGCCTTCATTGCTTTGTTTTATGATATTTAACACACTTTCTAAAATATCAACTGGCTCAAAACCACTCACCGCTATAGGGGTTTTAAATTTTGCTGCTAAAGGCTCATAAATACCATAACCTGTTATCACACTCACATGAGAAGGACCTAAAAAAGCATTGATTTTTACATTTTCATCATTCATGATCGCTTCTACAGGTGCTGGAACTGTGATATGATTGATATGAAAAAAGACATTATTTATTTTTTCTTCTATAACCTTTTGAAGAAGTAAAGCACTCATAGGCGTAGTAGTTTCAAAACCTATAGCAAAAAAGATGATATTTTTGTTTAAATTTTGCTTAGCAATTTCCAAAACCTCAAGCGGAGAATAAAGCGCTCTAACATCAGCCCCTTTAGCTCTTAAATCCAGTAAAGAAATTTCACTTCCAGGCACCCTTAAAAGATCCCCTAAAGTACAAAAAATCGTATCTTTCATGGAGGCTAACTTGATAGCTGTATCAATGCGAACTCTTGGCATAACACAAACAGGACATCCTGGCCCATGGATAAAGTTAATTTCCTTTGGCAAAATAGAAGGCAAAGCATATTTCATGATACTATGCGTATGCCCACCGCAAATTTCCATGATATTAATAGGATTTTTAAGTTCTTGTTCTATGAGTTTTTTTAAAGCTAAAATGCTTTCTTTATCTCTAAATTCATCGATGAAATTCATTTAAACCCAAATCTCCTTCATCACTTTTTATCTCTCCACTATTCATTTTTTCTACTATTTCTTGATAGGTTTTAATGCTTTCTAGTGCAGCTTCTTTGTCGATTTTTTCCATAGCAACGCCTACATGGATTAATACATAATCGCCTTGTTTTAAAGGTTCATCAATCAAATCCAAATTAACTTTTCTTTTCACGCCTAAAGTTTGTACTAAAGCATTGTTTAACTCATCGATTTCTAAAATTTCAGAAGGTATAGACAAACACATTAAAAAAGCTCCTTTTTAAGTTTAAGCACCTTATACCAAAGCTCCATATTGGTGCCATTTTTTGCATCAAGGGTGATAATATCTGCTCTAGGATTTAATTCTTTAATCAACCTAGTCGCCTCTTTAATATCGAAATCAAAATGATGGGCCAAATCTACCTTTGTGATTAAAACTATATCAGCCTTTTTAAACATCACAGGGTATTTTTGCGGCTTATCACTTCCTTCAGTTATCGAAAGCAAAACCACATTTAAATGCTCTCCTAAATCATAACTTGCAGGACAAACCAAATTTCCAACATTTTCTATAAAAAGCAAATCCACATCATCAATGGCTAAATGATGCAAAGCCTCATGCACCATAAAAGCGTCCAAATGACAGCTTTGTCCTGTAGTGATTTGATACGCCAAAGCTCCGGCATTTTTTACCCTTAGAGCGTCATTATTGGTTTCTAAATCCCCTTCAATCACAGCAATTTTAAGTTCATTTTTCAAAGCCTTAATCGTGCTTTCTAAAAGCGTGGTTTTTCCACTACCTGGGGAACTCATTAAATTAATACAAAGCGTGTTAGCTTCATTAAAATGCGCTCTATTGTGCTTAGCTTCTTCATCATTTTTGCTTAAAATTTTAGAAATCACTTCTATGGTTTTGCTTTCTTTTAAACTTGGATTTTCATGATGGTGGTCGTGATGATGACCATGCGTATGGCTTGAATTTATAGAGCAGCCGCAATCTTTACACATTTTCTTTCCTTATATATTTTTTGTTTCATTTTAACCTTAAAAGCATTAAAAAATTATGAGTTTTTAGAATATTTGCTTTATTTTTCTAAATTTAAAAAATGCACCATTTGTCCTAAGGCTATGGAGCTATCATTACAAGGGTACTTTAAAGGTATAAAAAAATCAAAATTTTTAGCTTTTAAAATTTCAAGCAAGGTTTTGTTTTGAAAAACCCCTCCGCTTAAAAGCACTTTTAAATCATAATCTTTGCTAAAATCTATGATAAAATTTGCCAAGGCATTAAACATACCTGTAATCGCCTTAGTTTTTTCATCTTGCAAAGCCCCTAGGATTAAATTTTTAAAATTAACCTGCCCTTTTTCTACAAAAAGCTTATAAGAAAAATCAAGATTTTTATCATAAAAAGCTTCACACATTAAGCCAACTTGAGCTTCATAAGAACTTTTTTCTAAGTTAAAAACAATACTTCCAAAAGCATCGATAATGCGTCCTAAAGAACTTGTTTGTAAGTTAGAATGAGAATAAATTTTTTTAAGATTTTTAAGTTTAATTTTTGGAATTTTTGCTAAAAAATCCTTAGCCTTATCTTCTAAATCATAATGAAAAATAAGACTTAAGGCTAAATTTTGTATATTTTTAATATCACTATTTATAAGAGTGAAATTTTCAAAATGTGCAATTCTTTCATATTCTTTTAAATTTCCTACAAAAACTTCTCCACCCCAAATTTTACCATCTTCGCCATAACCTGTTCCATCACAAATAAAAGCTAAAGCCTTTTCATCTTTTGCAAAATTTTCTTCGTATTCAAAATAAGCCGCACAAAAATGCGCATAATGATGAGAAATTTTAATCCTTTCTTCAAATTCTTTTGCATAGCTAAAATGCGGGTGTTTATCGCACAAAATCGCATCAAATTTCAAATCATAATTTTGTTTAAAAAATTCTAAAAGTTTAAAAAATCTCTCATGCACATCAAGACTTTTCAAATCCCCTATATAAGGAGAAATTAAAAGTTTATTTTCATAAAAAATCACAAATTCATTTTTAAGTTCCGCACCCAAAGCTAAAAAAGTGCCTTTTTTATTAAAATTTCTTTCCAAATAAAAGGGATTTAAACCCCTTGAAGTACGCAAAAACATAGTTTTGCCATTTACCACTTGAGCTATGCTGTCATCACTTGCATTGATAATTTCCCTATCATAATCCAAATAAAAATCAAAAACTTTATCAAGTTTTTGACGCAAATTAAACTCATCTTTAATGATACTTTCTCCGCTTAAATTTGCACTCGTTGCTACAAGGCTTCCTTTAAAATACTCAAAAAGCAAAAGATGTAAAGGCGTATAAGCTAACATAATACCGATTTTATCAACATCAGGAGCGATTAAAGAAAAGGCTTTTTTTGCCTTTAAAATCACAATAGGAGCCAAAACCCCACCAAGCAAAGCTTCTTCTTTTTCATCTATAAAGGCAAGTTCTTTAGCACTTTGTAAATCTTTACACATCAAAGCAAAGGGTTTTTTGGGGCGATTTTTTCTAAGTCTTAGAGTTTTTAAAACTTCTTCATTAAACGCATCACACATGAGATGAAAACCGCCCATGCCTTTAATGGCTAAAATTTTACCTTCCTTTAAAAACTTCGCACTTTGCATAAAAGCTTCTTGATCTTTGGCTAAAATTTCACCCTTTGGATTTTTAAGAAAAACATTGATTTTGCATTTAGGACAACTAATAGGTTGGGCATGAAAACGCCTATTTTTAGGATCTTCATATTCACTTTTACAAAACTCACACATCAATAATTCTTGCATAGAGGTATTAAATCTATCATAAGGAAGACTTTTTATAATACTAAAGCGTGGCCCACAATGTGTGCAAGTGATAAAAGGATATAAAAAGCGTGGATTTTTTTCATCAAAAAATTCTTTTTTACACTCCTTACAAAGCGCAAAATCGCTTAACATAGGCGTGCTTTTTGTATTCTCTAAAGAAGGAGTAATGCTAAAATTCTCATAGTTTGAAATAGAAATTTGCGTGATTATAAGCTTATCTATTCTTGCTAAAGGTGGAAGATGATTTTTTAAATTTTCTATGAAATTTTCACATTCTTTTTGAGTGCAAGCAAGGATGATTTCTATCCCAAAACCATCATTTCTTACTTCTCCAAAAAGCTTTGATTTCAAAGCTAGTTCATAAACTAAGGGGCGAAAACCCACCCCTTGAACTAGACCTGAAATTTTGATCTTATACCCTAAGTGGCGCATCGCTTAACTGACAATTTTTAAGATGTTTTAAAGTATTTTTAAGTAAAGATTTATGTTCAAACAAAGATCCACTTATAAGTGCTAAATCACTTTGCTTTTTCTCTCTTAATTCATCATAAGTATCACGCAAGAAATAAGCCAAACTCTCAACCGCTCCATAAGCGATATTAGCACTATCTACACCTGCTAACATAAAACTCATAGCAGATCTTAAGGTTCTTGTATAATCAAAACTTTTATCTTCTTTCAAACGATAATCAATCTTTACTCCACGAGGCATTTTTGACTCATCAGCGATTTTTAAAAGCTCGCTAGCACTCTCTTGTAAATTTTTACCCAAATTTAGCACTCTACCTACTAACCCAAGCAAAGAATAAAAATTGTTTTGAAGCTCAAAATTTTCATCTAAAAGAGGAAATTCCTTGCTAAAATTTTCTAAAAGCCTTGCACCAATTTCATCTTTTTTAATTTCTTCATAAAGTTCTTTGCTGTGTTTTGGCAAGGAAAGTTTAAGCAAATTAAGCTCTTTATTGACAAGCAAAATATCTTCATAATCCTTACTAAGCTCTAAAATAAAAGCCTTTTCTTTATAACGGCTTACAAGATAAGAAATTCTTGCCATATTTTTATCTTCTTTAGAAAAAATAAGCTCTCTTGCCTTAGTATTGATAAATTCAAAGCCTTCCAAAACCACCACTTGCTCATCTAAAGCACTGATATAAAAATCTTTTTGATACTCTTCTATCTTTTTTACGCTTAAAAATTTATACTCATTTTCAAAAAGTTTCAAACCTAAAGCAAAACAAAATAAATCCCTAGCAAGTCTAATTTTAAAATCACTAAAATCAAGATTGTGATTTTTTCTAAATATGGCATTAAGCCTTAGTTTCATCAAAGGTTTTTCTAAACTTGCAAGAAGTTTTAAATTTTCATTTGAACAAACAAAAACTGAATTTATAGCTTTAATATCACAAGGAAGTAAAAAATCTCCTATAAATTCGTTCTTAAACAAAGAAAATTCATAAATGCCATTTTTATCTTTCAAATAAATCTTTTTTTCTTGACTTAACAAATCAAAGGCAAGATTTAAAAAAGTATTGAAATTTTCTTCATTGATTTTTTCAAATTCTGATAAATTGCTTGAAAATTCACACTCACAAAACACGCCCCATTCGTTTTTGTTTAAAAGTTTTTTTTCTTGATAAGCATTAGAATTTAAATGAGTAATATAAGAAAATCTTGAAAATTCTTTATCTTCTGGTATACAAGGGTTAAAACCCTGCCCCGCTTTTACATCAAATTTTTTCAAAAAAACGCTATGACTCATGAAATTCAAAGAATCACAAAAAGTCTTTAAATTTTCTTCATCTGCATCGATAGAAAAATGATAAGTATTTTCTTCTTTACTAAGGATATAATTGTAATTTTTCGCATAAAAACGCAATAAATATTCAAAAATATCATTATCTGCATTATAAATAAAATCAAAATCCAAAGTCATATTATGCCTTTTTTGAAAAATAAACTATAAATATAACATTTTTAACTTAAAAATTCTTTCTCTCTTTGCCTAAAATCACTCATAAAATGCTCTATAAAAGTATAAAATTCTTTGCTATGATTGGGAAATTTTAAATGGCTAATTTCATGCAAAATCACATATTCAATAGCTCTTAAACTCTTTTGAATGAGTTTTAAATTTAAATTAATATAAGCTTTATTGTGATTGCAAGAACCCCAACGTGTTTTCATATTTTTAATGCTTAAATGCGTGTAAAATAAGCCTGTTTTTTTACTCCATTTTTTAAGATAAAAAGTAAAAATCTTTTTAGCATTTTGTCTTAAAAATAAATCCAATTTTGCTTTATTTTGACAAATTATTTTATCTTTATCAAAATAAATTTTTTTGGCATTTTCATCAAAAATGATTTGATATTTTTTAGCTAAAAAGATTAACTCATCATCTTTTAAAACTTTTTTTTCAAATCTTGTTTTTGCCTCATTCATCCAAGAACTTGATTTATCTAAAAACTCATAAACACTTTTAAAGGTGCAAAAATAAGGAATACTAAGAACAAATTCACCCTTTTCATTTAGCCTTAATCTTAAAGTTTTTATGCATTTTTTAGAATAAAAATAGCACTCATCTTTATAAATAAATGATTTTAAACTAGAGCTTTGCCTTGCCATTTTTTACTTTTCCATCTGTATGAATTTACCATTCCACGCAAAAACTCATCTGCACAAAACCCTATCCAAACCCCTAAAATTCCAAGATTAAAATGAAAACAAAGCACATAACCCACAGGCAAAGATACCCCCATCATAAAAACAAGTCCGCTAAAAAATGGAAACTTAGCATCGCCACTTGCGCGCAAGGAATTAACCATAACTATATTAAAAGTTCGTGAAATTTCAAGAAAGATTGAAAGAGCAAATAAAGGTATCATTAAATTTTTTAGCTCTTCTTTAAGCCCTAAAATTTGCATAGTAAAATCTTGACAAAGATAGTTTAAAAACGCCACTAAAGCACTCGCTATTACACTAAAATATAAAGCACGCCAAGCATGTTTATAAGCGATATTTTCATATCTAGCACCGACTAATTTACCTACTATGATTTCATTAGCTATGCTTATAGCTTGTCCTATAAGCATGATAAGCATTGAAATTTGAAAATAAATCGTTTGCACACTCAAACTCGCCTCACCTAAGCTTGCTACAAAAGCAAAAGCTATAGTATATTGGACTATCCACAAAAGATTTTCCCCTGCTGAAAATCCTCCTATATTTAAAACCTTTTTTAAAACTTCTTTTTCAAGTTTTATCATTTCTTTGATTTTAAGATGAATTTTAAGTTTATAAAAAAGTATCGCAAACAAAGCAACTATAGCAACAATGCGAGCAAAAATATTACTAAGCCCTATTCCAAAAAGTTCTGACTTTGTATAATGCAAAACATAATAATTTCCACAAATCACCACTATATCCATCAAAAAACCTATAAACATGACCCAATAAGCCATATTATAAACCCTTACAATAGCAGCTAAAACAATACCTATGGCATCAAAAAACAAACAAATTGCAAGCATATGTAAGTAAATTTCGCTATCTTTGAGCAATTCTTGTGGAATTTTTAAAAGATAAAGCAAATACTCCCCATGCCATAAAATAAGCACACCGCATACAAAGCCTAAAAGTGCATTTAAGAACAAACTTTGATGAATCACTTTTCTTGCTAAAACATGATCTTTTGCACCAATTGCTTGTGCGATCACCACACTACAACCCACACTTAAAAATGAAAAAATAGTGATAAAAAGATCTAAAATTTGATTTCCAGCGCCCATAGCACCAACAAGAAAATTAGAATAATGCGACACCATAGCGGTATTGATAATCACGGTTAAATACTTAGAAAGCAAATCCCAAAATATAGGAAAACTGAGTCTTGTTAAGGAGAGTTGTTTTTTTGCCATGATGTTATCTTATCTCTTTTTTTAAATATTTTTTTAAAAAACAATTCTACTTAAAAATTACTTTTTTAAATATAAACATTTAATATACTCAATTTGTTATATTTAAAATAATTTGATGATTTTCTTCTTTGAAAGTATACACTAGCTCATCACATTTATATGAGACTTCCTTCTTGCAAATTTTATCTTGCAAAGGTTCTTTTAATATTTGCAATAAATGTTTTTTAAAAAATAATTTTGTGCTCAATCCCATTCCATGATTTAAATTTTTAATAAACTTATTATCAACTTGTGAAATAGCAAAAAATTCTACTTTAAAATTTAATTCTTTTAAAATATGTACAAAATTTTCCTTATTTTTAAAAGGAGATCTTTCATCAAAAATACTATGATATAAAATATATTTTGGATTTGGGTATAAGCTTTGTATTATTAGATGTTCTTTGTTTAATGGTTCTCTTATGATTTTTCTAGCATTTGAAAAATAATTTTTTGAAAATTTATTATTATTCCAATAAGTTTTATCACTTAAATATAAAAATATATTTTTAAATAAAGTATCATCATATGTTCCATGATATCTAGTAAAATCGATTTCTTTTCCAAAACCTATAAGTCTAAAAATATTTCCAAACAAATTAACAAAAGAAGAATTATCTAATATAAAATCAATACTCCAAGGAGCTATTTTTGCACATAAATTTGCTAAATATCCGCCATATGAATTTCCAAACAAAATCGTTCTAATACCCCCCCCCTCATTAGTTTAAATGGAGAATTTTCTTTTATATAAAAAATAGCATTTAAAATATCCATAGCTTGCATTATACCAAAATTTTGATATTCATTTTTAAATGGTAAAAAACTTACATGTGTTTTTAACTTATAGTTTTGATGTAATTGTTGATTTAATTTTAATTTTTGAATTTCTTGATCTATTCTTATAAAAGCATTATTTAGATTTTCATAAGAATTTATACCATAAACATTTATACATTTTAAATTTATAGCCTTTAAACTAGTATCTAAAATGAATTTATCTATATCATCCAAATAAAAACTAGAACCCAAATGAGGTCTATTTCCTATACAATGATAGTTAATATTAATAACAGCAACTTTATAATTTCTAGTCAAATAATCATCAATATAAATATAACTATTCATATCTTCAGCACCACCTGGAATAATACAAACAATAGCTTCTATTTCTTTACTATCATCATAAGTCAATCTAAATTCTAATTTACTTCCCCTTTTGATATTTAATTCTACATCATCACAAGAATCTATAGAATAAATTTGGTTTATAATCATATTAAACCTTTTTTTGAAATTTTTAATTAATTATATCATCAAATTTCCAAAAAATAAATCTCACCCAAAAGCACCACTTAAATAAGCTTTGGTTTTTTCTTGCTTTGGATTTTCAAAAAATTCCTTGCTTTCTCCAAATTCTATAAGCTCACCTAGGTGAAAAAATGCTGTATAATCAGCTACGCGTTTGCCTTGTTGCATATTATGCGTAACCATGATCATAGAAAGATTATGGCTTAATTCTTTCAAAAGCTCTTCAATCACGCCTGAACTTATAGGATCAAGTGCAGAAGTTGGCTCATCTAAAAGCAAAAGTTTAGGTTTGATCGCTAAAGCTCTTGCGATACAAAGACGTTGTTGTTGTCCGCCTGAAAGAGCTAGGGCATTTTGCTTTAATTTATCTTTAACCTCTTCAAAAAGCCCCACTTTTTGCAAGCAATCCACCACCAAAGCTTCTTCTTCATCTTTGTTTTTAATCATACCATGAAGTTTTGGTGCATAAGAGATGTTTTCATAAATGCTTTTTACAAAAACATTAGGTTGTTGAAAAACCATGCCTACATTTTTACGCAAGGCTACTACATCTTGATTTTTAACATCTTTTCCTTCAATTTCCACTAAACCATCGATTTTTGCAATTTTATCATTCATTCTATTAAAACAGCGCAAAAAAGTGGATTTACCACATCCTGAAGCACCGATGAGTGCAGTAATTTTGTTTTGTTCTATTTGCATATTGATATCAAATAAAGCTTGTTTTTTTCCATAAAATAAATTTAAATTTGTTGTTTTTGCTATCACTTTAATTTTCCTTGAAAATATTTTCTTAATAATATTGCACTAAGATTTAACACAACTAAAAGTCCTAAAAGCACAATAATACCCGCTGCGGTTCTTTCTAAAAATGCACGCTCTGGCATAGCCGACCATGAGTAAATTTGAGCAGGCAAAACGCTAGTTGAATCAAAAATCGAACTAGCTACATCAGGGATAAAGGCTATCATACCGATAATCATCAAAGGCGCAGTCTCGCCTATAGCCCCTGCTAAAGTCAAAATAGAACCTGTTAAAATCATAGGCATAGCTAAAGGTAGCATAATGCCTTTTACCATTTGAACCTTAGTCATACCTAAGGCATAAGCGGCATTTTTCATGTTAATATCCACACTTTTTAAAGCTGCCTTAGTTGAAACAATGATAATAGGTAAACTCATGATCGCCAAAGTAAGCCCACCCACTAAAGCACTTGAGCGAGGCATTCCAAAAAGATTGATAAACACTCCAAGTCCTAAAAGTCCAAACAAGATACTTGGAATACTTGCAAGGTTGTTAATACACACTTCTATAAAATGTGTAAGGATATTTTGTGGCGCAAATTCTTCTAAGTAAATTGCCGCTGCAACGCCTATAGGAACACTCACAACCATACAAACAAGCATAACAAGCAAAGTCCCTACAACTGAAGATAAAATTCCTGAATTTTCAGGAGATTTTGAGTCCCCATTTAAAAAGAAATTGCTATTAAATTTAAGCTCTATCTCGCCTTTTTGCACAAGATCATCGACTAAAGTTCTTTGTTTTTCACTAAGGCGATTATATTTTTGCTTCATATATTGATCTACTTCTGAATTTGCCAAAAGCCAAGATTTTTCAGCGATTTGTCCTGTTCTTATTTTTCTTTGTTCTGCGCGAGATAAAAGATCATAAGCAGGAGAATTTCTATTAGCCTCTACAAAAATATAGGTTTGCTTAAAAGCAGGAAATCCAAGATAAGCCACACTTCCTAAAAAGATACAAAGAAAAATTAAATTAATATAAAGCCCCATTTTACAAAGTCTTTTAAAAGACTTTGAAGCTTTTTGTCTTTTTTTAAAAAGTTTTTTCATAAATTTTTCCTTTTGTGAAAGCGATTGATAAGATAAACGCTAAACATATTGATGATTAAAGTGATGACAAAAAGCACCAAACCTAAAGAAAAAGCACTTAAAGCCAAAGAACTATCAAAAGCTTGATCTCCACTTAAAGCTTCTACGATTTTTACCGTTACCGTTGTCATATCTTCTAAAAAATTTAAAGTTAAATTTGGACGCAAAGAAGCTGCCATCACCACTATCATAGTTTCGCCTAAGGCTCTTGAAAGTCCTAAAAGACAAGCTGCAACTATACCAGGAATAGCCTCAGGTAAAATCACGGCAAAAACCACTTCTTTTTTTGTCATACCTAAAGCATAAGCGCCATTAATCCTTTTCTCGCTTACTGCTTCAATGCAATCTTGAGATAAAGAAGCCACTATAGGTACTATCATGATCCCCATGATAAAACCTGCGCCTAAAGCACTTTGAAAGCTTGCTTGTATGCCAAATAAAGAAAAAAACCACACTATAAAAGGCGCTACAACTATAGCCGCAAAAAATCCAAAAACAACAGTAGGAATCCCTGCAATGATTTCTAAAATAGGTTTTAAGTAATTTTTAGATTTTTTGCCAGCAAAAACACCTAAATATATAGCACACATAACCCCTAAAGGTAAAGCCGTTAGCATAGCAATCAATGAAATATAAAAAGTTCCCCAAAAAAGCGATAGCGCCCCAAAAACACCTTGTTTACTCGTGCCATCTGCATTCATAAAAGCTGCATCAGCTGCCCACTGACTTGAGAATAAAAAGGTAACAACGCTTTCTTTTTGAAAGAATTTTAAAGCTTCAATTAAAATTGTAAGCATGATAGCAAAACTTACTATCACGCTTACAAAAGCACATAAAAAAAGTGCAAATTTGATTATTTTTTCTTTTAACAAAGTTTTTCCTTAAAAAACTTTTCCAGCTTTTACAAGCTCATCATTTAAAATTTTTCTATCTTCTACGTGTTTTTGAGAAGCTTTTAATTTATCATCACTCAAAGGAACAAGTCCTATTTTTTCAAGCTCTCCACCACTTTTTGCCAAATCATCACTCATATAAATTTTTGCAAAATCAAAGGCTTCTTTTGGATTTTTCTTAGCATTGATATAAATAAACAAACTTCTTGCAAGTTCGTATTTTTCATCTGCGATGCTTTCTTCGCTTGGCGTAACACCATCGATATTAGCAGCATTGATTTTGTCTGAATTGCTCACTAAAAAGCTATAACCAAAAATTCCAAAAGCATCCTTATCAATAGTAAGTTTGGAAACGATTAGATTATCATTTTCACCACTTGGGATATAAGCACCATCTTGGCGTATGGTTTTATACTCGCCTTTATACTCAGGAATTTTTTTAGACACATCACTCATTACAAGCTCTTCTATAGTATCTCTTGTTCCTGAACTTGATGGTGGACCATAAACACTAATTTTACGATTTGGTAAATTTTTATTGATTTGATTCCAGTTTGTATAAGGATTTGGTATAAGTTTTCCATTTTGTGGAATTTCTTTTGCTAATGCTAAGAAAAGTTCTTTTTTTGTGATATTTAATGGAGCATTGGTTTTATTTTGAGCTAAAACTATACCATCATAACCTATCATCATCCCTACTATATCAGTTACCCCTGCTTTTTTGCAAGTTTCAAATTCGCTTAATTTCATAGGTCTTGAAGCATTAGAAATATCAGTAGTTCCTTCACAAAATACCTTAAATCCACCCCCTGTTCCCAAGCTCTCTACTATAGGGGTTTTTGTATTTTTAATCGAAGCATATTCTTCAGCTACAAAAGAAGTAAAAGGATACACAGTCGATGAACCTGCGATTTTTAAATCTGCTGCATTTAAAGCACCACAAAGTGCAAGACTTGCCACACTTAAAGATAGAATTTTTTTCATTTTTTCTCCTTAACTTTAAAAAAGTAATGGAAGTTTAAAAAAACTTGGAAACATTTTGGAAACATTTTTTATTTTGTATTTTTCTTAAATATAATTTTTAACTATCAAAAAATTTAGCTTGTTTTTAAAAAAATAATATATCATTATAAAACATTTTAAATTTTAATAAGGAGATAAGAATGCTTTCTAAAGAAGTTGTAAAATTACTCAATGAACAAATAAACAAAGAAATGTATGCAGCAAACTTATATCTTAGTATGAGTTCTTGGTGCTATGAAAACAGTCTTGATGGAGCTGGAGCCTTCTTGTTTGCACATGCAAGCGAAGAAAGCGATCATGCTAAAAAGCTTATCACTTATCTTAATGAAACAGATTCTCATGTAGAGCTTCAAGAAGTAAAACAGCCTGAACAAAATTTCAAATCTTTACTTGATGTTTTTGAAAAAACCTATGAACATGAGCAATTTATCACAAAATCAATCAATACTTTAGTTGAACACATGCTAACACATAAAGACTATTCTACTTTTAATTTCTTACAATGGTATGTAAGCGAACAACACGAAGAAGAAGCACTTTTCCGCGGTATAGTTGACAAGATTAAGTTAATCGGAGAACACGGAAATGGACTTTATTTAGCTGATCAATACATCAAAAATATTGCATTAAGTAGAAAAAAATAATCTTTGCCCTATTATGGGCAAATCTCGCTTTGGATTGAAGGTATGACTTATTTTTCTCTAGAATTTAGTATTTTAATGATAGCTTTTTTTGCTATTTATTGGACTTTTAAAAATAATTATAAAATACAAAATATTTTAATTTTAATTTTCTCTTATATTATTTATATTTTAATCAATCCTTATTTCGCCTTAGTTTTATTTATATATACCTTTTTTATACACTATTTTGCCTTGCTAATTTTTGTGCGTCGCAAGCGTTATATTTTCGCTACTTGCATGGCTTTTATTATTTTAAATTTATGTTTTTTTAAATACTTTCCTAGCATCAAAGGAAGTGTTGATGAGATATTAAATTTTTTCGGTTTAGAATTTTTAAATATTAATTTAGTATTACCAATAGGAATTAGTTTTTATACCTTTACTTCTATCACCTATCTTGTAGAAGTTTATCAAAAACGCCGTTTAGAAAGTTTTTTAAATTTAGCAACCTTCTTATCATTTTTTCCAACACTACTTTCAGGGCCTATTATGCGAAGTTCTTTTTTCTTTGAGCAGGCCTATCAAAAACGCGAATTTAAACATGCAAATTTAATCATCATCTTGCTTGTTTTTGGTATAGTTAAAAAAGTTTTAATAGCCAATTACCTTGGAATTTATGCTAAAAGTATTTTAGACTTTCCACAATCTTATAATTTCATACAACTTTTAAGCGCAATTTACGCCTATGCGATTCAAATATACTGCGATTTTAGCGGATATGTTGATTTAGTTTGTGCTTTTGCTTTAATGTTAGGTTTTACCCTTCCATCTAACTTTAACATGCCTTATCTTGCAAAAAACCTAAAAGATTTTTGGGCTAGATGGCATATCAGTCTTTCAACCTTTATAAGAGATTATATCTATATACCTTTAGGGGGCAATAGAAAAGGAATGTCACGCACTATAGTTAACATACTCATCGCTTTTATACTTTCAGGTATGTGGCATGGCAATACACTTGCTTTTATTGTTTGGGGTTTATTGCATGGTATTGGCATAGTTTTTATACATTTGCTAGCTTTAAGCAAATTTAGTTTACAAAAAATTCCAGCTTTAGGAAGATTTTTAACCTTTCAATTTGTATGTTTTACTTGGATTTTCTTTTACTATAGCAAAAATCTAGAAGATGCAATAGAATATTTTAAAGCTTGTTATTATAATTTCTTCCAAATTCCATCTTATAACGATATCTATATGTTGGTTGCTTTTGGGGTTCTTTTTATGATCTATCCTTTATTTATTAATTTTAAAGAATATTGCATTAAGATTTTAAATCTTACTCCATTTTTACTAAAACCTTTTATCATAGCTTTTATTTTACTTTTGGTTTTTGCTTTTATGCCAGATGGAATTCCTGATTTTATTTATTCGAGTTTTTAGATGAGTGTGGTTAGATTTTTCTTTATTTTGATTATAGTGCTTGGCTTGGTTGTTGTAGTTATGAATCAGAGCATTAGCTCTTATATAGAACAAAAATATCACTTTGCATTCTATCCTCATAATGATCTTTTAAAAGAAGCCAATGGCTTCAAAATTAAATTAGAACAAATTCGTGCAATTTTAAGCAACGAACCCTTGCCTCAAACTAATGAAGAAACTACAAATCAAGAAAATAAATCAATAGATGAAAACTTAAGTAAAATAGATAAAGTTCTAAACACTTTAGAAAATGATGAAAACACTTCTCATAAAGAAACAAATCCAACCTTAATCCGAGATGCAAATATTAGTTTTATCGACAATACCAAATTAGAACTACAAAATGGAGATGAGTTTTTATTTATCGGAGATTCTTTAATGCAAGGTGTTGCAATAGCCTTAAATAGAGATTTAAGAAATTTAAATCTTAAGGTAACCGATCTTAGCAAACAAAATACAGGCCTTTCTTATAAATCCTATTTTGACTGGTCAAAAGCCACCAATGAAGCTTTTGTTAAAAACTCAAATATTAAATATCTTGTTGTTCTTCTTGGTGCTAATGATCCTTGGGATATTAAAAAAGGAGGAAGTTATCATCGTTTTGGCTCCCCTTCTTGGATAGATATTTACACAAGTCGTGTAGATGAAATCATTAAGATCGCTAAAAAACATAAAGCCAAAGTTTTTTGGTTTGAAATCCCTCCTGTAAAAAGAGAGGAACTAAACAAAAAAATACAAATACTTAACAAAATTTACAGCGATGAAATTCTTAAAAATAAAGAAATTTTTATCAACACTAAGCTATTTTTTAGCGTCAATGATCAATACTCAGCTTATATAAAAGATGAAAACAATAGAAGTATAAAAGTAAGAACAGATGATGGGGTTCATTTTACTCCAAGTGGCGCAAGAGAAATGTCTAAACTTTTATTAGAACACATAAAACTTAAGGAAGAAAATGTTAGTAAATAAATTTAAAATTATCTTATTGTTTTTTATTATTTTTACTAGCTCTTATGCACAAAATTTAAATACAAATGACACAATAGATTCCATACTCAATCAAAACAAAAATCACTCTGCTTTAACAAGTTATGTATTAAAAAAAGATCTTAAAAATCTAGAAAAAAAATTAGAAAAAAATCAAAACATAGGAATTAGAATTTATGGAGATTCTCATATGGCGGCTGATTTCTTTCCGCGTGTCATAAGAGGATATTTAATCCGTTCTAACTCTATAGGTTTTGCCTATCCTTTACAGCCTAAATATCAACAAAATCTTAATCTTGTTTATTCTTATAAAAACTTTGAAATTTTAAACTCAAGAAATCCTGCTAATGCTGGACATAATTTTCCACTAGGTGGGATAATAGCCAAAGCAAAAACTAAAGGCGCAAAAATCAACCTTGATACAACCCTAGATAAAAAAAAATTCAAAATAGGATTTTTATTTAAGGCCAAGCAAAATACCAATGCTTTTAGCATCAAAGATGCAAAAAATCAAAGCTATGAGTTAAGAACTACACAAATTAACAAATGGTCTTATAAAGAACTAGAACTTGATCTTCCTTTGCAAATTTCAGCCTTACAAAAGGATGCTGAACTAGGAGGATATTTCATCACAAATAAAAATAATAATGTTTTCTTAGATACCATTGCAATCAATGGTGCCAAAAGTGATTTATGGCTCTCTTGGAATCAAACAGTTGTAAAAAAAGAACTAGAACTTTTACACAATGATTTAATTATTCTTGCCTATGGTTCTAATGATGCACTCTTTAAAGGGTTTGAAAAACAAAAATTTAAAAACAATTTAAAAAAATGGATTAGTATTTTAAAAACTTACAATAAAAACGCTGTTATCATGCTAATCTCTCCACCAACCGTAGTTCAAAAACAAGGTAAAAACTACAAGCTTGCTCCTGATTTTTTTACCATACGCAAAGCATTATATGAAGTTGCTAAAGAAGAAAAAACTCTTATCTTTGATATGCATCAGTTTATGCAAGATAGTGGGGGAAAAAACAAATGGATAGAACAAAAGCTTTCGCTCAATGATGTACATCTTACTATAAAAGGCTATGAGCTAATGGCTAAAAAGTTACTCGAGGATTTAAAAAATATCATCGATTATTAAATTTAATACTTAGGAAATTCTAAGTTTTTATCATTAAAACTTAAAGCTGTGATTTGATAGTAAGAATTAATGGTTTTTAAAAGATTAAATCTAGCTCTTAAAAATTCTTGCTGGGTAGAATTTAAAGTATTGTTTGCATCCAAATAATCTTTTAATTCGCTTTTTCCTAAAATATATTTTTCATAATACGCCTTAGTGATAAGCTCTTGTTTAATGTTAATATTTTGCAAATTTTGCAAGAGCAAGGTATCGCTTTGATAATCTTTATAATTCAATGCAAATTCATTCATCGCGCTTTGCAAGACTTGCTCATAAGAAATTAAAAGTTGCTCATAAGCAAATTGTGAAATTTTGATATTTTGCTTTACTCTACCATAATCTAAGAAAGGTAAAGAAATCTTAACATTGCCACTTAAAATTTCAAATTTAAAACTATCATCGATTTTTTTATCACTTCCGCTTAATGCTCCACCTAAAGAAATACTAGGCAAAATAGATTTTTGCATGGAAGAATAATCCTTAAAGGCTGATTTTAAGCTATTGAGTTTAGATCTCACATCTGCACGGTACGCTAAAGCTTTTAAAGGTATATTAAAATCAGGACTTAAGGTTTTAAAATCATTTAAAGATAAAGTTTTAAAATACTCTATATAAGCAAAACCTTCTTGCCTTGCCAATAAATCTTGTAAATTTTTTATGAGTAAATTACGATTTTGATCATTGCTTAATAAATTTTGTTTAGCTCTTAATAAGCTTTGTTCTATGTTTAAAAGATCTAATTCTTCTATTTTTCCAAGCTTGTATTTATAGTTATAAAGCTCTTTCATTTGTTCTAAATTTGAAAGATAAGCTCGAAGCAATTTATCTACATCGTTAAAATAAGCCAGCTCAAACACATCATTTAAAGCTGTATTGATCATACTTATTTTTAAATTTTCAAGATCATAAGCACTTGCTTTTGCACTAAATTCACTCGCACTTGCACTATCTCTTAATTTGCCATAAATATCAAGCTCATAGCTTAAATTTAAAGAATTATTGAAATTTTTACTTTGTTTGCCTGAATTTAAATCTTTATCCGCACCAAAACCCAAATTTCCACTTAAAGTCGGATATAAATCATAATCAATCAAATCAGCTCTAGCCAAAGCCGAAAGCAAAGTTTTTCTAGCAATATTAATATCACTATTATTCAATAAAACAAAATTTAGAAATTCATTTAATTTTGCATTATCATAAGATCTATACCAATCATAAGTAAGATTTAAATCTTTCATTTGTTCTTGAGTTAAATCAACTTCTTTAGGCAAGCTAAGTTTTACACCACAAGCGCTCAAGAAAAATGCTAAAAAAATGCTAAGTATTATTTTCATTTTATTCCTTTGATAATGCGCTAATAGGATTTAAATTTGCTGCATTTCTTGCAGGGAAAAAACCAAAAACCACACCGATAAACATAGAACTTAAAAGTCCCAAAAGCACAGAATAGGCATTTAAAATCATAGGAAAATCCGTACTTAAAGTATTAAAAGCAAAAATAACAAAAATCGATAAAATCACACCTAAAATCGCCCCTATAGTACAAATCATAACCGCTTCGATTAAAAACTGCATCATAATATCTTCTCTTCTAGCCCCTATAGCCATGCGTATGCCTATTTCTCTTGTTCTTTCACTTACAGAAACAAGCATGATATTCATCACTCCTATACCCCCAACAATCAAAGCAATCACAGCCACACAAGCGGTAAGTATGGTTGTAGTGCGTTTATTTGCTGTAATAGCTTGCTTAAAAGTGTCAGAATTAAAAGTAAAAAAATCCTTTTGTCCGCGTTTAATTTCTAAAATTCTTATAATAGCATTTTCAGCCAAAGTTGAACTCACATCATCTTTAACCTTAACTATGATTTCACGCAAATTTCTATCTCCTGTAAGCTTATTCATCAGTGTTGTATAGGGTATATAAAGACGTACTACATTATCTTCTATAGGCTTGTCTGTATCTTTTTGCAAAACTCCTATAATCTTAAAAGGTTGAGAATTAAAAAGCACCACACGACCTAAAATATTTTCACTTTTTTCATCAGGAAAAAGATTTTTTTTAGCATTAAAATCCAATACAGCAACATTGGTACTATTTTTTACATCATCATTATTTAAAATTCTTCCCGCATCTATCCTTAAACCTTCTATAGCAAAATTATTTACCCCTACTCCTTCAGCTCTTGCGCTTAAAGAAATATTGGTATAAGTTGCCACTCCTGAAGTATTTGAATGAGCATCAACTGCTTCTAAATATTCTAAAGATCTTAGCGTTTCTAAATCACTAAAATTAAGCCTTGTTTTACCCGAACGCAAATCCCCAAATCCTTTTCCAGGGCGAATTTCAATAGTATTTGTCCCAAGTCTTGCAATAGACTCAAGCACTTTAGCTTGAGAGCCTAATCCTAAAGCTACAACACAAACTACAGAAGCAATACCTATGATGATTCCAAGCATAGTTAAAATAGAACGAAGTTTGTGTGCAAGTATGGAAGAATAAGCTATCTTAAAACATTCAAAGGCTTGATTTTTAAGCAAAGTAAGTGTTTTTTTCTCTTTGGGCATTGTTTTTAAAATAAGTTTTTCTTGAGCTTTTTCCTTTTTAGTATCGCTTAAAATTTCTCCATCTTTAATCTCTATAACCCTTTTAGCTTGTGCTGCAATTTTTGGATCGTGAGTTACTAAGACTATAGTATGACCTTGCTCGTTAAGTTTTTGTAAAATTTCAAGCACCATAATACCGCTTTTACTATCCAAAGCTCCCGTTGGCTCATCAGCCAAAATAAGCTCTCCGCCATTGATTAAAGCTCTTGCTATAGAAACGCGTTGTTGCTGCCCTCCGCTTAATTCGTTTGGCTTAGAATCTAACTTGTGAGCTAATTCTAAATCATTTAAGAGTTTTTTAGCATTTTGACTTCTTTCTTGTAAATTTTTTCCCGCATAAACTGCAGGTAAAGAAACATTTTCTTTAGCACTAAGCAAGCTTAAAAGATTATATCTTTGAAATATAAAGCCTATTTTTTCACGCCTTAATCTTGCTTTTTCATCGTTATTAAGTTTAGTGACTTCATACTCATCAAAAACATAAGTTCCGCTACTTGGCGTATCTAATGTTCCTATGATATTTAAAAGTGAAGTTTTACCACTTCCACTTTGTCCTATAATAGCAACAAATTCACCTTTTTCTATACTTAAACTTACATTTTTTAAAATGGCATTTTCACCTATATTCTTGCAAATATTTTTAAGAAAAATCATTAAAATCTCAACTTCATTTTAGTGGCTAAGCCATCAGCACTTGAGCTTACTATCAATTCTTCATTTTCATTTACGCCTTCTAAAATTTGAGTATTGATAGAATCTTTAATGCCAAGTTTGACATATTTTTTAACAGCTTTTTGATTTTCTAAAATTTCAACATAATAACCTTTTGGATCGCTTTTAATTGCATAAGTTGGCACTGCTAAAACAGCCTTTGCACTCGCTACGACAATTTCATTTTGTATACTCATACCAATACGCAAAAAATCATCTTTATTGGCTACATAAAATTTTGCGTAATAATAAATAGCATTTGATGAGCTTGAGCTTGAAGAACTCGAACTTGATGAGCTTGAGCTTGTACTAGAATCACTCACTTCAGTATCAGCTGGATCTATACTTGCAATCTTAGCATGATAAGTTTTTTGAGGATCATTAAGCAAAGAAAAATCAAGCTCTGTTCCTACTTTTATCTTACTCACATCAGCCTCTGCTATTTCCATTCTTACTTCCATTTCGTCTAAATTAGCTATACGGACTATAGTAGGAGTGTTTTGATTAGCATTAACTGTTTGTCCTTCATCTACAGCTACATTAATCACAACACCATCCATAGGAGCAGTAATGGTTGTATAACCTAAATCTTTTTGTGCATTTTTAAGAGTGATTTCAAGCTGAACTACTTGAGCATTAAGCTCTGCAACATTGGCTTTTAAAGTATAATAATTATTTTTTTGAGTTTCTAAATTTTCAAGAGAACTTGCTTTAGCTGCATAAAGTTTTTGCTCTCTTTGATATTGCTTATTCGCAATCTCAAGGGCAACTTTTTTACTCTCTAAATTAGCCTTAGCACTTTCAAGCTGAGCTTTTGTAATATCTAAATCGTTTTGTTGTTTATCTTTGTCAATTTGAGCGATCAAATCACCTTGCTTTACATGAGTTCCCACATCAACATAAAGTTTTATAATTTGTCCACTAACTTGAACACCCACATCAACTTGATCTTTGGCATATACCTTTCCTACTGCCTCTATGGTTTGAGATATATCTTTTTTTTGTATTTTTTGAGTTAAATAGCTGATTTTTTCATCATTATTAAAAAAAATAAAATAAGCTCCAACACTTCCAAGTATTGCAATTAAAACGATTAAAATAACCTTCTTTTTCATAATAACAAATCCTAAAGAAAAATCAAGATTAAATTTTACTCATTTTTTGTGAATTTTTTGTGAATTTTTAATTCTATTTTATAAATTTAAAAATTCTAAAGCCATCATCACATCACCTTGCATTAAGACTTTTAAATTTTCATCATCCCAACAAAAAGTAGAACTATGATGCAAAGCTGGATGATTTAAATCCTTTGAAATTCCAACAAACACATAAGCTCCCATTCTTTCTCGTGTTAAAAAAGCAAAATCTTCAGCCCCCATGTCAGGTTTAGAAGAAACAATGATATTTTCTTCTCCTAAGACCTTTGCAAAAGCTTTTCTTGCTATTAAAGCAGCTTTTTCATCATTAATCAATGGAGGAAATTCTTTAGTATATTTAAGCTTATAATCTCCACCATTAGATTTTGCTGTAGCAGCAGCCACTTCTTCTAGAGAACTTTTTAAAATATCTTGTGTTTTATCATTTAAAAAACGCACGGTTCCTTTTAAATAAGCATTTGTAGGAATAACATTATAAGTAGTTCCTGCACAAATTTGACCTACGGTAATCACCCCTGCTTCATAAGGGGCTAAACGCCTAGAAACAACACTTTGTATATTATTTACAAATTGCGTTGCCATAATTATAGGATCTATACAAGTGTGCGGATGAGCTCCATGTCCTCCTCTGCCAATAAATTCCAAATCAAAAATATCCGTTCCAGCCATCATTTCGCCACTTACAATTTGAGCAGTATTTTCAAGCAAAGACCCCCATAAATGACAACCAAAAACCGCATCAACATAAGGATTTTCCAATACACCTGATTCTATCATAGGTTTAGCTCCACCGCTTCCCTCTTCTGCGGGCTGAAACATAAATTTAATCGTGCCACAAAATTCATCTTTGAGCTCATTTAATATCAAAGCAGCTCCCAAAAGTCCTGTTGTATGTCCATCATGTCCACATGCGTGCATCTTACCATCAATTTTTGAAGCATAACTTAGATTAGTTTTTTCTTGTACAGGCAAAGCATCCATATCCGCTCTTAAAAGAACGCATTTTGGTTTTTTCTGACTCTTCTTTTTTCCTTCTATAGTAGCTAAAATTCCTGTTTTTGCAATATTTTTTTGATATTTAATGCCAAACTCATCTAAAATTTTACACACTAAACGAGCTGTATTTTCTTCTTCAAATTCAAGCTCAGGATGCATATGAATTTGATGTCTTAAATCAACTACTTTATCATAGTACTTTAGTGCTAAATTTTCAACCAGCTTTTGCATTCTTTTCCTTAATCTAAATCTTTTATTTTCTCATCTGCTTTTTTACTGTCAAGTTTTTCCAAATTCGCCTCCATTTTTCGTATTTCTTCTTCTCCACTACGCACTAATTTTGCATCAATTTTGGAAAAATCTCCAGTTTTTTTATTTGGATATTCTACCTTAGAAAGTATAAAACGCAATAAATTTAATCTTGCTTTTTTCTTATCATCAGAAGAAATAATAGTCCAAGGACAAGTTGGAGTATTAGATGCTAAAAGCATAGAGTATTTAGCTAAAGTATATTTATCCCATAATTCTTGCGATTTTTGATCCACAGGAGATAATTTATATTGTTTAAGCGGATCGCTTCGGCGTTTTTCAAAACGTTTTTTTTGCTCATCTTTTGATACTGAAAAATAAAATTTAAAAAAAATAATATCACTATTTGAAATCATATTTTCAAACAAAGGCACTTCTCTTAAAAAATCTTTATGTTGTTGCGGTGTACAAAAACCCATAACCGGTTCTACTCCTGCACGATTATACCAAGATCTGTCAAAAATCACAATCTCACCGGCTGAGGGCAAATGTGCTATATAACGCTGAAAATACCACTGTGTTTTTTCCACATCACTAGGTTTTTCAAGAGCCACAACGCGGCAACCACGCGGATTTAAATGCTCAATCAAACGTTTAATCGCCCCACCTTTTCCAGCCGCATCACGCCCTTCTATAAGTATAAGAACCTTTAAACCCTTGGCTTTAACATGATTTTGAAATTTCAAAAGCTCAATTTGCAAATTCTTTAAATCTTTTTCATATTCTATTGTACTTTTCTTTCTTTTAACAGAAACATAAATTTCATTCTTTTTAACAACCGCTTGCGCTTTTGGAGAATTATTTTCTTGCATTTTCAAACCTTTATAAAGTATTTAAAGTAAATTTACCATAATAAATTATAATTGAAGTTAAAAATATAAGGAAAAAATAAGTTTTTAGGAAATTTATGCGTATTTTTGGTATTATTTTATTAAGTTTTTGTTTATGTTTTGCTTCTATATTATCTTTAAATGAAGCTTTTAATGTAAAATCAAACTCTTATAATAACTCTATCTCAATTGATATTGAACTTGGAAAAGATATTTATCTTTATTCTAATAAACTTAAATTATATATAAACGAAAAAGATATAAGTTCTTTGATTAATCTACCTCAAAGTTCTACAAGAGGTAATGAAAATGTTTATTATCAAAAATTAAATTTAGCTTTGCCAAATTTATTACTAGAGCGCTTTGCAAAAAATACCACAAATTTAATCAAACTCGAATTTCAAGGCTGTTCTGAACAAGGCTTGTGTTATAATCCTCAAACTTGGTACTTTGATCTCATTTCTAAAAAAGATGCTTTTGAAATTTCAAAACCTTACAAAGCTCAAAAAACAGGTAAAAAAACTAAAATTGAATCTGAAGAAAGCTCTATAGCAAATTTTTTAGCAACAGATAACTTTTTTTGGATTTTGCTAAGTTTTTTTGGCTATGGACTTTTACTCTCCTTAACACCTTGTATTTTACCTATGATTCCGATTTTATCTTCTCTTATCGTAGCAAAAAGTAATGCTAAATTTTCAAAAAAATATAGTTTTTTTCTCTCTTTTATCTATGTTTTTTTCATGTCTTTAGCCTATGCTATTGCTGGAGTTATAGCAAGTTTTCTAGGAGCAAGTATTCAAGGAATTTTACAAAAACCTATTATTTTAATTCTTTTTGCTCTAATTTTCATAGCTTTTGCTTTTGCTATGTTTGGAGCTTTTCGTTTTGAATTGCCATTAAGATTTCAAACCTTTATACATAAAAAAAGCGAAAAAGGGAAGGGAGTTGTAGGTATAGCCATCATGGGATTTTTATCTGCTTTAATAGTAGGTCCTTGCGTAGCAGCTCCTTTAGCAGGTGCTTTAATTTATATAGCCAATACAGGCAATGCTTTATTAGGTGGTAGTGCACTTTTTATCATGAGTTTTGGCATGGGTATACCTTTGCTTTTCATAGGCTTAGGATTAGGTTTTATTAAACCTGGTTTTTGGATGGAAAAAGTAAAAATTTTCTTTGGTTTTGTTATGTTGGCTATGGCTATTTGGATACTTTCTAGAATTATTGAAGAAAATTACATTTTAATTGCCTATGGAATTTTAGGTGTATTTTTTAGTGTTTTTATGGGAATTTTTGAAAAAAGTTTTACAATAATTTCTAAAATTAAAAAAAGTATTTTAATTCTTATTTTAGCTTATTCTCTAAGTATTTTCCTAGGAGGACTTTTTGGGGCTAAAAATTTCTTAAATCCTTTAAATTTCAATACTATATCTGCCTCAAAACATGCTTTAAGCTATGATTATATCAACAATTTTGAACAATTAAAGCAAGAAATACAAACAAATACAAAGCCTATAATGCTTGATTTTACTGCATCTTGGTGTGAAAATTGCAAACTTTTAGATGAATTAACCTTTAGCGATGAAAGAATCATACAAAAAATGCAAAATTACAAACTTATCAAAGTTGATGTAAGCGAAAATAATAATGAACAAATTAAAACCATGAAAGAATTTAATGTTTTTGGCCCACCTGTTTTAATTTTCTTTGAAAATGGAAAAGAAAAATTAAAAATCACGGGTTTTATCAGTGCTGATGATTTATTAAAAAAAATAGAACCATGAAAATTCAAAGTTTGCAAATAGGGAAAATTAAAAACTATAAAAATTTCCAAAGCGCATTTATTAAAGATACTTACCTAGAAGAAACACAAATTGATTTTCTAGGTGTTTTAGATGATCAAATAGCTGATAAAATTCATCATGGAGGCTACCATAAGGCTATTTTTGCCAACTCTTGTCAAAACTATCCTATATGGGAAAGATTTCTTAATAAAAAGCTAAATTTTGGCTCAATGGGTGAAAATTTGAGCATCGATGGGCTTTGTGAACAAAATGTTTGCATAGGTGATATACATCAATTTTCAAATGCAATACTGCAAGTAAGCGAACCTAGAAAACCTTGTGTAAAAATTTCTAAAATTCACAATAATCCAAATTTTACACATGAAATTTTTAAAACGGGCTTGAGTGGATGGTATTATAAAGTTTTACAAGTTGGACAAATACGAAAGCATGAAAACATTAAAATTTTAGAAAAAAATTCTACTTCACTTAGTGTATTTGAACTCAATCAACTTTTTTACTCCCCGCATCAAATTCTTAAGCAAAATCCGAATTTATTAGATAAATTAGAAAAATTAAACTCTCTCATATCTCAAAATTGGCACGAAACGATACACAAACGCTTAAAAAATACTTACGATATAAGCTATATGGATAGCTTATAAGTTTTTAAAGTTATTTTTAGGTAAAATAATTCTTTTTCGAAAGGATAATCATGCAAAGACAAACATGGAGTAGCACACTAACTTATATTCTAACAGTTGCTGGAGCAACCATAGGATTTGGAGCAACTTGGCGTTTTCCCTATCTTGTAGGAGAAAATGGTGGCGGTGCTTATGTATTAGTTTTTTGTATAGCCATGATTATCATAGGCATTCCTGTTATTTTAGTTGAAAATGTCATAGGCAGAAAAGCGATGACAAATAGCGTAGATGCTTTCAAACAAAAATGGCAAAGTATTGGATATATGGGACTTTTAGGAAGCTTTGGCATAATGGCTTACTACATGGTACTTGGAGGATGGGTTTTAGTTTATATTTGGGAATTAACCCTAGGGAATTTTAGTCTTGCCAATGTAGTAAGCAAAGAATTTACTCATCAGTTTTTTAACGACAAAATAGCCTTCAATCCTTTAGGAGTTGGTATTTTTACCACTGTTTTTGTAATTATTAATTATATTATTTTAAAAAGAGGCATTATAGATGGTATAGAAAAATCCGTAAAATTTTTAATGCCTTTATTATTTATCTGTCTTATTATTGTTGTAGGACGCAATTTAACCCTTGATGGAGCTATGGCTGGAGTTAAATTTTATCTTGAACCTGATTTTAGTAAAATTTTATCACCAAAACTTTTAATCGATGTTTTAGGACAAGTCTTTTTTACTTTATCCCTAGGTTTTGGGGTAATGATAACACTTTCATCTCATCTTAATAAAAATGAAAATATGGCAAAAACCGCTATTTATACAGGGGTTTTAAATACTATCATAGCTGTTTTGGCTGGTTTTATGATTTTTCCAGCACTTTTCTCAGCGGGACTTGCTCCAGATAGCGGGCCTTCTTTGGTTTTTGAAACTTTACCTATAGCATTTTCTCATATCCATTTTGGCACTATTGTGTGTATTTTATTTTTTGTCTTACTCTTGATTGCAGCTTTAACCACAAGCTTGCCAATTTATCAAGTTATTATTAGCGTATTAGAAGAAAAATTTAAATATTCTAAAAATCTTTCTATTAACCTAACTCTAGGGTTTATCTTCATACTTGGCAATCTTCCTTGTATTCTAACTTATGGGCCTTGGCGTGATATTGTTATCATCAAAGGAAAAAACATTTTTGATAGTTTTGATTTCATTAGTGGAAATATTTTGTTTGTTTTAACTGCATTTTTTTGCTGTATTTATGTAGGTTGGATTTTAGGCAAACAAGAAAGTCTAAAAGAACTTAGCAATAACAATACACTTAAAAGTTCATGGTTTGGAATTTGGTTTTATTATGTAAAATATATAGTACCTTTGATTATTTTAATCATTTTTATCTATGGAATTTTAAACTGATTTTTTAAATTTATATCTCTCTAACATAGTGGAATTTCCTAAAATTCCACCTTGATGTATATAAAGCAATGGTTTTTTCCACTCTTGTTTTAATGCTATACTTAATCCTAAAATATCATACAACAAGTCAAATTCTATATTGCACTTTAACTTTAAATCCATATAAAGCTCATAAAATTCTTTATACGGCTTAGCAAAGTGATATTTTTTATCACTTGTTAAAAATTCTAAATTTGAAAAATCATAGCTTGGATCTAATGTTAAAATTTGTTTTTTAAGATATTTAATATCACCTACACAAGCGCAAGTAAATACTTTAAATTTAGAATACTTTGCCAAAAAAGCTGCCGAAGTGCCTGTACCCGAAGGTAAAAAAATATCAAAATCAAGCTTTAAACTTTGACTTTGCATTTGAATTTCTTGAGCAAGTTCCATATAGCCATATTGAGCTTCTAAATTAGCTATACCTTGTTCTATAAAAACATCATCTTTTTTACACAAAGACAAAGCAAATTGCTTTAAGGATAAAGAATGGATATTTTCTACAAAATCAACACCATTTTCTAAAGCTAAAGCATAGTTTCCACAAGGATTATTCTTAAGAAAAGTAGAAATTTTTTCACAAGCAAAAACAAGCTTATATGATCTTTGTTTGGCAAAAATACTTAATGCCGCCAAAGCATTACTTTGGCTTCCTCCATAACTTACAAAAGATTGATTTTTAGGATATCTTTGATGGATATAAAAAGCAAGTTTCCTAGCTTTATTTCCATTAATTTCCCCTAATAAATCATCTCTTTTAATATAAAATTCAAATCCGTTAAAATTGATTTTTTGTATAGGACTAATTGTTTTAATGAAATTCAAAGAATTTTTCTACATCCTTTAAAGCATTATCATTTTTAATGCTAAATTTTATTTCTATGCGACGACTCTTATCCTTATCTTCAACTCCGTTGACAAACACAGGATCTGAAAAAGAACGTCCACTTGCCATTAAAAGCTTTTGAAGCTTATCACTCTTATAAAAAGTATAGATAAAATTCATCACCTCATAAGCTCTTTTTTGCGACAAATCTAAATTATAAATATAAGATCCATCACTATCAGTATGTCCTTCAATAATAATATTTTCAATGTTAGAAAAAATTTTTGGATCTTCAAGAATAGCATCAAAATATTCGCTTAAGATTTTTCTCAAACTTGCCTTTGCCTCATTTTTTAACACATAAGAATCTTTATCAAAAAGTACTTCAGCAGGCAAAGAAATAGATCCTGTCTTTTCATCTATAGTGATATTATTATCAAGCTTACTTTGTAATTCCTTGCTTAAATTTTCACGAATCAAACCAAGATTTTGCACCTTTTCTTTAGCTTTTTGAAAATCTTCTTGTAAATTTTTAAGCTCTTCATCTTTTTTCTCTAGTTGACCTAGTAAAATCAAAATTTGCTTATCTTTATTATCTAAAGTTGAGTTTAAATCTTTACTTAACTGCTTGTAATTTGTAATATTAGCCTCTAATTCTGCTTTTTGAGAATTAGCAAGATTTAAAGCACTAGAAGCATTGTTTAAATCAGAACTTAGTTTAAACACTATGGCTTCTTTATTTCTAAGCTCTTCTTTACTCTCCTCTAAGCGTGCCTCTTGTTTATTGAGATTATCTTTGATTTCTTTTAAATCACTTTGAGTTAAAACATATTTTACAACAATAGCACCTATTAGCAAAATAAAAACAAACAGCAATCCTGCCATTAAATCAGCATAAGCTATCCAAAAATTGCTATCTTCTTTTGACTCATTTTTCATTTATTTTCTTTATCTTCATTTTTTAGCTCATCATTGCTTTCTTGCTTAGATATTTCTGCTTGAATTTCATCTTGATTTTCTTCAGTCTTAGACTCTGAAAAATCTTCTATTTGTTTGGTTTCATTTTCTTTATTCTGATTTTCATCCCCAGAAAGCTTGCTCATCATTTGACTTGTTTCTTCATCAAGTGCTTTCATTTCTTTTTTAAGCTCATCCATCATTTTGATTTTAGCATCAATACTTTTTTCTTCTTCATATACTTCTTTAAATTTATGCATACCTTCAAACAAGCTTGCTTTAAATCCCTCAAAAACCTTTTCTTGACTTTCCAACATTGCTTTTTCATAAAGTTCAAAATTTTTACCAAAACGCTCTATTTTTTCATCGAATGCACTTAGTGTCTTATCAAGATGATGAATTTTATCACTACTGATATCAAGCAAGCGATTATATTGTTCTGACATTCTTGTATTGATTTCTTTTAAATTTTGATTGAGCAAACCTATACCATTTAACATTTCACTATAAAGCTTTCCAAGATCGCGTTGATCTCTTTGTGCTTTACTAAGCTCACCCATGGTTTGTTTGATATGTTCACTACTTAATCTAATAGCCTTTTCTTCTACATTTAGCATATCTTGGAAAATACCAAATTTTCTATCAATAGCATGATCAAGCTCTGCAAAAAAATCATCATTACTAACTTGTTTAAAAATTGCTCCAATTTTTTCAAAATGTTGCAAACTTTCAGTTAAATATCTTTGATCAAGCTCTTCTTTTGTCCAAAAAAATCCACTTGTAGCGTTTTTTTGACGATTTAGCAAACGATCTATTTTGCTTTTACCATATTTTTCAAAAAACATCCACCATAATGCAAGAAAAATTCCATAAATTGAAACATAAAAAGCAGTTCCCACTCCACTTAACAAATCTGCAATTTCTTGTTCTAAAGCGGCTGTATCACTAGAACTAAAATTTGGCATTGAAAAAGCTATACTGATAAAAGTTCCTAAAATTCCCATCATTGGAAAAATTGCCGAACCTATACTAGCAAAATTCTCATTTCTTGCACCCTTAATATATGTATAAGCAAAGTCATCAAAATTGGCATTTGATTTCGTGTCTTTCCCTATGGCAAGAAAATGCCTCATAATATGTCTTTTTAAAGCCTGTTTAAATTCATCTTTTTGTTGTTCAAAAATACTATACGCATACTCAGCACTATGTCTAGCAAAAATCAATGCTGTAAAAAAAATCACACCTGTCATAATAACCGTATGTAATTCGACCTTAAAGTCAATTACATTAAAATAACCCAATAAAATCAAAATATAAAGAAAAGCTGGAATAAAAATAATTTTAAAATAAACCAAAGAACCTCTTGCATCTTTGCCTTCAGGCAAAACAAGTTCTGAAATTTCATCTGATTTAATATCCATGAAACCAATACCTCATTAAAAATTTTATTTTAAAGATTGCTACTTAATTTGATAAAAATTTTTAAAACAAAATAAAACTAAGCTTTTAAAATGCTTAGTTTTTGTTTATACAGTTTAAATCTTCAAAAGCGATTTCAAGACGTTTTATCATGCTTTCTTCACCGCTTCTTAACCAAACACGCGGATCATAGTATTTTTTATTTGGCTTGTCATCACCTTCTGGATTTCCAATTTGTCCTTGCAAATAAGCCCTATTTTTAAGTTCATATTCACGCACCCCATCCCAAAAAGCCCATTGAGTATCTGTGTCAATATTCATCTTAATTACGCCATAGCTTACTGCATTTTTAATATCTTTTAGCTCACTACCGCTACCGCCATGAAATACAAAATTTATAGGCTTATCGCTATTTAAAGCAAATTTATCTTTTACAAATTTTTGCGAATTTTTTAAAATTTCAGGTTGTAAGCTAACATTTCCTGGCTTGTAAACTCCATGTACATTTCCAAAGCTTGCTGCGATTGAAAATTTATCACTAATTTTTCCAAGTCTTTCATATGCAAGAGCTACATCTTCTGGTTGGGTATAAAGCTTGGAATTATCAATACCTGTATTATCCACTCCATCTTCTTCGCCACCTGTACAACCTAATTCTATTTCAAGCGCGACACCTAAAGCATCAAGTTTTTGAAGATAAACTTCACAAGTGCTAAGATTTTCTTCTAAACTTTCTTCGCTAAGATCAAGCATATGAGAACTAAATAAAGCTTGTCCATGGGTTTTTTTATATTGTGCATTTGCCTCAATAAGCCCATCAATCCAAGGCAAAAGTTTTCTTGCAGCATGATCAGTGTGTAAAATCACAGGTACACCATAAGCTTTAGCAAGTAAATGTACATGTTTAGCCCCACTAATTGCACCTAAAACTTCTCCATTAGGACAATTTTTCCCTGCATAAAATTTTGCCCCACCATTTGAAAACTGGATAATAACTGGAGAGTTAACTTTTTTTGCAGCTTCTAAAACTGCATTAATAGAATCAGTTCCTACAACATTAACAGCAGGGATAGCAAAACCCTCTGCTTTAGCATAGTCATAAATTTTATTAAGCTCATCTCCGCTAATCACCCCTGCTTTTACAATGTCTAAAACACCCATTATTTATATTCCACTTTAGCACTATTTAAGAGATCTTGGCCTTTTTGATTGATAACTTTTTTAAATTCTTCAAATTTAAGTCCGTTTTCAATACCTTGTTTTACTTCATCAAATTTGATTTGACCTTTAGCTTGCGAATTTTCTTTTAAGATTACATGATAACCAAAATTCGTTTTTACCGGAGTTGTAGTAATAGTACCATTTTTAAGCGCGAAAGCAGCATCTGTAAAAGGCTTTACCATAGTTGATTGATCAAACCAACCAAGCTCACCACCTTGGTTTTTTGAACCTGGATCAATTGATTTCTCTTTAGCAAGCTCGCTAAATTTAGCATCTAGTTCTTTACCTTTTAAACCTTTAAGTTCGTTAATAATATCCTTAGCTTCTTTTTCTGTCGCTACTAAGATATGTTTTGCTTGCACTCTTGCAGGTTTTACATATTTGTCTTTATTTTGATCATAAAAAGCTTTAACTTTAGCCGCATCAATTTTAATAGTATTTAAAATTTTCTCTTGATAAACATTAACAAGTATTGCATCTTTTGCACGATCAAGTTCTTTTGTGTATAAAGGGTCTTTTTCTAAATTTTGTTTTTTAGCATCTTGCAAAATTAAATCTTGCATAATATATTGCTGAATAAGAGCTTTTTTTTGATTATCTGGCAAAGTTTTAAAATCCTGTCCTCTAAGCATAGGGGCAAAAAATTCACTTACTTCTGTATCGCTAATGCTCTTGCCATTAACAGTAGCTACTGTAGCTGCATTTACATTTAAAACTACACCTGCAATCAAAGTTGCTGCGACTAAAGAAAATTTTTTCATTAGGTTTCCTTTTTAATAAAATGTATATAAAATCAATTATATCTAAACTTGGTTTAAAGCTAATTAACTAAAATTAAAAAATGAAAAGAAATTTAGAAATCAAAGAACTTTTTTTAAAACATTTTGACAAGCCTGTAACAGAGCTTAAATTTTCAAATTTATATGAGCTTTTAGTCTGCGTAATGCTTTCAGCCCAATGCACTGATAAAAGAGTTAATCTCATCACTCCTGATCTTTTTAAAGCTTATCCTGATATTAAATCCCTTGCAAATGCAAATTTATCAAGTCTTAAAACCTATATACAAACTTGTTCATTTTTTAATAATAAAGCACAAAATCTTATAAAAATGGCAAAAGCAGTTTGTGAAAATTTTGACGGAGAAATTCCCCTTGATGAACAAAATTTAAAATCCTTAGCAGGCGTAGGACAAAAAACCGCTCATGTAGTTTTAATAGAATGGTGCGGAGCAAATTTCATGGCTGTAGATACTCATGTTTTTAGAGTTTCTCACCGCTTAGGACTTAGCAAAGCAAAAACTCCAGAAGCTACAGAAGAAGATTTAACACGCACATTTAAAGATAATCTTAACTATCTTCATCAAGCCATGGTTCTTTTTGGACGTTACACCTGTAAAGCTAAAAAACCTTTATGTAAAGAATGCTTTTTAAATCATCTTTGCAAAAGTAAAGATAAGGAACTTAAATGAAAATTTTCATCTTTTTACTCACTATATCTCTTAATATTTTTGCCTTAGAACCTTACAAGCCTAGTGCTGATTTTTCTTCTTATTTTAACAATATAAATTGCTCGCAAATCTTAGATAAGTTTTTTTATCTAAATTGCTATGATTATAAACTCAAAGGCACAAAAGCTGTTGCTTATAAGGTAGAAGCTTCAAATTTGAAAGATAGACAAATCAAAAAACGCCCTCGCTTTGAAGATGATACAAATATTCCTAAAAAATACCGCACTACTTGGAGTAATTATAAAAACAGTGGTTACACACGAGGACACACTGCACCCAATGCTTCTTTTAGCTTTAGTAAAGCTGCTCAAAATTCAGTATTTTTAATGAGTAATATTACCCCACAAAATGCACAAATAAATAATAAAATTTGGAATGAAATCGAACAAAGAGAAAGAAATTTAGCTTTAGAATTTCAAAGTATCGAAGTTTTAAATTTAGTACTTTACGATAAAGAACCACAATACATTAAAAACCGTATTGCTATACCAAGTTTTTATGTGAAAATTATTAAAACTCCGAAATTTAAAGAATGCTATCAAGCACCAAACCACGAAGTAAATGATGAAAATATTAAACAGTATCAAATAAATTGTGATAAATTTTAAGGTATAAATTATGGAGATAAATGCTCTTACGATAACCACTCTTTATATCATAGGTATTTCCGCAGAAGGAATGACAGGAGCTTTAGCTGCAGGACGCCACAAAATGGATCTTTTTGGAGTTATTTTTATTGCTCTCGTAACAGCAATTGGAGGCGGAAGCATACGAGATGTGCTTTTAGGACATTATCCTTTAACTTGGGTTAAACATCCTGAATATATTATTTTAATCTGTTTTTGCGCCCTTGTAGCCACAAAAATTCCGCGCGTAGTAACCAAACTTGAAACTTTATTTCTAACTCTTGATGCTATAGGACTTGTTGTTTTTAGCATACTTGGAGCTCAAATAGCTATAGATCAAAACCATGGCTTTATCATAGCCGTTGCTGCCGCTGTAATTACCGGTGTTTTTGGTGGAATTTTAAGAGATATTTTATGTATGAGAATCCCCTTGGTGTTTCAAAAAGAAATTTATGCAGGAATTGCCATAATTGCAGGAGCAATCTATTATTCTCTAATAATTTGGCTTGAGCTTAATGCCCTAGTTTGCACACTTTTAACTCTTTTTATAGGAGTTTTTGCAAGGCTTTTAGCTATCAAATATCAATGGTCTTTACCTATTTTTTCTTACAATGAAGAAAAATAATTTATCGTTGCTTTATACAAGTTTGCTAAGATATTAAAAATTTTAGGAGATTGATAAATGCGAAGACTAAGTATTTTACTTGCAATTTTAATAGTTATTAATATAACAGCTTGTGATAGTAAAACAGAAAATTACTACAAAAATCTTCCTAGCGAAGCAAAAGAAAAAGCGAAAGAATGCAAAGAAAGCGGAACTCTTAGCGAAGATTGTATTAATGCATTAAAAGTTGGTGTTAAACCAACAAATGAAGAGGGTAAATACAGTCCAAACACACCGAAAAAATCTGATAATCAAATATTAGAAGCTTTAAAACAAAATGATTTAAAAAAAGAAAAAACCACAAAAGATATTAACCAAAGTTCAGAAAATAATGAAAGTATTATAATACCACCTATAGCAGAAACACCTTCTGAAATTTATCCTTCCAAAACAACAGAAAACAATCAAAGTTCTATCTTTAGCGATGATGTTAATATGACACAGGAAAAATGACCATGAAAATAACTCTTTTTTTAAGCCTTATTGGTATATTTTTTGCAGCATGCGAACAAACCAAAAGTGTAGAATATTATCAAAATCACCCCGAGGAAGCAAAAAAAAGAAGTTTAGAATGCAGACACAAAGCTATCATTAGTCAAGATTGTGTTAATGCATATAAGATAGGTTTTCCAAAAGATGAATGGGAAGATGAAAATATTTCTAATCCTTAAAAGCTATGAAAGTTTCAAAATTTGCCCATTTAAAAATACTTTCTATTTTCTTAAAACCTGCCTTTTCTAGCATATTTAAATTTTCTTTTTGACTATAAGGAATTAAAACATTTTCCAAAGCTTCTCTTTTAGCTGCGATTTCAAACTTAGAATAGCCTTGTTTTTCTTTATAATCAGCATAAAGTTCTATGATATTTTTAGACAAAAAAGCATCTTCATAAAGGATTTTTTCACTCATAATCAAAATGCCTTTAGAGTTTAAATTTTTATAAATTTGATCAAGCAATTCTTGTCTTTTAGGAGGACGAATAAACTGCATGGTATAATTTGCTACAAAAACATCGCAAGTAAAAAAATCAAATTCGCATAAATTAGCTTCAAAAAAACTTATATCAAGCCCATAAGCTTTAGCTTTTGATTTTGCAACTTCAAGCATGGAAGCAGAATTATCCACGCCAAAAAGTTTAAAATCCTTTCTTAGATTTGCCAAAAAAATCAAAAAATTAGCACTTGAGCAGCCCAAATCGCAAACACTTGCATTTGTAGGTAAAATTTTAGCCAATAAATTGCCACAAAGTTCTAAATTTTCTCTATAAAATGGTACAGAACGATTGATCATATCATCAAAAACACTAGCCACGCTTTTATCAAATTCAAATTGTTTTTTAGGGCTTTGTTTAAAAAGTTCATCTTTCATCATTTTTCCTTAATAATTCTCTAGCCTGATCTATATCTTTAGTAATTTGATTTTTAAGTTTTTTTAGATCTTGAAATTTTTGATTCTCTCTTAGAAAAGATATAAACTCGAGTTCAAAAAACTCTCCTTGCGTGAAATTTTCACCCAATTCTTCTAAAATATGACTTTCTATAGCAAAATTTTCATCGCTTGATCTTACACCTAAAAAACTCACACTTTTATAAGTTTTTCTTTGACTTTTTAACAAAGTAGCGTAAACACCATTTTGAGGCAAAAAATAACCTTCGCAATCTAAATTTATAGTTGCAAAAAGTTCTTTAGAACCTAAGCCTTGTCCTTTAATTACCTTTCCTTTGATGCTATAATTTCTCCCTAAAAATTCTTTTGCTTTTTGCAAATTTGCTCTTGATAAAAAATCCTTAATTAAACTTGCATGAACACCTATTCCACCTATGCTAAATTCATCAACTATTATAGTTTTTATCCCACTTAAAAACTCAATATCTTTAGCACTATAAGCCCTATTTTTCCCAAAAGAAAAATCATAACCCACGACTATAAATTTTAAACTGGTAAATTCTTTTTTCAAAAAGCTTAAAAAATCTTTACCATCTAAAGATTTTATACTTTCAAAATCCACTTCTATAACTTTTTTTCCTGAAATTTCTTCTTTTTGACGATTTGAGCAAAGAAATTGACCTTTAAATTTATTAATAACTAGCAAAGCCCCATTCTCATCTAAATATTTTACAAGTTTTAGATGTCCTAAATGCATACCATCAAAACAACCTATGGCTAAAGAAGTAATATTAATTTTTGATATAGTAGTAAAAATATTCAACATTACCTTCCTTTCCTTTAATGCTTGATTTTTGCGTATTTTTTAAAAGCCAACCTAACTTAGCACATTCTTTTTCAAAATCCATTCTTGCTTTTAAGATTGCCTTGTCATCTTTTAAAACACCTTTTTTATCTCTTTTGATATTTTTTCCCACTTCAAACTGAGGTTTAAAAAGTAAAATAATTTCCTTTAAAGCTAAATTATCGACATAATAAAGTAAATTAATAAGAGAAATAAAACTCACATCACAAGTAACAAGTTCAAATTTTTCTTCACTTTTAAAGGCTCTAAGATCTGTATTTTCATGCGAGATAATTTTTTCATTTGCTCTTAAACTTGGATGGAGTTGATTACTACCCACATCAAGAGCAGTGATTTTTAAAGCCTGATTTTCAAGTAAAATTTGAACAAAACCGCCCGTACTAGATCCTATATCAAGACAATTTTTATGTTTTATTTCAATATCATTTTCTTCTAAAAATTTTTTTAATTTCAAAGCTGCTCTTGAAACATAAATTTCACTTAAAAGATCCAATTTTAACTCATTGGCTAAAAGTATATCTTCAGGATTTAAATCTTGCGTTTTTTTTAAATTTTCTAAAAAATTTTTTACATCAAAAGAAGCTTTAAAACTCTTACCATTAAGTAAAATCTCTTCATTTTCTATAAGCTCTAAGGCTTTATTTCTACTGATATTTAAACGCTTTGAAACAAAAAAATCAAATCTCATTTTAAACTCTCATTTATTCTTTTTTCTAAGTCTTCTTTTTCTTTAGAAAACCACCAAATACCTATTTCAAAAGCATTTTTTTTAAAAATTTCTCTAAGATCTTTAAGATCTTTTTCAAAAAGATCTTTTTCTTTTTGAATTAAACTTAAGTTATTATCTTTTAAAAAATTAAAATTATTCATCCATAAAAGTATTTGCTCTTGTTCGGATTTTAAGGCATTATTTCTTTGCTCTTTTAAAAAATAATTTCCTAAAACCATGATAAAACATAAAAATAAAACAATTATTTTTATCTTTATTTTCAAAACAAAATTAAAAACAAAAGCCAAAAGAGAACAAAACATAAAAAAATTAAAAAAATCAAAAATAAAATTTAAAGCCCTAAACCCCAAATATCCAAAATAAGAAAAAATAAAAAATTTTAAATTTGAAACAAAATGTAAAAATTCAGATAAAAAATCAAAATAAACAAAAGAAGCACTCTTATAGGCAATGATTTTCCTAGAAAAAAGTTCTAAATTTAAAAGTTCATTGTAAGTAAAAAAAAGCCCATAAAATGCATAAAATAAAGCAGTAAAAAAACTAGCGATAACAACTATTCTAAAATCATTGTAAGCATTATCTATAAATTGCAAATGCAATTCTTTTTTTAAAAATATCATCAATAAAGGTAAAATTATAAATATAAAAACAAAATCAATTTTTTCAAGATTTAAAAAATTTAAAAATAAAGAAACAAGTCCAAAAATCGCCAAAAAAAAGCTAAAAATATAAAGATAAAAATCCCCCATACTAATACGATAAAACAAACTTCCCTTAATCAAAGTAGCTTCTTTTATAATATTTTTTCTAAGCTTTAAAAATAAAAAGAATTCCCAAAAAAGTGTTAAAAAAATAGGAATTAAAAAAAATAAAGAAAAAGCACTCCTTTGCCAAGTTAGCAAAAAGCCAAAAAGGCTCAAAAGCGTTAAAATATAAGAACTATTCTTTAACAAGCTCATTAAAAGCACTTTCATTTATACATTTTACTTCAAGCTCTTTAGCCTTGCTAAGTTTAGAACCTGCCTCTTCTCCAAAAAGCACATAGTCAGTCTTTTTAGAAACAGAGCCGCTTACCTTACCCCCAAGCTTTTCTATCAAAGCCTTAAACTCATCTCTTGGACGTGAAAGAGTACCTGTAATCACAAAAGTTTTACCAAAAATCATACTATCACTTTTGATTTCAAGTTTTTCTATTTTCAAATTTAAAAGCTTGTAAAATTCATCAATTCTTGTATGATTAACACGCGTAAATTCGCAAAGACTTAAAGCCATTTGCTCTCCAAAACCTTCTAAATTAGCATAAGCTTCAAAGCTTTGCTTGTGCCACTCTTTACCAAAACTTAAACTTAATTTTTTAGCCGCAACCTCGCCAATATGCTCTATTCCTAAAGCCGTGATAAAACGAAAAAGCTCACATTCTCTGGCTTGCTCTATGGCATTTAAAAGATTGTTGATTTTCTTTTCTTTAAAGCCTTCCAAACCTTCAAAATCACTAAATTTTAAATGAAAAATGCTCTCAAGCGTAGTGATTTTTTTGTGCTTGTATAAAAGTTCTACTATATTTTCTCCAAGTCCGTCGATATTAAGACATTTTTTAGAAACAAAATGAATGATAGAATTGACAAGTCTATCTTCACAATCTATATTTTGACATTTTATTAAAGTTCCTTCATCCAAAAGCTCACTTTGGCAAGTAGGACAAAGCTTAGGGCGTGAAATTTCCATCTCTAAACCTTCTCTACGCTCTTTAAAAACCTTAGTAATTTTAGGGATAACATCGCCACTTCTTATCACGCTTACAAAATCATTGATTTTAACATCAAGTCTTGCAATCTCATCAAAATTATGAAGGGTGGCTGATTTTACTACAACCCCATCTAAATTTACAGGTTCTAAAACCGCCACAGGAGTAATCACTCCACTTCTTCCTACTTGTAAATTTACCCCTATTAAACGCGTGGTTTTTTCAAGTGCAGGAAATTTAAAAGCTGCCATAAATTTTGGAAATTTTACCGTATAGCCTAATTCTTCACAAAGTGCAAGATCATCAACTCTTACCACCATACCGTCCATCATCATAGGCTTTTTCTCTCTTAAAGCTAAAAGCTCATCATAAGCTTTTAAAACCTCATCTAAATTAGCGCAAAGTCTTACAAAATCATCTTTTAAAAAACCAAGCTCTCTGATAAATTGCATCACCTCGCTGTGTTTGGTGAAATTTAAGGTATTTTCCCCTACTCCCCAAGGATAAAATTTCAAATTTCTTTCTTTAGTGATGCTTGTATCAAGCTGCCTTAAACTCCCGCTTGCAGCATTGCGTGGATTGGCAAATAAACTTTGATTTAAAAGGGCTCTTTTTTCGTTAATTTTCTCAAAATCATCTTTTAAAATCACCACTTCTCCACGAATTTCTATCCTTTCTTTATAGGCTATATTTTTAGGTATATTTTCTATCTCAAAAACATTAAGCGTTATATCCTCACCCACTTCGCCATCGCCCCTAGTGGCACCGCTTACTAATTTACCATTTTCATAAAGCAAATTTAAACTCGCTCCATCAAATTTAGGCTCTATAAAAAAGTTTTTTTCACATTTTGCGCGTTTTGCCCAAGCCCTAAGCTCACTCTCATCAAATACATCTTCCATCGACCACATACGCCTTAAATGAGCTATTTTTTTAAACTCGCTTTGTATGATAGGAGCTATTTTTTGCGTTGGAGAGTCTTTTGAAATTTCATCTTTGTTTTGTTCTTCAAAAACTCTTAATTCTCTAATTAAAGCATCGTATTCTTCATCGCTAGCCAAGGGTTCATCTTTTTCATAATATGCCCTCATCCACAAATTTGCTAAAGCAACTTTTTCTAAATACTCTTCTTTTTTCATCTAAACTCCTATATTATCCATTGCCTGCGCTAAAGCAAAAAGTTGTTTGTGTTCATATAAATCATGCACTCTTATAATACTAGCACCATTTTCAAAAGCCTTTAAATGCAAATACAAAGTTCCTGCTAAACGATCTTTAATCTCGCTTTGAAAATACGCATTAATCACACTTTTGCGACTCGCACCTATAAGTAAAGGCTTATTAAATTGCAAAAAATGCTCTAAGTGTTTGATTAAAATCATATTATGCCCCGCACTCTTTCCAAAACCAATACCTACATCTAAAATACTTTCTTTTACTCCAAAACTTTCTAAAAGTTCAAGTTTTTCTTTAAAAAACAAAGTCATCTCATCAAGCAAATCTTCATAAGAAGGATTATCTTGCATGTTATTTGGATTGTTTTGCATGTGCATTAAGCAATATTTTGCCTCATATTTACTTGCAAGTTTAGCTAGATTAAGATTTCTTAAACTTGTAATATCATTAATGAGTTTAAAACCCTTATTTAAAGCATATTCTAGACAATATTCATCAAAACTATCTAAACTAAAAATTGCTTGTTCGTAATAATTTTTCTCATAAATTAAGTCAAGTACTTTTTTCAGTCTTTTAAATTCCTCTTCCTTGCCACAATACTCACTCCCAGGTCTTGAACTAACCGCACCTATATCGATATACGCAGGCTTTAAAGCAAGAAAGTCATTAAGCCTTTTTTCAAAGTCTTCTTCACTCACACGACTTTTTGCATTAAAACTGTCTTCATTGACATTAATCACTGCCATAAGCTCAGCTTTTTTTGGTTTTAAAAAATCTTTTTGTAAAAAAAGAGCCAAATTTTTAAGTCCAAAATCTTGAAGTTTTTCTTTAGCAATAAGCTTTTGAATTTGCTCTTTACTTGCCATTAAAAGTGCATTTGAATGAGTGATTTTTGCAGTAATTACTTCTTTATGAGTAATAAGTTCAGCTCCTATTCTTAAAGCATCTTGTTTTAAAATATTTGCTGCAGGAGTGGAAATATCTTTGATAAAAATAAAATGAATTTTTGTTTTTTCACTCATAATCTTTTGTCCCATTTTATGGGGATTTATGAAAGAACAAAGCAAATCAAAATCGGTATTTGGATTGATTTTAAAAAATTTCATTTTATTTCTTTGTATAGTAATTTAACAAAAGAGTAGCTAAAAGCACCCCGCTTTTAGAATTTAATTTTGCAAGCTCATAGCCTTCATAAAAAAACTCTAATTCTTCAGCATTAAAATCTTTATATTTCACACATTCTTTAGCAAGTAATGCGATTTGATCCATAAGTTCATTTTTATCCAAATTTTCATTTTTTTGCAAAAAATCAAAAAGCATTCTTAAATCCATTCTTTTAAGATCTAAATCAAGTTTTTTAACTTCCTTTTCAACTTTTCTTTTTTCGCAAATAAGACGCGATTTTATGGTAGGTAAAAGTAAATTTTTAGAAGGTACCACAATAAGAAATTTAATATTTTTTGGAGGCTCTTCAAGAAGTTTAAGTAAAAAATTTTGTGCTTCTATCCTATAAGAATCCGCCATTAAAACAATAATTTTTTCTTCAGTTTCTGCAATATAGCTTTCTTTTTCAACCGCTCTTGCATCATCAAGTAAAAATTCATTTTGTGGCATAAAAAATCTTAATTTTTTAATACCAAAATTATTAATCATTTCTTCTTTAATACCTAAAAAATCTTCGCTGATAATAATCTTACTAATAAACAAAATATTTATCCTAATTGCACCTTGGAAAATAATATTGCATCCAAACTTACATCAAAAAGTTGATATAAACTAATAAGCTTGATATCCAAGTCTTTATCTTTAGAATTTAAATAAAAACTATCTTGTAACTGCTCATCAAAAAGCCACAATAAACTATCATCTCTTGATTTAGCGATTAAAGATTTATTATCAGAAGCACTTCCTATATAAAAATACACATAACCATTAGGAAAAGAAATGTCAAGCAAGTCATTAAGTAAAGCTATATCTTCTGAACTTTGTACTTTCTTCTTGCATAAAGAATTTAACGACACAAAAGGAAGCATAGGACGAGCGGCTTTTGAATTTATATTTTTTAAAAAATACTCTTCATACCAAGATCTTTGTTCATCGCACATTAAGACAAAAGTGCGTCCCTCTAAAAGATATTTAAGTCTTGCAGCCATCAAAGGAGCCCATTCTAAACGACGCGACTCCAACCATGCCATAAAAGCTCCGCCATTGCGAATATTTTCAAGAGTAAAACTTAAAAAATCACTCATTTATTTATCAAGTCCGTAGCACTCATGTAGTGCTCTAACTGCAAGTTCTCCGTATTTTTCATGAACTATCATTGAAATTTTAATTTCACTAGTAGAAATCATACCGATATTAATCCCCTCATCAGCTAAAGCTTTAAAAGCTTTACTTGCCACTCCTGAATGTGATTTCATGCCTACGCCGACTATAGAAACTTTTACTACAGCACTATCACTTTCTATAGTTGTTTTTGAGCTTAAAATTTTTTGCATAGCATTTTTGGCTAATTCAAGTTCATTTTGAGGAACTGTAAAACCCAAATTTGTAGCGCCATCAACTCCAACATTTTGTATAATCATATCTACATTAATATTTTCATTTGCCAAAACAGAAAAAATTTCAGCTGCGATTCCAGGCTTATCTTCTACATTTCTTAAAGTCACTCTTGCTTGATTTTTATCCAAAGCAATACCACTTACTAAAGCTTGTTCCATTCCATCTTCCTTTGTTATCATTGTTCCTTCGTTATTGTTAAAACTACTTCTAGTTACTAAGTTAACATTTAATTTTTTTGCAAGCTCTACAGAGCGATTTTGCAAAACTTTTGCACCCAAACTTGCAAGTTCAAGCATTTCTTCATAAGAAATTTTATCCAATTTCTTTGCCTTTGGTTCAATTCTTGGATCTGTTGTATAAACCCCATCAACATCGGTATAAATTTCACACAAATCCGCATTTAAGGCACCTGCTACCGCCACAGCACTTAAGTCGCTTCCACCACGCCCTAAGGTAGTTACATTACCTTCCTCATCTACACCTTGAAAACCTGCTATAACGACTATTTTACCATTTTGAAGTTCTGATTTTATCGCTTTTGTATCAATATGATGAATTCTTGCCTTTGTAAAAACACTATCTGTAATAATTCCTGCTTTTCTCCCAGAAAACGATATAGCGGGACAACCCTTTTCATTTAAAGCGATAGAAAGTAAAGCGCTTGTTACACGCTCTCCGCTGCTTAAAAGCATATCCATATCTTTACCATTAGGAGTTTTACTAAAATATTCAGCTTGCTCGATAAGAGTATTTGTCACCCCACTCATTGCAGATACTACAACAACAAGTTGATTACCCTGTTGCACACTTTGGATAACCCTATTGGCTACTGCTTCGATACGCTCAAGTGTTCCAACGCTTGTTCCACCATATTTTTGAACTATAAGCATTTTAGATATAACCTTTCTCTTCAAAATATTTGATCACTCTAACATAAATATTTTTTTTGAAATGATTAATCATTTCAAAAATTTGTTTAACACTCACAAATTGATAATCATCAAATTCAGGATGCTTAGTATTGATATTGATTGTAGCACCGTGCTTTAAACGCACTAAAAAATATTTTTGAATCTGCCCATCATAAGGATACATTTTTTTAACAATTTTACTCGGAAAATCATAACTCAACCATTCTGGATACTCAGCAATGATTTCAACCTCATCAGTGCCTATTTCTTCTTTTAATTCTCTAAATAAAGCGTTTTTGACACTTTCACCTTTATCAATGCCTCCTTGTGGAAATTGCCAAATATTATCCATATCACTTCTTTTAGCTATAAAAATCTTACACTCGAAAGGATAAGAACTTGATAAAACAATAGCTGCAACATTTGGTCTATAATTTTTCTCGTTTTCCACAATATTTTTCCTTAAATCTCAAGGATATAATTTTAACCTAAATCAAATCAAATTTTTATTAAAATACATTAAAAATTTAATAAAATATTTTAGGGTTTTTATGCATTTTTATATCCATATTCCATTTTGTGAAAGCAAATGTAATTATTGCGCTTTTACAAGTTTGAAAAAAAATGATTATGAAAAAGCCTATTTTCAGGCTTTAAAAGAAGATATTGTTTTTCAATTAAAACAATTTAACATTCAATCAAATCAAATTAAAACCTTATTCATAGGCGGAGGAACACCAAGTTGTGTCGATGCGTATAATTATGAAGATATTTTTAAAATTTTATATCCCTTACTAGATAAAAATGTAGAAATTTCATGCGAAGCTAATCCCAACTCAGCAACATTAAATTGGCTTAAAAATATGAAAAATCTAGGAGTTAGTCGCATTTCTTTTGGAGCTCAAAGTTTTCATCCTAAAAAACTTCACTTTCTTGGAAGAATTCACAATCAAGAAATGATTATCAAAGCATTAGAAAATGCAAATAAAGTAGGTTTTAAAAATATCAATTTAGATCTTATTTATGATACAAAATTAGACAATAAAAAAATGCTTGAATTTGAACTCTTACACTTAAAACAAATCAAGGCTTTAATCACACACCTTAGTGCTTATAATTTAACCATAGAATCAAACACAGCCTTTGCCAAAAAAGAACATTTCAAAAAAAATGCTCCTAATTTAATGAAATTTTTTATCAAACAACTTCTAGAGCTTGACTTTTTTCAATATGAAATCAGCAATTTTTCAAAAACCAAAGCCCAAATTTGCAAACATAATCTTGCTTATTGGCAAGGAAAAAACTACCTAGCTTGTGGATTAAGTGCGGTAGGATTTTATGAAAATAAGCGTTTTTATACAGCAAAAAATTTAAAAAATTACATAGAAAATCCCACTTTTAGATCTATAGAGCAACTAAGCTCTAAAGACTTGAATTTAGAACACCTATTTTTAGGACTTAGAAGTATAGTAGGGATTGATGAAACAAAACTCAATCAATGGCAAAAAGACAAAATAAATATATTATTAAAAGAAAAAAAACTCTTTTACAAAAATAAAAGATATTTTAATCCTAATTTTCTCATTAGCGACGAACTTGCTTTATATCTCTCATCTTAAATTTAAGTTTTTTAAGTAAAATATTTATTTAAAATATCAAATCAAAGAGTAACGATTAATGAGTTTTGGTGAAATTATAGTTATTTTAGTTGTAGCGATTTTAGTCTTAGGGCCTGATAAACTTCCAGAAGCTATAGTGCAAATAGCAAAAATTCTAAAGGCTGTAAAACGCAACATAGATGATGCAAAATCAAGCATAGAAAAAGAAATACGCATCAATGACTTAAAAGAAGAAGCTAAGAAATACAAAGATGAATTTTCAAGCACTAATGAAAATATACGCAAAAAACTCAGTTTTGAAGAATTTGATGACCTTAAAAGAGATATTTTAGATAAAACAAAGGTAGATTTAACCTTTGATAGCAGAGATGATAAAGTAAAAAATAACCTTAGCGGACAAAATTTAAATACAGAGGAAAAACCAAATCTTAGCAAATTAGAAACACAAGATAAAACGGAAAAATAAATGTTTGAAGAATTAAGACCTCATTTAATAGAACTTAGAAAACGCCTTTTTATAAGCGTTGCTTGCATTGTAGTTATGTTTATTGTATGTTTTGCTCTACGAAGCTATATCTTAGATATTTTAAAAGCTCCACTTATAGCTGTTTTACCCGAAGTAGCCAAACATGTGAATGTAATTGAAGTACAAGAAGCCTTATTTACCGCAATGAAGGTTAGTTTTTTTGCAGCCTTTATCTTTTCTCTACCTGTAATTTTTTGGCAATTTTGGAAATTTGTAGCTCCAGGACTTTATGATAATGAAAAACGCCTTGTGGTGCCTTTTGTTAGCTTTGCAAGCATTATGTTTGCCTTGGGGGCTTGTTTTTGCTATTTTGTTGTAGTGCCTTTGGCTTTTAAATTTTTAATTAATTTTGGTTTAAATGAAGATTTTAATCCTGTGATTACCATAGGAACTTATGTAGATTTTTTTACGAAAGTTGTTGTGGCTTTTGGCTTAGCTTTTGAAATGCCTGTAATTGCCTTTTTCTTTGCTAAAATCGGACTTATAGATGATAGTTTTTTAAAACGCCATTTTCGCATAGCTGTTTTAGTTATTTTTGTTTTTTCAGCCTTTATGACTCCACCTGATGTTTTATCTCAATTTTTAATGGCAGGACCACTTTGCGGACTTTATGGACTTTCTATTTTAATTGTTCAAAAGGTAAATCCTGCTCCAAAAGATAAAGAAAGTGATGAATAAAGACTTACTTCTTTCAAGCTATGATTACACTCTAGCTAATGAACTCATAGCCAACTATCCTACAAATCCAAAAGAAGATGCTAGGCTTTTGGTTTTTGATCGCAAAAACAAAGAAATTTTTCATACTACTTTTAAAAATTTACAAGACTTTTTACCCAACTGCGCGATTTTTTTCAATGATACCAAAGTTATTAAAGCAAGAATTTATGGCAATAAAGCAAGCGGAGGAAAAATAGAGCTTTTCTTGCATCAACCTTTTTTAAATTCTCACGATCCGCTTTTTCTAGCTCAAATTAAAGGGCGTGTTAAAAAAGATGAAATCTTATATTTTAAAGATGATTTAAAAGTACGCGTTGTAGAACTTTTAAATGATGGTCTTCGAAAAGTTCAATTTTTTCAAAATGATAAAACCTTAGACACCTCAAATCTTTACAACCTGCTTGACAAGATAGGACGTATACCCTTGCCTCCTTATATTAAAAGGGAGGATGAAAAAAGTGATTTGAAAGATTATCAAAGTATCTTTGCAAAAAATTTAGGTGCAGTGGCTGCTCCGACTGCAAGTTTACATTTTAGTGAGACTATGCTTGAAAATTTAAGAAAAAAACACGAAATTTATCATTTAACCTTACATGTAGGAGCTGGAACCTTTAAAAGCGTGGAATGCGAAAATATACAAGAGCATAAAATGCATAGCGAATTTTTTAATATTCCGCAGCAAGCATGTGAAATTATAGATTCTAAACAAGCTATTTTAGGCGTAGGAACAACAGTAACAAGAACCATAGAATATTATGCAAGAACTAAAACAAAAAATGGTTTTTGTGATCTTTTTTTACACCCGCAAAATCCACCTATAAGACAAAATCATCTTTTAACCAATTTTCATTTACCAAAATCTACTCTTATCATGCTAGTTTCAGCTTTTATCGGTAGAGAACAGTGTTTAAAACTTTATGAACTCGCCATAAAAGAAAAATATCGCTTTTACTCTTATGGCGATGCGATGTTAATCTTGTGATTTTTCTTTAAAATTTATTGCTATTTTAGCTTGAAGTTTTAGCCAATCTTTTTGAAGCATGATAGGAAAACCTCCATAAACACGCCCGCCTTCTAAATTTTTACTCACACCGCCTCTTGCAGCTATAGTACTAAAATCGCCTATTTTTAAATGTCCACTCGTTGCACTTTGACCACCCATAATAACATTGCGTCCTAACTCACTTGAACCTGAAATTCCAGTTTGTGCCACAATGATACAATTTTGACCTATATTGCAATTATGTCCGATTTGAACTAGATTGTCTACCTTAGTACCTGCTTTGATAATAGTACTATCAAAAACTGCTCTATCTATAGTTGTACAAGCCCCCACTTCTACAAAATCTTCTAAAACCACATTGCCATTATGATAAATTTTATAATGTTCGCCGTTTTTATTGTGCGCATAACCAAAGCCATCGCTTCCTATTACACAATTGGCAAGCAAATGACATTTTTTACCGATTTTAGTATCATTATAAATCACTACATTAGGATGGATAATACTCTCATCACCAATGCTGACATTATCGCCTATATAAGCTCCCGCCATAATGATTACATTTTCACCGATATTTACATTATCACCTATATAAACATTAGGCATGATTCTTGCGCTTTTTGCGATATTTTGTACTTTTTCTTTAGCTGTGCTTATCAAAGGTTTAGCAAAAAGCTTGCTTAAAAAAGCAAAACTCAAATGTGGACTTTGAGTAATCAAAGCTTTAGTATCTTTAGGTACTAAATTTTCATATTCTTTAGATACTAAAATAGCAGCAGCTCCTGTGTGAGGTATATCTTTGGTATTTTTCTCACCATCACAATAAGTAAGCTCTGTAAAATTTGCTTTCAATAAAGAATTTAAAGCACTGATTTCTATATCCTCGCCTTTATATTCCAAGCTTAAAAATTCTGCTATTTCACTTAATTTCATTTAATCTCCATCAAAACAGATCCACTGCGAACTATATCACTAGGATTGTATTTTTTAATTGTTTTTAAAAAATTATCAATGCGATTTGCATCATCAGCAACCATTAAAAACAAAAAATTCTCATTGCTATTTGCAATAGTACCATTATAAGCTTTCAAAACGGCATCAAGTCCACCTAAATTTTCATTTAAAGGAATTTTCACTAAAGCCATTTCTTTGTCAATAAATTCTTCACTTTCTATCACTTTATAAGTAGGAATGAGCTTATGAAGTTGTTTGACTATCTGCTCAAAAGTTCTTTCATTTCCTGAGGTGACTATATTAATACGAGAAAATTCTTTATTTTCCAAAGGTGCTACTGTAAGCGAGTCAATATTATAACCTCTTCCTGAAAAAAGTCCTACTATACGAGATAAAACCCCATGCTCATTTAAAACAATTACCGATAAAACCCTTCTCATTGTCTATCCTTTGCCTTTGGTAAAATCATATTATAAATCGCACCTCCTGCAGGCACCATAGGTAAAACATCTTCAAAGCGATCAATTTTTACATTTAAAAGAGAGGTTTTATCACTTTTTAAAGCTTGGCTAAAAGCTTGAATGAATTCTTCTTTGTTTGAAATTTCATAACCTTCACAACCAAAACCTTGAGCTATTTTGATAAAATCAGGCTGAGTGCTTAAATCAGTTTGTGAAAAATGCTCTTTATAAAACATACTTTGCCATTGTCTTACCATACCTAAAAAGGCATTATTTAAAATAATATTTATAGTTTTTATACCATACTCATAAGCAGTCATAAGCTCTTGGATATTCATTAAAACCGATCCATCGCCTACGAAATTAATCACCACTTCTTCACCCACAGCAAGCTTTGCACCCAAAGCAGCAGGTAAAGAATATCCCATAGTTCCTTGCCCTCCGCTTGTTGCAAGTTGTCTTGGATAATTAAAAGGATAAAACTGTGCCACCCACATTTGATGCTGACCCACATCAGTAATAATCCTTGCATCTGGAGCCATTTTTGCACATTCTTCAATCACCCATTGCGGTTTTAAAATCTCATTGCTATCTTCATAAGAAAGCGGATAAAGTTCATTATAACGCTTTAAAGTTTCGTGCCATTCTTTAAAAGTTGTGTTGAAATTTTCCTTTTTAAGCTCTTCTAAAAGCTCTTTAAGAACTTCTTTAATATCTCCTACTATAGGATAATGCGCATTGATAATCTTTGAAATAGAACTAGGATCAATATCAACATGAACTATAGTCGCATGTTTAGCAAATTCACTTGTTTTTCCTGTAATCCTATCATCAAATCTCGCTCCTACACTCACAAGCAAATCACACTCACTTAAAGCCATATTAGCAGCATAGCTTCCATGCATGCCTGCCATTTTAAGATTAAAAACATCATCACTTCTTAAAGTTCCAAGCGCCATCAAAGTTTCAACTGCTGGAATTTTTGTAAATTTTATAAGCTCTCTGATTTGCTCGCTTGCATTAGAACTGATGCAACCTCCACCTAAGTAAAACAAAGGTCTTTTTGCTTCTTTTAAAAGCTCTGCAAATTTTTTAATTTGCTTTGAGTTACCCTTATAAACGGGCTTATAAGTCTTCATGGAAATTTCTTTAGAGTATTCCCAAAGTCCCAAAGTTGCACTTACGTCTTTTGGCACATCTATATGCACAGGCCCAGGTCTACCACTTCTTGCTATATAAAAAGCCTCTTTTAAAATGCGTGGAAACTCTTCTATACAAGTAACTAAATAATTATGCTTTACACAAGGTCTTGAAATGCCTACTGCATCAATTTCTTGAAAAGCATCTGTACCAATAAGAGAATTTGCCACCTGCCCTGAAATCAACACCAAAGGGATAGAATCGCTATAAGCCGTAGCTAGACCTGTAATAGTATTTGTAAAACCTGGTCCGCTTGTAACTATAGCTACGCCCACTTCTCCGCTCATTCTTGCGTAAGCATCAGCAGCATGCAAAGCCGCTTGTTCATGACGCACTAAAATATGTTTAAAATACTTTTGATTGTAAATTTCATCATAAATATTAAGCGCAGCGCCTCCAGGATAACCAAAAACAATTTTAACATTTTCTTCTTTTAAAGCCTCGCAAATCATTGCCGAACCGCTTAACTCTTTCATAATAACACTCCAAAAAATTATTGTAAAAGCTCTTTAAGTGCTAAATTAAGTCTTTTGCCATCAACACTCGCACCTAATTTTATTTTAGCTTCTTTCATTACCAAACCTTGTTCTTTTAGTGAACTTACGCCCAATTCTTCTATAAGTTGTTTTAAGGCTAAAGTTAACTCCTCATCACTTAGTTGTTTAGGCAGATAAATTTCAAAAAGACTTATTTCATTTTGTTCTTTTTGTGCTAAATCTTCACGATTTGCCTTAAGATAAAGTTCGATTGCGTCTTTGCGTTTTTTGATTTCACTTGCAATGATTTTATAAATTCTTTCATTATCCAACTCTATTCTTTCATCCACTTCTATTTGCTTAAAAGCTGCATTTAGAGTTCTTAAACTATCTCTTTTAAAATCATCTTTTTGTTTCATTGCCTCTTTGATATCGTTTAAAATTTGTTCTTTTAAAGTCATTTTTTTCCTTTTTAGTTAAAATTACAAGCTTTAAGATTTAAACCAAAACCTTCTAAGCCTATATAGTCTTTATCACAACTTTGAGATAAAAGTTTAATTTCTTCTATACCAAAATATCTTAAAATCTGTGCTCCTATACCATAGTTTTTGTATTGAGTAGTACTGGATTTTTCTCCTTGCATGAAAACTATAACGCCACCATTTTCACTAAGAAATTTGATTTGCTCTAAAAGTTTTGAAAATTTATCTGAAGTTAAAAGCTCAAAATCACTACCACTGATATGAAATTTAACATTTTCACATTTTTTGATATCTTTAAAGCAAAAAGCTATGTGTTGGGTTTGATTATGATCACTAAAGATAAATTTTTCTGCTTTAAAGCCTGCTAAAACACTTTGACTTTTTTCTTCAAGCTTAATAAGGCTTTCATGTTTTAGGCGATATTCTATAAGATCGCTTACGGCTATCATGTTTAAATCATGTTTTTGGCAAAAAATTTCTAGATCTTCTCTTCTTGCCATATCTCCATTATCTTTTACAATTTCACAAATCACACAAGCACCTTTTAATCCTGCTAATTTACAAAGATCAACCGTGCCTTCTGTATGACCTGTGCGTTCTAAAACCCCACCTTTTTTTGCGATTAAAGGATTGATATGCCCTGGTCTTACAAAATCACTCGCCTTAGCATTATCATCGGCAAAAATTTGTATAGTCATATTTCTTTCATAGGCGCTAACTCCCGTTGTAGCATCTTTTGCATCTACAGTTATAGTAAAAGCAGTTTCGTGGTTTGAAGTATTTTTAGGCACCATTAAAGGAAGTTCAAATTTTTTTGCTAAAGCTTCATCTAAGGCTACACAAACCACACCACGAGCTTCTTTTATCATGAAATTTACTTTTTCTTGAGTACTAAATTGCGCAGGAAAGATTAAATCGCCTTCATTTTCTCTATCTTCTGCATCTACCATAACAAGCATTTTTCCTGCTTGTAAATCCTTAATCGCTTGTTCTACGCTAACAAATTTCATTTTTATTTCCTTAAAATTTTTAAAATTATAACTTAAATTGCTTGACAAATAAATTAAAATTCATTATAATCACACTTTTAAAAAATATTTATTGGGGTATCGCCAAGCGGTAAGGCAACAGGTTTTGGTCCTGTCATTCAGGGGTTCGAATCCCTTTACCCCATCCACTTCTTATTTTATATTTCAAAGATCTTATATGCCGCGAAGTAGAGCAGTGGTTAGCTCGTCGGGCTCATAACCCGAAGGTCGGGAGTTCAAATCTCCCCTTCGCAACCAGTTATGGATTTAAAATAAATTTTATTTAGATAGATTGTTTAAATAACTTTTTAAAATATTCTCCAGCCGTGTTTTCAGTTCTATAGGAGCTAGAATTTTTATATAGGGGATCCACTGTTTAACCAAATGTAAAATTTCATCTTCATAGGAAACTTGAGTGCTTAAAGTATAGCTTGTTTCATCTTCATCAATGATTTGACAATTGCTTAGTATTTCTTTTCTAAAAAAATATTCCTTAGCATTTTTATCAAGCTTTAAAATCACTTCTTTGCTTTCTCCAAGCCAGATATTAGGATCATTTTGGATTTGTTCTTGAAGTTTTTCATTGGGAATAAAATTTTCATTTTTAGTGCGAAGTTTTGAAATTTTATCTAAATTAAAATGTTTTAATTTATCGTTTTCATCTCCTAAAAGATACCAAATTCCTTTGTAATTTATGAGTTTGTAAGGTTTGATTTGGCGTTCTTTTTCCTTGTAGAAAAATTCAATACATTGTGTTTGAGTATAGCTACACTAAGATCTTTAAAAAGCTCATAATCCACCTTTTGAAAACCTTCGTTTTTTACCATCAAAACTTTATTTACCCTATGGCTTAAAAGATCGACTATAAAGCCTTGATCGAGTTTTGGATAAAGCTCAGCAATGCCGCTTAAGGTGGCGAAATTCTGTATGTCTTTAAAGCTTAATTTTCCCAAAGCAAAGCTTTCTAAAACATATCTTCCATTTTCTTTTTTAATAGGCATAAAAGTAAGTCTTTCGTTAAGATCTCTTTGTATGGTTCTTGTATCGACATTAAACTCTTGTGCAAGCTCTTGGGCACTTAGACTTTCTCCATTGTTAAATTTTGATAAAATCTGCACCAAGCGTATGCTTAATTTGTCGTATTCTTTCATGAAATTTCCTTGTGAGTTAAAATGCTTTTTAACAAACTTACGCCTTCTATGCCTAAAATTTCATTTCTAAGTTTTTTGACTTCATTTAAACTTGGGGCTTTTGCATGAACGGCTTCATTGCGGATTTCTTGAATGAGAGTAAGACTTTTTGAAAAAGGATAATTGATAAATTGAGTTAAACTTTTTCCTAAATGACATTGGATATTTTCATGTCTGAGTAGAAATTTAATACTTCCAAGATTGGGTTTTTGGGTAAAAAAATCTTTAAGTATAAAAGATTTGCTTTGGACATTATAAGTTAAATCATAAAGGCTAGGATCTTTCATACAAGCTTTTAAAAGAACTTTTTTGGCAAAAGCATAAATTTCATATTCTAAGGTTTTGGAGTATTTGACTATAATGCTTGTAAAATCATTTAAAAGATCGTTTTCGCTTTGCAAAAGCTCTAATTCTGCATGAATGATATTGCTTATGCTATCAGGGTGCAAGAGATAAAAAATCCTTTTGCCAAAAACAAAGCGTATGAAATTTTCTTGCATGGCTAGGTATTCTTTGCTTTTATACACACTTAGATAATGCTTTTCATCTCCTAAAAAATAAGAACACTCTTCTTTTAATCTCACAGGCAAAGGATAGGTGTAATTATTACCATAGATAGCATAAGTGTGATCGTTTGGGGTGATGAAATTGGCTAAAAATTTATCTCTTAAAAGACTAAAATCTTCCCTGACCAATTCTCTTAAATCACTGATGATAAAAAAGTCTTCCACTTCTAAATTTTTTTCTTTATAATAACTAGGAATCAAACTTTCATCAACATTTTTAGAAATTTTTATCACCTTAGCGACAAATAAATTAGCATAATCGCTTAAAAAGAGTTGCAAGAAATTTTCTTCATTTGTACTTTGGTAAATTTCTTCTAAGGAATTTTGCTTTTCTTGATCGTTGAGCTTTGATTTGATTTTGCCAAAGGCAACTTGGGATTTTTCTTGCAAAATGCTTAAATGTTGCTTGATGACATCTTCTTGATAGTAGGGGTTATAAAGGATTAAAAGGTGGTTCATGCTTTGCCTTATTTTAGGATTTCTTTGAGATTTTGCTTGATTTCATTAGGATTTTGCTCGTATTCTTGTATGAGATCTTTTAAAATTTCAAACAACTCGTTAAAATCCTGCGGGTGTTCTTTTTTAAAATTTATTATCAAATCCAAAGTTTTGCAAATACTACTTGCTTGATCTTTGCTGTCATTAAAAGCATTTTTTATATCTAAAACCATACTGATAATACGAGCACTTTGCATAGGGCTTGAAATGCGTTTAAATAAAAAGCCTTTAAACGCATTTGCAAGACTAAGAGATGAGAAAATCTTAGAAAACATTTCTTTTCCTTGATTAGTGTTTTGGTTTAAAAATTTCAAACAAAGAACTTAAAAATCCACTTTTTTCGCCTTTGCAATCACTACATATAAAATCTAAAGTATTTAAAGCATCGCTTTTAGGTTTAGCTAAAAAACTTTTGCCACATTTTATACATTTTTGAAATTTTGGAATAGGCTTAATCATGATTTATTGCTTATTTTTCTATTGATAAATTTTTAAATTCAAAATCAAGTTTTTTTCCATTTTGCATATCTTCAAAATGTTCATCTAAATAATCTATATAAAATTCTCCGATTTTTTTAGTGGCGTTGTAGGCTACTGTTGCGTTAATAGCTCCACCTATAAAATTGACACCAGGAATAAATTTCATAAGACCTGTAGCAAGCGTTTTGACTGCAAATCCTGTAACACCTGTAGCAAGTAAAGCTGTTAAAATTTTTAAAGCATCATCTTTACTGCTTAAATTAAGCTCGTAAATCATACTAATATGATAAATCATAGCACGTTGATTGGTTGCAATAAGAGGAAAGTCAGAAAAAGGTATAGGAGATAATGCTACAGTTGAAGATAATCCTGCATAATATTTAATCTTATCTTGAGCCTTTTCTTTGCAAGCTTCTCTTTTTAAATCTTTATCATATTGTTGTTTTCTTGCAAAAGCATTTTTTTGTCCTTCATTTAAAAAACAATAAGTTTTATTGACTAACTCTTTAATACCTAAAAGTTTTTTAACATTTCCTTCATCATCTTCAATTGCTATAGCTCTTACTCTTTCTATTTTTTCATCATCTAATTCAAGCTCTTTTTTAACAATATCCTTAAAACTACAACCATTTTCATCTTTATCTTGTTGAGCTTTAGTGATAACCAATATTGTACAAAATTTTTCAGATTTTAAAAATTTTATTAATTCTTTTTCTTGTGGTTCTATTCTTCGATTTGCTTCACAAATACAAAACCATACCAAATGAATTTGATCTGAAGGTTCTTTTGCTTTTTGATCTTAGATAAATTGTTTTAAGTTATCAATACCTTTGTCATCTTTTATTTCAAGACCTTTACTATCATATATACAAAGTCCATCTTTTTCATATTTGTTTAAATTAGCAGTGATTGGAGAGCCGCTACCTGTTTTGGCTACTTTTTCACCAAATACGGTATTAATTAAAGTACTTTTTCCTGCACCTGTTTTTCCAAGTATTAAAACATTTAACTTATTATTTTCTTGTTCTTCTTTTTTGATTTTTTCAAACGATGTCATTATCTCGTTAAAAAAAGATCCATTGTTGAAATTAAACTCATTATTTGCCATATTTTCTCCTTGTTTTTAAAATTTTTAACTTTGTATTTTATCAAATCCCCCCCCCCAGTCAAGGGGGAAGTGAAATTTTTAAGTTTTACGCCATAGCACTAGCGCTAAAATTGTGATTAAATATATAGCATAAAATATTATATTATAAGGATAAGGTTGCATAGAAAGAAAAATAAGTATCGCTATGCCAACAAAAACCATAAACGCTATAAAATACAAACCACACATCAACACTATGGCAACAAAGCCAGCTATAAGGCTTAAAATTCCAAGTATTATTCCCATTGTTTATCCCACATAGGAGAACTCCACACAGAAGGAAAAATATACTGAGGAAAAGTTTGAAATTTTGTTTGCAGATAAAATCTCTGTGTTTTTCTCTCCATACTTTCACTTATCATTTTTACAACCGCTAAGTCATTTTTTTCGCTTTGTGTTTCCAAAAAAGCACTCAAGCATTTAAATTTTTTAGCATAGTCGATTACTTTTATCATTTGATCTTTATAAGACGACAAAAGAAATTCTGTTTTATGATTATTTTTAGAGGTAAAATTTTGCTCAAATTCTAAAAATTCCTTAGAATTAAAATATTTTGAAAAGCCGCTATAACACTCCATACATTCGCAAAGAAATTCTTGAATTTGATTTTTCTTTTGTTCGATTTCAAGCTCTCTTTTGAGTTTGTATTCTTCGGTATTGATCATATCTTTACAGCTTGGAACAATAGCATGTGTATCAAATTTTCTTTCTGGCTTGGATAATTTTTCGTATAATTTTTTTATGCCATATCCTGTAGCTGTAAGAGCTATACTACCAAATGCGATTTGTTTTAACATTTTCTCTCCTTGTTTTAAAATAACAAAGAAAGTATAAAACACCCTTGCGACAGGTTGTGTCGTAAAAAATAACTTTAAAATATTAAAAACTTATTTTATTAAAGCTAGCCTGTAAATTCAGTAGTTTCATAGCCTATAGGTTTATCTACAAAACAAGATTTTTCTTTTAAAAATACAACTTCTATAGTTCCAACAGGTCCATTTCTATTTTTTCCAACAATAATTTCAGCATTTTCTTGCATAGGATTTGGTATAAAAAGCCTTTGATAAGCTTTGCCTTCGGCTTTAGCTTTATTCTCTCTTTCTTTTTCTTCTTGTTCTCTATAAACCTCATCGCGATATACAAACAAAATAGCATCCGCATCTTGCTCTATAGCTCCACTTTCTCGCAAATCACTCATCAAAGGACGCTTATTTGCCCTTTGCTCTAAGCCACGATTAAGTTGTGAAAGTGCGATAATAGGCATATCAAGCTCCCTAGCCAAAAGCTTAAGTCCTCTTGAAATTTCACTAACTTGCAAATGTCTATCATTAAAATTTGAATTACTCATCATAAGCCCTATATAGTCAATCACACAAAGTCCTATACTTTCATCTTGAGATTTTAAACGCCTTAAAATAGCCCTTACATCAGCAATAGTTGCATAACCACTATCGTAAATATATAATTTCTTTTGACTATAATCATTGCAAGCATCTCCTAAACGCTCCCATTCATCATCGTTTAAATCTGCAGTTAAAATTTTTTGCAAAGGAATAGAAGTTTTAGAAGATAGCATTCTTTGCATGATTTGAGTTGCAGGCATTTCAAGAGAAAATAAAGCCACGCCTTTTTTTTGTCTTAAAACCTTATCAATGAAATTTAAACAAAGAGTTGTCTTTCCCATACCTGGACGCGCGGCGATTATTATAAGTTCACCCCCTTTAAAGCCTTTTGTCATTTTATTTAGACCTTCAAAACCTGTATCAAGCCCTATAATACCTTTATTTTCTAAAGTTTTTTGCTTTTTAAATTCTTCAAAAAGTTCTGATATTACCATATCAACATCTTTAATATCTCTAGAATTCACACGATTTGTAATGCTAAAAATTTCTTTACCAATTTCATCTGCGATTTCACTTACAGCACGATCTTCATTGATACGAGTTGGCAAAAGATGTGCAAAACTCAAGAGTTGTCTTTTTACGGACTTTTCGTGAAGTTCATTTACATAAGCAGGCAAATCTATCATAGAAGGAGTGGCAAGAATTTCTGCTAAAATTTGCTCATCTATTTTTTTATGTTTTCTTAAAAAACTTACAGAAATGGGCTCTTTGTTATTACTACAAGCTATAACCGCTTTAAAAATATCTTGGTGAGCTTTAAGACTAAAATCTTTTGGGCTAATATCACCTGCTATACTAGTATAAGCTTCTTCACTCATGATACAACTGCTTAAAATAGCTCGTTCTAAATCCAAGTCATAATACTCTTGCTGCACTAAATTTCCTTATAAATATAAATTAATTCTAAAAATTCTATCTAAAAAAACTTAAATTATAAAACTTAATTTTTTTATAAATATTTAATGTAATATTAGTTACAATTATAAATGTAATTTAATTACAAACAACAAACATTTCAAGGAGAACATTTGAAAAAATATTTATTTTCCTGTGTTTTAGCCTCCATTTTAACCCAATCAGCTACGGCTGTAGAATTTCAAGAAGGTTTTAGTGGAAATTTAAGCATAGGTGTGGGTGCAAGGGATATTAAAAGTAATATTTCAACCTTGGCAAACAGCGATTATCTAAGCAGTCACAATGCTGATAATTCAGACTCCTCTTTCATTCCTTTTATCGGTGCAGAACTTTACTATGGTAATCTTATAGATAATGATAGAATTTTTATTAAAAACTACAATGGAAGAGATATCAGCGGTATAGCTTTAGGCTACGAAAGAGCTTATTTAGAGCGTTTTAGCACTTCTTTTTCTGTAATTTCCTCTTTAAGAGAAAAAGCTTATGCAAATCCTTATGTAATAGGAAATAGAGAAGAAACTGATGTTGATAGATATGGTTTTAAAATCTCTCAACTTTATGAAAGTGATTTTGGGAAATTTACCACTTCATATTTATTTAGCAAAAACAAATATGATAAAGACACTATCGCACAAAGCTCTTTAAAAAGGGAGGGATATTATCACGAAATTGAATTAAACTATAATTATAGCTTATTAAACCTAGGACTAAATTATGATTACAATGATGCAGACGGAAAAGCTCAAAGCTATTCAAGATATGGTTTTAGTATAGGAACAAATTTGGCTTTTGCTAATGATTACATCTTCACTCCAAATTTAAATCTTAGCAAATATGAAGCAGTAGGAACTGATCCTATCTTCCACAAAAAACAAGATGGTAATATAGTTAAGCTTAATCTAAAAGTTGTTAAAAATCAATTTTTGGGTTATAACGGACTTTATGGTTTTGCAAATTATGGCATAGAAAAAAGAAATAGCGATATAGGATTTTATGATGAAACCTATCAAATTGTCCTAACTGGTATAGGATATAAATTCTAAAAATTATAAAAAAGCTCCTTTGATAAAATTTAAAAAAGATCTATCTCCTATAAAGATAGATCTTTAAAAATTCTTTTAAGAAAAATCCAAGCTAAAATCAAAACACAAAATTCAGCAAAAAATGGACTTAGCCATACTCCATTTAAACCCATAAAACAAGATAAAAACAAAAGAAAAAACAAAGGTATAAATAAATTTTGCGCCAAACTTAAAACCAAAGAAAAGCTTGCCTTATTAAAAGCTGTCAAAAAAGAACCACTTAGAACATTAAACCATGCAAAAAAATAATTAAAAGCAAAAAGCATCAAAGCTGTATAAGCAAAAGTTTTAAATTCTTGATTGTTTTCTTTTGTAAAAAGCATGATTAAATTTTCTCCAAATATCAATATAAGTACTATAGAGAATAAAGATAAAAATCCCCCTGCAAAAAATACCACTTTTACAATAGCTTTGATTCTTGAAAAATCTTTTTTAGCATAGTTGTAACTAAGCGCAGGCTGCATTGCATCACCCATAGCAATAATAAGCATTATAATAAAACTATCAATATATAAAACTATAGAAAAGGCTGCCACGGCTTGAGTATCAGAAATTTTTAATAAAACAAAATTTGCAAAAATACTATATAAAGATCCTGAAATATTGCCAAAAAACTCACTGCTTCCGTTATAAAGAATATTTTTAAAAATTTTTAAATTCATGTATAGGCTTGAAATTTTAAGCTCTAAATTTTGAAACAAGAAAGGAAAAATTCCAAAAATACCACCTAAAACAAGCCCCAAACAAGTTGCAAGAGCAGCTGAAAATAAGCCCCAACCCAACTCGACTATAAAAATATAATCAAGCACTATATTGCTTAATGCTATAATCACATTCATTACCATACTATAAGCAGTTTTTCCGCAAATTCTTAAATAATTATCCAAAGCAAAAGAAAGCATAGTAAAGGGCGCAAACAAAGCAAAAACAAACATACATTCTTTAGCCATCGTTTTAATCTCATCGCTAACATTTAAACAATCAATCAAAACAGGTCCTAAAAAATACTCTAAAATTCCGATAAAACAAGAGATTATAAAGATAATCAACATACTTGAGCTAAATATCTTTCTAGCTAAATTCTTCTTGCCTAAACCTAAATGCATAGAAATTTGCACTGCTGATCCTATGGCTATCATATCAGCCAAAGCAAAAGACATCATGATAAAGGGAATAATCAAGGCTAGTGCCGCTAAAGCATCACTTCCTAGATATTTTCCAACAAAAATTCCATCAACTATATAATAAAAAGAAATAAAAGCCATGCTTATAACATTTGGCACGGCACATTTTACAAAAAGCCTAAAAGGGCTTAAGGTGCTAAAAATACTTGACATAATAATCCTTAAAATATTTAAAATTAAAAATATTTTAAACCGCTAATAAAATGCCACAAGTCCTAGTATGTAAGAATTTAAATAAAGTAATTTCGCAATAAGTTTATTAATATTTATTTTATTTTGCATATGAATTTTCTAGATTAAACTAAAATAAAAATTTAGCCCAAAGGCTAAATTTTAAAGCACAGAAAGAATTTTCACAGCGTCATTTAACCCTGTAACTATACTTGCTCCATTTTTAGTAGCAATATCTCCTGCTACAAAGATGCCTTTAACATTGCTTTGTTTGTTTTTATCCATTAAAGGCACGCCTTTATCATCAACATTAATCCCACATTTTTGTAAAAAATCAAGTGGAGTAGAACCACCAATAGCATAAATGATTCTATCATAAATATCGCTTGTACCATCGGTAAAATTTACTTTAGCTTTGCCATTATCATCTTCTACTTCATTAATGTCAATTCCTAATTTTAACTCTACCTTACCCGAATTTCCAGCTTCGTGAATATCTTTAAGATTTATATCATTTAATCTTGTAAATTCTTTTTTACGATAACAAAGGCTAACTTGATTTGAATTTGCCAAATCCACAGCGTATTCTGCTGCTGAATTTCCGCCACCTACAACAAGAATTTTTTCATTTCCCAAAACTGAATTGGCATTAAAATTAATGATTTTTGTTAAAGTCATAGGAAGTTTGTAATCAGGTTTATTAGGTTTACCCATTCTACCTATAGCAACAATAATGTTTTTACACTCATAAACACCTTTAGCTGTACTTACTAAAAAAACTCCATTTTCATTTTTAACGCTCTCAACTTCAAAACCAAATTCAACTTCTATATTGTGCTCTTTTAAAGCGTTTTGAAAAGTTTCTATAGTGCTTTCTTTGGTGCCATCTTCAAAAGGAACATGTCCGTGATTGGTTCCTTCGCATCCCTTATAAGCTTTATCTACTCTTTTGCCATCCTTATAAAATTGCATTAAAGTTTGACAAATGTTATTTGATTTTTCTAGTATCAAAACTTCTTTGTTTTTAAGCTTGGCTTCAACTGCACAGCCTATCCCTGTTGGACCTGCACCTACTACAATTAAATCTATTTTTTTCATTTATATTTACCTTTCAATTCTAAATTTTTTTGTATAATTTATCAAGTTTTTTGTAAATAAAGGATTAAAAATGCGAAATTTGCTTGAAAATATTAAGAAAAATTCTCAAAAACTACTTAACTTAACGCCCAAAGATAAAGAAAAAATTATTCTAAAATTAGCTCAAATTTTAAGAGAAAATTTCAAAATTATCCTAGAAGCAAATAAAAAAGATATGGCAAATTTCACAAAAAGCGGAGCAATGAAAGATAGGCTTTTGTTAGATGAAAAACGTATTTTAGCTCTTTGCGAAGGCCTAGAAAAAATCGCTTACATCGAAGATCCTATAGGCAAAATTTCTAAAGGCTGGAAAAATTATGCGGGTTTAAACATACAAAAAATAAGCATTCCTTTAGGACTCATTTGTGTTATTTACGAAGCAAGGCCTAGTCTTAGCGCTGAAATCGCAGCTTTAATGATAAAAAGTTCCAATGCTTGTGTATTTAAAGGCGGAAGTGAAGCAAAATTTACAAATGAGGCTATATTTACTCTTGTTAATAAAGTACTTAAGGAATTTGATTTGCAAGATTGTTTTGCTATGTTTACCCAAAGAGATGAAATCTTGCAAATTCTAGCCTTTGATGATTTAATCGATGTGATCATACCTCGCGGAAGTTCAAATATGATACAAGAAATTGCAAACAATACCAAAATTCCTCTCATTAAGCAAAATAAAGGCTTGTGTCATGCTTTTGTAGATCAAAGTGCTAACTTAGATATGGCTTTAAAAATAATCCTTAATGCAAAGTGTCAAAGAGTAAGTGTTTGTAACGCTTTAGAAACGCTTTTAATCCATGAAAAAATTGCTAAAAATTTTATAAGTCTTTTAATACCTGAATTTGAAAAATTTAAGGTAAAAATTCACGCCCATGAAAATGCTTTGGCTTATTTTAACAACTCAAATTTAGAAATTTTTAAAGCAAATGAAAATACCTTTGATACAGAATGGCTTGATTTTGCTTTAAGTGTAAAATTAGTAAAAGATTGCGATGAAGCTATAGAGCATATCAATAAACACAGCTCCTTGCATTCTGAAACCATTATCTCAAATGATGCTTCAAATATCGCTAAATTTCAACGCCTTATAAACTCATCTTGTATTTATGCTAATGCTTCAACGCGTTTTAGCGATGGAGGAGAATTTGGCTTTGGTGGAGAAGTTGGAATTTCAACCAGCAAATTGCATGCAAGAGGTCCTATGGGGATTGAAGATATTTGCACTTATAAATATATAATCAATGGGGAAGGACAAATTCGAGAGTGAATAAAATAGAAATACTAAAGCAACACTTTAAAGAAATTGCTAAATTAAATTCAAGCGAACAAGTTTGGCAAATGCCTTTTTTTGCGGCTTTAGGCGTAGGTATAGTTTTAGGGCTTAGTGTATTTTTTGGAAAATTAAACTATGGACTCATTGCCATGACAGGAGCTTTGTCTTTTTTATATGTTCCAAACACTCCTTTATATCATAGAATGGCTGTTGTGATGTGCTGTTCTTTTGGCATAGTTTCTAGTTTTTTCTTAGGAATTTTAACTCATTTTTTGCCTGCAATTTTTGCCTTCATCCCTATAGGAATTATGGCCATGGGAAGTTCTATTTTAATTAGATACTATAACATTGGTGCACCTGGATATTTTTTCTTTGTATTTTCTTGTGTTTTAGGAGCCTATTCTCCTTTTGAAGCTAAGGATTTTATCTTTTTAGTAGGTCTTGTTTTTCTTGGAGCAATGGTAGCTAATTTAATGGCTTTGTTATATTCTATCGTTGTGATTTATGGATTTAAAAATGCTTTACCTAGCGAAATTCCACCTAGAGAATACATAGGTTTTGATGCAGTTTTTGTGGATTCTTTGATCATGGGTTCTTTTGTGGCTTTTTCTATATTTATAGGAACTTTTTTAGAACTTGAAAGAAGTTATTGGATAGCCATTTCTTGTACAGCTATTATGCAAGGTGTAACTTTAAATTCTATATGGATTAAACAAATTCAACGCATCATAGGAACGGCCTTAGGAGTATGTTTTGCATGGTGGCTTTTATCTAAACAATTTCACGATATAGAGCTTATTTTACTTATGATGTCTTTGTTTTTTATAGGACAATTTTTAGTCAATCGAAACTATGCTTTAGCTATGATTTTCTTTACTCCTTATGCTACTTATCTTTCGGAAGCAGCTAATTTTATGAGTGAAAATGCAGATAAATTAATACTCGCTCGTTTAATTGATGTTGTAATAGGAAGCATTTTAGGGCTTTTAGGTGGTTTTGTGATTTACAAACCTTATCTAAGAGTGCATTTTGAACGCATTGCAAAATACATCTTTAGGATAAAACAAAAAGCTTAAAAGCCAAATAAAGCACAAGCATTATCCCCTAAAATTTGCTCTTGTTCTTTTTTAGATACGACAACTTCATTAAAAGCTACTAGAGCCGATGAAAAATTAACATTTGATTCAAAATTTGTATGTGGCCAATCGCTTCCAAAAACAAAATTGCTAAGTGGAAAATGTTCTTTTAAAATTTCATATATTTTCTTTGCAAATTTTACAGCTTGTTCATTATTAGCATAATCTATTTTTGCTCTATAAAAACCGCTAATTTTAAAAAATATTCTAGAGTTTTTTAAGCAAATTAAATCCTCTAAATTTGTTAAGTTTGCATTAGCTCTTGCTAAATGATCGATAACAATATTACAACCATAAGGAATTAAATTTTCAACAATATCAACAAGATTATTATCTAAATCTCTTTGAATTTCTATTTGCATTTTAAGCTTACTTAAATTTTCAAAAAATTGAGTCCAAACCATACTTTTAAAATTTGGCAATTCTTTGCCAATTAAATTTAATCTAACTCCACAAGCTTTTCTTTCTTTTAGTTTTTTAAGCTCATCAAATTTAATATTTTCATCAACCACAACTATAGCTTTTATATTTTCATCTTTTTCGATACTCTGAAGTAAAAATTCATTATCAACACCTAAAAAACTTGGCTGAACTAAAATCCCTTTATCAAAATCATAATGATCTAAATTTGCCTTATAATCTTTAAAACTAGCGTCATAATCAGGTTTATATCTTGCATTTGCAACCGTATTTAACTTTTTCAAAAATATATGTGCATGAGTATCAATCTTCATTAAATTATCCTTATAAAATAAAACTCATTATAATAGTGGCTAAAATCGCCGCTATAAATCCTATAGGCACAGCTTTAATAAGTAAATCTTTAAATAATTTTTCCTTATATTTGTCAGGACAAGATCCTAAAATTAGACTTCCTCCAGAAGAAAAAGGAGAAATAGCAGAAGCTTGAGCCCCTACAACAATACAAGAAAAAAGCAATGCCTCGCTTAATCCACTGCTTGCAGCAATACTTGGAACTATAGGAAAAAGCGCTGGAGTAACCACACCCAAAGTACTTGAAAAAAGCGACATAAAAGCTGCAATAGCACACATTATTAACGGAATAAAAATCACATTGATCTCATTTTCTACAAGATCTGAAAATAATTTTATAACCCCTGCTTCAACTGCTATGCTAATTAACATCCCTACTCCACAAATCATTATCAAGGTTCCCCAAGGAATTAAAGCAACAACTTGTTTCTCATCAGCTAATTTTAAAAATAAAGCAATGGCAACAAAAATCATGGCTATCATGGCTATATCTATTTTTTTATTAAAATAACTAATTGTCTCATTATGTGGAAAAATAATATTTAGCACAGGAAAGATTAAAACAACAACAATCATCATAAACATGAGAATTAAAGTAGTTTTTTGTTTATAATCAAATGGATCAGGTTTTAAAATAACACTAATTTTTATATTATTTTTAAAAGCATTAAACACAAAAAAAGATAATACCACAATAGGCAAGATTATAGTAAAAGCAAAAATAATACTAGAATTTACAAAAGCTTCATTTGCTTCAATGCCTGAATTTTCCATCAATCCTCGAAAAATAATCCCGCTTTGAGAAGTCATAAAATTTGCTCCTCCCAAAGCACCATAATTTATAGCCATAGCTCCAGCAATTTTGCTTAAACCGATTTTATCGCAAAGTAAAAAAGTAAGTGGTGCCATAAAAGCTAAAACTGTATAAAAACCTGCTCCTAAAGCAGCTATAATAGCACTAACCACAAAAATAACAAAAGGAAGCAAATAAGGATGATTAGCAAAACGATACATCAAATGTCCAGCTAATTTTTCAAGAGTTCCATTTACGGTTGCAAAATTATAAAACAATGAGACAGCAAAAATAACAAAAAATATAGAAATAGGCCAAAAAGCTATGATTTTTTTAGGAGCTAAATCCATAAAAAAAGCTCCTATAATATAAGCAAAAATCATAGCAAAAATTCCAACATTATGTCTAGTAATATAGCCCAAAATAATAGCCACTATAATACTAGAGATGATTAAAAAAACCATTATCATCCTTTAAAATATTATAGAGCTTATAATATCAAAAAATATATTTTTCAAAGCATAAAAACAAAATCTAAATTTAAAAAATATCTATTTAGCAACAAATTTACTCATCTTATGAAATTTTTTATAAAATATCCACATCCAGAGCAAGCAAAGCAAAGCTTCCTAGCCAATGCGACCCAAGATAATCATCTTCTATATGAGCTATAGCTTTATCAAAATGCTCTGTAGCATTGCTTCTTAAAAGAATTTTTAAATTTTCATCGCAAAAATTTGAAAGTATTTTAAAACACCAAGCACGGCTTAAATTTAACCCATCTAAATGTGCTATTTTACCATCGCTCCTATCACTCACACTCACAGGGGTAAATAAAGTTGCAGGCTCTTTTGCTTCTAAATTTGGCAAATATGCTTTAAAAAATTTTACAAAATCATTTTTATGTAAAACAGCACTTAAAAGCACCGCTTCCATCAAAACAGGAGATAAAAACTCATCTCCACAAGGCTCTAAAGCTTGCATATTTTTATCATTTAAAAACCACTTTTTAGCACTTTGGATGATGCAATACTCCAATTCTTGATCTTTTTTAAATCTTGCATATTCTAAAGCAAAATACAAAGCAAAAGAGCTATTAAAATGGGTTCCAACTCGTATAGGATAATCCATCTTAGGTAAAAACTCCTTAAATTCTTTAACAAAGAAATCAGCTATGCCTTCTAAATTTTTAGCCCAAATTTCAGCTTTGTCATTTTCTTTAGCAAGTAAATTTATCTCCAAAGTCAGTTTTAAAAACCATCCCCATCCATAAGGTCTTTCAAAACCTTTGTGTGCAGGGTTTTGAAGATATTTAAGCTCTCCTTCTGCTTTTTCTTTGCTAAATTGAGAATCTAGAGCTTTGATGATTTCATCCTTTGGAGCAAAATGAGAAAAATCTTTTAAAATTTTCACCAAAAGCCAGTGAGAATGCACGCTAGAATGCCAATCATAAGAACCATAAAATATAGGATACATAAGTTTTGGCGGTTTAATATCATTGATATCATTAAAAGAATGTGTGATTTTATTTGGCAATTCTCTAAAAATATTTTCTAGTGCAATAAAGCTAAATTGTTTTATAAATTTTTCCATTATTTCTCCTTAAAATCTAAAAGCTAAAAAATACATTAAAAAGATATTAGCTACAAGCAAAACAAGTCCTGACATAAACTGGGCTTTAATTACGCCATTTTTATCATCCAAATTTAAAAGTGCCGCAGGAACTATATTAAAATTTGCAGCCATAGGCGTCATTAAAGTTCCGCAAAATCCACTAAGCATTCCAATCGCACCTATAATAGCAGGATTTGCATGCATTTGTATGATTAAAATCGGCAAAGCAATAGCAGCAGTAATCACAGGAAAAGCTGCAAAAGCATTGCCCATTACTATAGTAAAAAGCGCCATAGCGATACAATACACAGCTACTGCAATAAAAGCATTATCCAAACTAATATAACTAGATAAAAGTTTAGATACTTGATCGCCCATTCCTGTAGAAACAAAAACTACCCCAAGTGTAGCCAAAATTTGCGGTAAAAGCGCCGCCCAACTAATGTGATCCATAGTATGTGCTGCATCTTTAACAGCTCTTTTAGGAGAAGCCTTAAACATAAAACAAGCAACTATTGAAGAAATAATTATACCTATAATCAAAGCCATCAATGTAGCATTTTTATTTTCAAAAAAACTCAAATGGGGAAATAAAAAAGTCCCAATAAGTGTAATCAAAGGAACCATTAAAGCAGGAATAAAAAGTTTATTTTTATAAATATTTGCATGTTTTATCTCGTATTCTTTTTCTTCTTTGCTAACTTCGATCTTTGCTGGTTTTAATAAATTAAACCCTGCTATAAGTGCTAGTAAAATCACTATACAACCCATCACAAAATGAGGCAAAACTCCTGCTAGTAAAAAAGTAAAACTATAACTTATCCAAAATACCCCGCCGCTTATTCTTGATTTTATATCTTTAGCTTGATTAGAAAAACTTAAAATTCCAAAAACTAAAAATAAAATTCCTACAATATAATAAAGTAAATCAAGACTTATCATCACTCAACCCTTTATAAGTTTTTTCCAATCTTTTATCAAATAAATAAAGTCTAGAGCAATGGATAATTAAAGCCAAAATTCCAGTTGGTATAGCCCAAACTGATAAATGCAATGGCTCAACAATAATACCATTGCTCTCATAAAAAGCTTTAATAAATAAAATAGAATGCACGGCTATAAAAATATCCTCTCCAAAAAATACAGCAACATTATCCGTTCCCGCAGAAAAAGCTTTGATTTTTTGACTATCTTTATGTGTTAAGTTTTTAAATTTAAGCTTAGCTGCAGCTTCTGCCATAGGGGCTATTAAAGGTCTTATCATCTGCGCATGTCCGCCTAAAGATAAAAGCCCTAAAGCTGCAGTAACTTGTCTAAAAACAAAATAACACATTAAAATTCGTCCTGTACTGGCAACTTTTATTTTGGATATTAAATTTTTAGCCTGCTCTCTTAAGCCTTTGCGTTCCAAAACAGCAAGTAAAGGTAAAATAAGCCAAATTATAGCAACATAGCGATTATCTACAAAAGATTTTCCTATATCACTAACAACCTTAACAAAATCAAAACCTGAAACAAGTCCAGCATAAATTCCAACTGAAGTTACCACTAAAAAGGGGTTAATCTTTAAAGCAAAACCTAAAACAATCAAAGGTATAGAAGCAAGAAGTAACCATTCCATCAACCATCTCCACAATATGAATTAGAAATATTATAGAAATTTTAAATTGAAGAAAAGTTTAAAAAAATATTTTTAAGAATGGAATGAGAAATTAAGTAACAAAATAAATTTTATATAAATTTAAAAAAAGCCTTGGAATAGTCCAAAAGCTTTTTTTGTATTATTTGTTCGCTCTTTCTATATACTCACCACGCACAGTATCAACGCGTATAACTTCACCTTCTAACACATGAAAAGGAATTTGCACTACTGCGCCTGTTTCCAATGTAGCCGGTTTTTTATTTGATCCTTGAGTATCACCCTTAAAATTTGGAGCTGTTTCGATGATTTTGAGTTCAACAACTTGTGGAACTTCTACGCCGATAGCTTTACCATTATGGAAAAGCACATCTACCATCATACCATCAAGCATCCATTTTTTCGCCTCACCTACATCATCATCACTAATAGCTACTTGTTCATATGTTTGCGTATCCATAAATTGGCAATTTTCACCATCATCATAAAGATACTGCATAGTTTTATCTTCTAAATTTGGAGCTTCACATTTATCACCTGCATGGAAAGTTTTTTCAAGTACTTTACCATCAATAAAAGATTTGATTTTAATACGCACAAAAGCAGGACCTTTGCCTGGTTTTACATGCTGATACTCGACTATTTTAAAAGGAATTCCATCGATTTCTATTTTAAGTCCCTTTTTTAAATCACCCATTGAATAAGATGCCATAAATTTCCTTTGTTAAAAAATAAAAAACAATTTTATCAAATTTTGATTGATATCACAATAAAATTATTTTATTTGATGAAAAAATAAGTAAAATTACGTTAAAATCCAAATTTAAAGCATAGTAAATGCTCGCTTCTTTTTAGGAGAGGAAAGTCCGAGCTGCTAAAGACAAACATTCCATCTAACAGATGGCTAGGGTAACCTAAGGGATAGTGCAACAGAAAGAAAACTACCACGCAAGTGGAAAAGGTGAAACGGCGGGGTAAAAGCCCACCAGCGATTTTGGTAACAATTTCGGCTATGTAAACCCAATGTGCAGCAAGAAGGGATGGTTAGCGTCTTTGTTTTAACCCTTCGCTTGATTTTGTTTGCAAAAACAAAACTAGATAAATGAGCATTCAAGACAGAACTCGGCTTATCGCTATGCTTTTTTAAGATTTAAAATATGTCAACGCTTTTTGAAATTTTTGAATTTCAACAGCTTTTGTTTTTTTCTTTTGTTCAATCAGTATAACAGCTTCTTGCAAAAGAGCTTGAACTTGATAGAATACATCATTTGCATTTTCTTTTAAAAAATCTTCTGAAGGCGATTCTTTGGCTAAATTTTTAATAAAAGCTTTCATATCAAGTTCATCAAGTAAATTTTCAAGTTTATTGACATCTTCTTGGATTAATGCAAGTTTAAAATCACTGAGCCACTGTTTCATTGTTATGCACTTCTCTCCAAGCTTCTAGCAAACCTTTGGTTACATTTATAACTTCATTGATTCTATCTTCGTTATTTTCTAAATTTGCCAAAGATAAAAGTTGAATTTCTCTTGTATAAAGCCCGCTTAAATAATGTGCCACTTCTCCGCCTTTTTCATAGTTTAAAGTATTAATAAGCTCTATAAAAATAGCCGTGGTTCTTTTTACAAAATACACTCTTTGTTCTATATCTTCATTTCTTATGGCTACTTTAGCTCTTGCACAAAAACGCAAAATTCCCTCATAAAGCATTTCAATAAGTTTTTGCGGGGACTCTATCCCCACTTGATTTTGAGAATAAGCATTATAGGCTAAATTATTTTGCATCTTTTTTATCCTTAATTATTAGAATTGTTTGCCGCATTAATCATATTAGTCACAGTATTTAGCTGTTGATTGAGTTTATTTAAAATACTCTCATATTGCAACCATTGATTCGCCATTGTATCATATCTTGTATCAATCATAGCCTGAGTCGAGTCTTTAGAGGTATTTAATGATTTAATATCATTTGTCAAACTCTCATCATATTTTGTAATTGAACCATCTTTTCCAGTCATCTCTTGCAACGTGGCTTTTAATTTTGAAAAAATACCTTTACCTTCTATAGGCTTAGAGGTTATATTTACATCAGACAAACCTAATTCCTTGAGAATGTTAGCATCTCCTTTGATTGAAAAATCCGAGCTACCATCTCCACTAAAATTCAACCTAAACCCTGTAACATTGTTTTGATTATAGGATTCAACCTTAACTTTTAAGCCTTCAATACCTTTACTGTTTATATGATTAGCTAAATTTTGAAGCAATTCTTCCTCTGTTTTCCCTGTTAATTTAAAATTAGTACCATCAGAATTTTTAGATAAATCATATGTTTGATTATTAAAAACTATAGTAAAATCTCCTGGTTTAAATTCTAAACCATTGGAATTAAGATATTTACTTAAACTTCCTGTCTTAATTACCTCTCCTGTGTGATTAATGTCTTCGTATTTAGTAATATTTGAAAAAAAACTTTCAGTAGAGTCTGGATCTTCTTTAACTTTTTGTTCAAATTTAGAAGAATCAAAACTCAAAGTGCCTGCATCATTTAAACTTAAGCCAAAATCCTGCATAGAAAGCATAACCTTAGTATTCACTTTATTACCATTTGCATCTTCAGTAGTTCCATCAACAACTTGAGAATCAAACAAATCAGCAAGAATGCTTGAGCGTATTGAATTTACTTCACTGATGCCTTGTAAAGTTCCTTTTGTTCCAGTTTCGCTATTATAGTCAGTTGCAGCATTAAGATTGGTTACTAAATCATTATAAGCATCCACCAAATCTTGCATGGCTTTTGTCACACCTTCAAAATCTTGCTGTACATCAAAATTAATTTCACCTGTTTTATTTAAAGTTAAAGTCATTCCTACACCAAGATCGGTAACAGTATTACTTGATCTAAACATCTTAATACCATCAAGTGTGAATTCTGCATTTTGCGCAGTTTGGATATGCAAAGAAGTATTCTTAATGCCATAACCTTTTTTATCCTTAGCTGGATCAATAGAACTCGTTGTATCTAATTCCCATCCAAGATTTTTGAATATTGTTTCTGCATTTGAATCACTTGTATACTTACCATTCGAATCTTTTTTTCCCGCATAGAAACTTATCGCACTGTCTTCGCCTGTTTCTTTACTGGTTAAAGTTAAGCGGTAAGGAGTGCCTTTCTCTCCTGTGTTTACAATCTTAGCGACAATCTCTCCTCCGCTAGCTTCATTAATTTTATCAGCTAAATCTCTATAGGTTGTGTTTTTATCTACCGTAACAGTATATTCTTTGCCATTTGAAAAAAAAGTAAGATCGGTGGTTCCAGCTAAATTTGCATTAATAAAACCACTGTCATTTGCCAATCCTTGACTTTGATATACATCTTTTTGTGCAAGTTGAGTAACATTGATATTCATGCTTTGTAAAGCAACACCCGAATTAACTGTAAGACTTGCTGGAGGATTATCGCTAATACTTCCTACAACTTTTCTTTTCGCAAAAACCGTAGCATCAGCTAATGATGAAACAGCCGTCTGAAAACTTAGTAATTTAGTTTTGATTTCTGTTAAATCTTTTTGTTTGGTTGTATTTTCTTCAATTTTTTTAGTATAAGGATCAATACGAGCTTTTTGCTCTGCTTCTTTTAATTTATCTATAGTATCCTGAGTTAAAACCCCAGAACCAAATCCTAAACTAGATAGACTACCAAATGCCATTTTTAACTCTCCTTATCAAATATCATTCCTATCACATCCCTAAAATACTCAGCTAATCTCATAGCTTCTTCACTAGGAATTTGACGGATTTCCCTTCCAGTACTTTTTTCAGTCACGCTAATATACATAGAACCGATTTTATCACTATAACCAAAACGAACATTGGTATCTAGAGAATCCATTTGCTCATTTAACTTTTTTGTAATATCAGCTAACTTTTCACTCACACCTCGTTGCTGTCCATCATCGCCTCCTTGGCTTTGACTTCTATCGGTTTGAATGTTTAAACTAGCCTGTGTCTCACTTGTTCTTTGGCTAATGTTTGCCAAAGCTGTATCCATTTGCCCATTTGCCTTCGATATTTCCATTTTAAAATCCTTTTTAAAATTTCCTATTGCTAGTTAAAAGCTTATATCGACAAATTTATAAATTTATGAACACCTATAAAGAAAATTTTATTTTTCAATAATAAAAAAATAATAAGCAAAAACTGTGCCAAAATTTTAAAATAAATCTCAATTATCTTAAAAAATTTCAAATTTATTAAAAAGATCTGGATTATTTTCTAAAATATTACGCAAGATCAAATCTTCTATCACGCTTTTAGTGCAATCTGTTTGCTTAGGCCAAGCTCTTAAATAACCCTCAGCTTCACCTTTAGCACTTGCATCTACTCCAAGTCTTTCTTCTTTGATAAAAATATCTCTTTTAGCATCTATATTATTTACCACACGCCAAACAAGCATATAAGAATTTTCAAGCTTATTTTCAGCATCTAAAAACACTAAAATCCTAAAATGTTTTTTAAATTCTAAAAGTTTGTCAAAACTTTGTTCGATTTTTTCTTTTTTATCAAGCAAAATACAAACTATAGGACTTTTACTTTCTTTATAAAATTGCTTTAAATTTAAAAGTTCTACCTTAGTTTTAAAAAGTTCTAGTAATTTTTCATCTTCTAAAATTTCAAGCTCTTCAACTTGTATTTCTTCGCAAGCATCAAGTCCTGCTTTACCCCCAAAACAAGAATTAGGTGAAGCATGATCTAATTGATCACAAATTCCTTCTGAAATTAAAATTTTCTTTGTATTAAAACGATCTAACATATAAGGAATTAAAGCATCATAATCTTTCAAAGAAGGTGCATTTTTATCCACAAAAATTGCATGCTTAACAAAACTCATTTGCCCTACTCCCCAAAATGCATGCATAATTTGTTGCGCATGAGCGGGGTATTTTGCATCGATTTTTGCTAAGATAAGATTATGAAAGACCCCATTTTCAGGCATATTATAATCAATTAAATCAGGTACTGAAGTTTGAAGCAAGGGTAAAAAAATTCTTTCAGTACCAAGCCCCATGATCTTATCTTCTAAAGGAGGCTTTCCTACAACCGTTGCTTGATAGATCGCATCTTTTTTAGCATAAATTTTTTCTACTTTCATCACAGGAAAAAGTTCAGCAGGAGTGTAAAAACCCGTATGATCTCCAAAAGGACCTTCGATTTTAAACTCTTCTAAATCCACATAACCTTCAATAACCACATCACTATCATAAGGTACAAAAATACCATTTTCACAAGGAGTAAGTTTTGCAGGAGTTTTTTTAATAAAACCATAAAGTAAAAGTTCAAAAATTCCCTTAGGTAAAGGTGCTTGAGAACACCAAATATAAAGCGGATCTCCACCTATGGCTATACTTACAGGCATTTTTTTAAAACCAACATTTTTGTATTCGTGATAAAAATTTGCCCCATCTTTATGAATTTGCCAATGTATTAAAAGTTCATTTTTATCACTCATTTGCAAACGATACATTCCAAGATTATTTTGAGTTTTATCTAAATTTTGTGTATAAACTTGCCCCATGGTAATAAATTTACCCGCATCATCTTCCCAAGTTTTTAGTATGGGAAGTTCTTCAAGTGAGTTTAAAATTTCATAATCATACAAGGCTTTATTTTTTTTCAGTCTTTTAGGAGGAATATTTTTAAAACTTAACAAATTCATAAAAAAATCCATTTTTGCTTTAAAACTCGTAGGAATATGAAGCTTGGTGAGTTTTGAAATTTCTTCAGCCACCTCTTCATAATCACGTCCAAAAGCTAAATTTAAAGCCTTTTCATTGCAAAAAGTATTCATCAAAACAGGAAATTTATATTGTTTATTTAATTTTTTATCTATAGGATTTTTAAATAATAAAGCCTTCCCTTTTTCTCCTTTTTTAGCTTCTATATAGGCTAAATGAGCGATTTCAAGATCTACATCTACAGGTTCTTCAATTACCCTTAAAAGATCATTTTCTTTTAAAATTTGAATAAATTCTTTCATATCATACTCTCAGCTTTTTTTAAAAGTTCTTTAGCACCTTTAGCAATAAACTCCTTAGCCAAACTCTCTCCAAAACCTTTAAAATCATTCTTTTTAATCATTCTCTTATCTTTTAAAATTTCACTTCCATCGGGTAGTCCAAGTACCGCACGCACACAAATTTCATCTCCCAAGAGCTCTGCGTTAATACCTATAGGAACTTGACAACCTCCTTCTAAAGTAGCAATAAATTCTCTTTCAATGCTTGTTTCAATCAAAGCATTTTCATCATTTAAACATTTTAAAAGTTCTAAAATTTTTTCATCATTTATACTTTCTATACCTAAAGCTCCTTGAGAAGCCGCAGGAATAAGCTCATCTTTGCTAAATTCATAAACAAAATTCACTTGCTTATCTAAGTTTAAGCGTTTAATTCCCGCCATTGCCAAAATAATCGCATCAAAATCATTATTTTTTAATTTCTCTATACGAGAATTGACATTACCACGCAAAGAAATAATATCTAAATCAGGTCTTAATAATAAAAGCTGCATCTTGCGTCTAAGACTAGTAGTGCCTATTTTTGCACCTTTTGGTAAAGAAAGAAAATCTTTATAATTTTGACTTAGCATAGCATCATTGCTTTGCTCTCTTTTGCTTACCGCTGCCAAAACTAAACCTTGAGGAAAAAAACTAGGCACATCTTTTAAACTATGCACTGCTAAATGTGCTTCTTTTCTTAACATACTTTCTTCAAGTTCTTTTGTAAAAAGTCCTTTACCACCAATTTTTGCCAAAGGAGAATCCAGCAAAACATCGCCTTTTGTTTTAAAACCTTCTAAAAGCACTTCAATTTGATGTGTATTTTTTAAAATTTGGGCTACATGCTCACTTTGCCAAAGAGCCAATTGACTTTTTCTTGTTGCGATAATAAGCTTCATTTTCTATCCTCTATAATTTCAACATCAATAATTTCTTCATTAGAATTTTGATACTCTTGCTTGGTGTATTGATATTTTGATTTAGTTATTAATTTCAAAGCAATACCAAAGAAAAATACAAAAATTCCAAAAACACTTGTAATAATCCCTGGAAAAACAAGCAAAAACCCTGCGATAACAAAAGAAAATTGTGTTAACATATCCTTTAAGCCACCCATTTGAAATTCAAGCATATTTTTCCAAAAAATTCCCAATAAAACCGCACCAAAAATCATACTCAAAAGTATGAAAAATAAAAAATTACCAAAACCAAAAAACACTATAAAAAGTATACTTGCAATAATTTCAAGTACAAATAAAGGGCTTAAACTTAATTTATAATTCATAACACTTTCTTTTTAAGAATTTCCATAAGTTCATCAGTTTTTATAAGTTCTTTTATCAAACCTTCTCTTTGGATAAGCTCTATTTCATTCTTTTCTAATCCCTTGCCAACAACTAACGCATAAGGAAAGCCCATAAGTTCAAAATCATTCATTTTAACCCCAAAACGCTCATTTCTATCATCAAGCAATACCTCTAATCCAAGATTAGTTAAATCCTCATAAAGCTTATTAGCAAATTCTAAAGCCTTTTCATCTTTGAGATTTGAAACAATAATTTCAAGCACAAAAGGAGCTAAAGTTTTATTCCAAATACATCCTTTTTCATCATGACTTGCTTCAATAGCTACAGCCAACAAGCGTGAAACACCTATGCCATAACATCCCATGTAAAAAGGCTGACTTTTGCCATTTTCATCTAAGAAATTTGCATTCATCGCTTTGGAATATTTTTGTCCTAGCTTAAAAATATGCCCTACTTCTATACCTTTACTTTGTTTTAATTTTGCTCCACATTTAACACAGCAATCCCCTTCTTTAACTTCAATCAAATCTTTAAAACGATCTTTATTTAAATTTACAACATCAATACCGATTAAATGATAATCCTTTTCATTCGCACCCATAATCATTTGCTTTTCGTTTTCAAGCTCAAAATCTATATAAAAATCTATATCTTTTAATCCCACAAAACCTATAAAACCAGCTACTAAGCCAGCTTTTTCCAATTCTTCTTCGCTCGCATCGACTAGTTCAAGGGCACTGCAAGCATTTTGAGCCTTGATTTCTTGCAAATCATCACTTCCTCTTATAAAAAACACAACTAATTTGCTTTCATTTTCATAAATAGCTTTTTTTACCACTGCTTTAATCGTATAAAAAGCATTAATTTTAAAAAATTGTGCTAAAGAATCTATAGTTTTAATATTTGGAGTGTGAAATTTACTTGCATAATTTGCTTCAGGACGCTCATCTTGACAAGTTTTTTTAGCTCTTTTTGCAGCTTCAACATTAGCCGCATAATCACAATTTTCACAAATTAAAATATCATCTTCCCCATTTTTTGCCAAAACCATAAATTCCTTAGAACCACTTCCACCAATAGCCCCACTATCAGCTTCAACTGCTCTAAAATCAAGCCCCATTCTTTGTAAAATTTGAGAATAAGTTTTATACATAAGCTCAAACTCACGCCCTAAATCTTCTTCATTAGCATGAAAACTATATCCATCTTTCATTAGAAATTCACGACATCTTAAAAGCCCAAATCTAGGCCTTGCTTCATCACGAAATTTAAGTCCAATTTGATATAAGTGCAAAGGAAGTTGTTTATAGCTTGTGATTTTGTTTTTTACCAAAGAAAGCATAGCTTCTTCATGTGTTGGACCTAAAACAAATTCATTTTCTTTTCTGTCTTTAAAACGCAAAAGTTCTTTTCCAAAAACATTATAACGCCCACTTTCTTGCCACAAACTTGCAGGAGTGATAAAACTAAGATTTACTTCTTGTGCTCCAGCCTTATCCATTTCTTCTTTAACTATATTTTTAATCTTGTCTAAAACTCTTTTTCCCAAAGGCAAGAAATTATAAAGTCCGCTACCAATTTGTTCTACAAAACCCGCACGCGTTAAAAAAATATGACTAGGTAAACTCGCATCTTTTGGCGCTTCTTTTAAACTTGGTGCATAAAATTTAGTAAATCTCATCATTATTCTCCATATCAAATTCACATTTATATTGATTTAAACCTTCAAGATTATTTTGCAAATCAAAAACATAACGCATAGCATTAATCACTGTATCGCTTTGCATTTTACCTTGTAAATGTTTCAAATTTACAGTAGGCGTGTGTAAAAAAGCCTTAAAAACTTGATGAATCAACTTTCTAGCCTCTTCTTTATCAGATTTTTTCAAATATCCTTTTTTTAACGCAATTTCAAGTTGTTTATCTGCATATTCTTTAGCTTGCAAGCGTATAGCTTTGATAATAGGCATCAAAGCCAAATCGTTTAAATACCTAAAAAATTCACTTGTTTCACGACCTATTATCCCATAAGCCATACGAGCTTCTTGTTCTCTTAGTGCTAAATTTTTTTGAACCACAATTTCAAGATCATCTACAGCAAAAACAGATATATTTTCATTTTCATTGATATCAATATCCCTTGGAACTGCAATATCAAAAAAATACCTTTTATAAGAAAGTTCTTCTATTAAAGAATTTGTAATAATAGCATTTGGTGCATTGGTAGCTGAGAAAAAAAACTCGTATTGATTTAAATATTTTTTTAAATTTTCTAAACTATCATATTCGCTTAAAACACCAAGTCTCTCACACAAATCTTTAGCTTTTTGTAAATCACGATTTAAAATAATCACCTTAGCACCCGCAGCAATTAAATGTTTTGCCGCAAGTTCTCCCATCTCTCCAGCTCCAATAACAACAGCTTTTTTTTGCGTTAAATCTGCAAGTTCTTTTGCTTTTGCCACGGCAACGCTAGCTACAGAAATAGAATTTTTAGAAATTTGAGTTTCATTGCGTACCTTAGCAGCACATTTAAAAGCACTATGTACTGCTCTTGAAAGGTGTACTCCACAAAAATTATTTTTTACAGCAAAAGCAAAGGCATCTTTTAATTGTCCTGCTATTTGAGTTTCTCCAACCACCAAACTATCCAAAGAACTTGCTACAGAAAAAAGATGGTGGATTGCTCCACTATCTTCAAAAATATCAGCTTTTTCAAGTAAAATATCTTTATCAACATCACAAAGTAAAGCCAAAGATTTAACAATAAACTCCGCACAGGCCATTTTTACAAAAGCAACAATTTCAACACGATTGCAAGTACTTATAACCAAACATTCTTCAATATTTTCATGAGTGCTAATGATTTTTAAAAACTCACTTTTTTTAGCTTCATTGGAAAAGCTTAACTTTTCCCTTAAGGCAATATCTGTATTTTTATGAGTAAAAGATATACAATAATACATTAAAATTCCCTATCTATCATAGCTTTAATAATATCATTAAGCTTGTTATTATCATATTTTTCAATTGCTTTTCTAGCCTTTTTTGCATAAGTTTTAGCTTCTAAAATAGCTTTTTCTAAAGCTTTTTGTTCTTCAAATTTAGTTTTTAGCCATTCTTTTTCATTTTCATTTAAATCTTTTTTAAATAAAGTCTGCAAATATATCCTATCTTGCTCTTGTAAATTTTCATAAAGATAAATATAAGGCAAGGTAGTTTTACCCTCTTTAAAATCATTCATAGCAGGTTTTCCAAGAATTTTTTCATCACTCTTAATATCTAAAATATCATCAATCATCTGAAAAGCAAGTCCTAAATTTTTACCATATTCTGCAAAATCTTTTTCATATAATCCAGCCAAAATAGCTCCGCATCTAGCACTTGCTTCAATCAAAACAGCTGTTTTATTATAGATCATTTTCAAATAAGCTTCTTTATTGATATTAAATTTCTCTCCCAAATCAACATCCATAAGTTCGCCTATAGCAAGCTTTACAACAGCATCTGAAATAATACTTGCAAATCTAGCATCCATTTTGCTTAATTCATAAAAGGCTTTTGAATACAAAATATCGCCCAACATAAGAGCATTTTTTGTACCAAATTCAGCATTAACAGATCTTGCTCCACGCCTTAATTCACTCTCATCGATAATATCATCATGTAATAAACTAGCAAGATGTATCAATTCTATAGCTGCGCAAATTTTAAAAGCAATCTCACTCTCATCTGCGATAGCTAATAATAATTTAGAGCGTAATTTCTTTCCTGATTTTACATTTGAAAGCATATTTAAAATAGGTTCATAGCCAAGCTCTTGTAAAAACTGTTTTATTAATTCATCTATTTTTTGCACTATCTTTTCCTTGTTAATTGCTATTATTATTTTCTTTGCTTGTTAATGGTTTTACCTGAGGTTCGTTAAAATTAATCATAGGAACAACCTGATTATTTTGCGGTGGATTTTGTAAAGCTTTTTTTCTCGGATCTAAAAATTCTACCATTAAGCGAGATTCCTTATCTTCTATATAAACCGTAAAAGTTGCCAAACCTTTATTATAACCACTAAATTCTAAAATAAGTCTTGCTCTATCAATATGTGGATTAGTATAATCAGGTATTAAAGTTTGAGTTACCCAATCTAAATTTCTTCTTAAACTCATCACAAATTGACGCGGATATTTGCGAAATTTCGAATGTACGATGATATTAGTATTATCAAACAAAGTCCAATAAAAATCAAAATTTTGCACCTTATCTTCATAGCCTATTTCTTTAATCTGCACACTAGCTCTCTCATCTTTTTTAAGTATAAATTTATAAGTATAATCAAAAGTTGGTTCAGATGCTAAAACATTACTAAAAATAAAAAAAATACAAATTAAACAAGGGCTTATTTTAAACAATTTTAGCCTTCGTGTCCTAAAATTTTTGCGCCCAATTCTATATAAATATCATTTTGCCTTTCTTCTATAAAATCACCATTTTCTAATATGAAATTTTTTACATCCATTTCTGTTAAACCTTGTTTTTCCAAAAGTTCCACCATGGCAATATGATCAGCAAAAAATTCCTCAAAAACTTTTTCTAAGGCTCCTAAATTTCCATTTTGTATAATTTCTATAAATTTTTCTTTTGGAGTTTTATTAAACATTTCATCAAAAAAATCCATTAATTTTCCTTGAAAATATAAGTTTTTGATTATAAAATTTTAATCGTTAAAAGTAGCTAAATTAAAATAATTAAAATTTAAATTTTATTTGCAATGTGTAAAATTTTAGAAGTTAAATTCCGCATGATGCGGAATTTATTATGAATATGGTTTTGCTTGAGTGGCGTATTTTACACCCAGATCAAAAGCTTTAGCATTTGCATCACGAGTTTTTGCAGGAACCATATGAAGCATAGTTTCTTTTAAAACATCTAAATCTATACATTTGCTCATATAAGCAGCAATTGCAAGTGCAACAACTGATTGAGTAGCCACATTTCCTACCTCATCTTTAGCTATGGTAATAATAGGGATTTCAAAAATTTGCCATTTTTTATAATCTTCACTTTCAGGATGTACTAAATTTGGCTCTACAACTATAATACCTCCTTCTTTTACACCCCCACGAAAACCTTTATAACCCTTATCTGCAGTCGAAAGCATAAAATCTACTTCCCCTTCTACAGCATAAGGAAATAAAATTTCTTTATCATCAATGATAATATCCACCTTAGTAGGACCGCCACGCACTTGTGAAGTATAAGTAGAAGCCTTAAAAGCTTGACGACCTTCTTTAATGGCTGCTTCTGCTAAAATTTCTCCTGCGGTGATAACACCTTGTCCGCCTTCACCGCCAAATCTTAATTGATATTTCATTTTAAAGCTCCTAAATCCACCATTCTTTTTTCTTTGGCTGCACGACGTACTTCTTCATAAGCGTGGCAGTATTCTGGCTGAGAATTATCTTCATGTAAAATTCCTGTTGGAAATTTATCTTTTCTTTCTTCAAAATCCATGCTTTCAAATTTAGCTTTATCCACAACACGATTTTTAATCCAATCAAGCATAGCTACAGCTTCGCCCATTTTGTTTTTTCTGCCTAGATTGATATGACAATTTGAAAAAACATCTACAAAACTATAACCCTTATGCGCTAAAGCCTTATAAATTAAATTTTCAAGCTTATTAGCTTCGATCACATTACCCCTTGCCACAAAAGAAGCTCCTGCAGCTTTAGTTAATTCACACGCATCAAAATTAGGGTCAATATTTCCAAATTGAGCTGTTACTGTATAAAAACCTTTTGGAGTGGTTGGGCTTGTTTGGGAATTCGTAAGTCCATAGATAAAGTTATTGATCACAATGTGGGTTAAATCAATATTTCTGCGACAACCATGTATAGTATGATTTCCACCAATTGCCAAAGTATCCCCATCTCCGCTTACTACAATAACATGTTTACTAGGATTGGCTAGTTTAATGCCTGTTGCATAAGCTATTGCTCTACCATGAGTTGTATGAACTGTATTGCAATTTACATAAGAACTCATTCTGCCACTACAACCTATACCCGAAACAAGACAAACATCATCCATATTCCAACCAAGTTTTTCTATCGCGCGGATAATACATTTTAAAACAACACCATCGCCACATCCCCAACACCATTGAGTAGGCATTTTATCTACTCTTAGATATTCATCATAATTAAAAGCCATTTATATATTCTCCTTTACCTTAGCAATAATTTCACTTGGAGTGATAGGACGACCATTTGCACGGTGCAAACTAATAAAATCGCGACACGAAGTTACTCTTTCAATCTCTTCAAGATATTGTCCCATATTAAGCTCGCTTACCATTACTTTTTTAAATTTGCTTACAACTTCAGCGATTTTTTTCTCAGCCACTGGATAAAGAGTAATCGGACGGAAAAGCCCCACTTTAATCCCTTGCTCTCTTAATCTTTGTATAGCTTCTTTTGCTGAACGACTCACGCTTCCATAAGCAATGATTAAAAATTCAGCATCATCAAGCATATACTCTTCATAAGTACAAATATCTTCTTGATTGTTTTTTATTTTACCTATGAGTCTTTCCATATTTTTTTTCACTATAACTCCATCTTCAGTTGGAAAACCTATATCTCCATGATGAAGTCCTGTAACATGATAACGATAACCTGTAAAGAAAGGATTTAAAGTTGCAGGCTCATTTTCTCCTGCTGCATAAGGTTTATAATCCTTTTTATCGCCTTCAAATTTTTTACGGTTATATACTTTAATATCTTTTAAATCAGGTAAAACCGCTTTACCATTCATGTGCCCTACAGTTTCATCCATAAGTAAAAATACTGGAGTCATATATTTTTCAGCTAAATTAAACGCTCTAATGGTTTCTGTATAAGCTTCTTCAAGACTTGCAGGAGCAATAGCAATACTTGCAAAATCCCCATGAGTTGGTGCTTTAGCTTGAAACAAATCTCCTTGTGCTACACGAGTTGGAAGACCTGTTGAAGGACCACCTCTCATAACATTTACAATCACAAGTGGAATTTCAGCAATAAATGCAAGTCCTATTTGCTCTGCTTTTAAAGAAATTCCTGGACCGCTACTTGCAGTCATGGATTTTACTCCACTCATTGCCGCACCAATAGCCACGCTAATACCTGAAATTTCATCTTCCATTTGTATAAAAGTTCCATCATTTGCAGGAAGCATATGGCTTAATTCATGAGCTATCTCACTACTAGGAGTAATAGGATAACCTCCAAAAAATTTACATCCACAATCAATCGCAGCTTTGGCGATTAAAACATTACCTGTTGCTATAACTTCTCTCATTATTTTTCCTATGCTAATTTTTTGTATTTGTTATTTTTTACGGCTACAGCTCTATCTTTAGCCTCAGCAGTAAGTTTGGCAAATTTAAATTCATCTCTTTTTGCCACCATAATAGCAAAATCAGGGCAATGTGTCTCACACTCGGTACAGCCTATACAGGATTCAGGGTGTACCACCTCTATCATTTGTCCTAAAACCGCATGCACATCATCGCGCATAGCTAAAACCCCAGCGGGGCAATAGCTAACACAAATATTGCATGCTTTACATCTATGCTCATCTACCCAAACAGGGGTATCTTTTGGAGCTGTCATACTCATGTTTTTTCCTTTATTAACCTAATATTTTTTGAATTTCTTCACCAATCAAAGCCGGAGAATCCACCACATGAATTCCATAGCTTTTTAAAGCTTCTTTTTTAGCTGCAGCGCTTTCATCAGCACTTCCTACTATGGCACCTGCATGCCCCATTCTTTTGCCTTTAGGAGCAGTTGCACCTGCAATGAATGCTACCACAGGTTTGCTAATATTTTCTTTAATAAATTTAGCCGCTTCCACTTCCAAACTACCACCAATTTCACCTATCATTACAATAGCTTTAGTTTCATCATCTTTTTGGAATTCACTTAAAAGTTCTTTATAAGCAAGACCTATGATAGGATCACCACCAATTCCTACTGCAGTAGAAATTCCATAACCACCTTGAACTACCTGATTAGCAGCTTCATAAGTTAAAGTTCCACTTTTTGAAATAAGCCCCACGCAACCTTTTTTAAAAATAAAACTTGGCATAATACCTAACTTACATTCTTCAGAAGTGATAATACCTGGACAATTTGGTCCAATGATTTTCATACCCTTTTTATTAGCATATTGCTTAGCAAACATCATATCCTTTACAGGCGTATGCTCGGTGATTACAACTGCAAGCTTAATACCCGCATCAGCTGCTTCAATCACGCTATCACCCACAGCAAAAGCAGGGACAAAGATCAAGCTCACATCAGCCTTTGTTGCTTTAACCGCATCTGCAACGGTATCAAAAACTGGTTTACCTAAATGAGTTTGTCCGCCTTTATGAGGGGTGACACCTCCAACTATATTTGTACCATAAGCCATGCATTGCTCAGCGTGAAAAGTTGCTTCTTTACCTGTAAAACCTTGAACTATTACTTTTGTATTTTTATTAACCAATATACTCATTTTCCATCCTTATCCTACTAAACTTTTTACAAGCTCTGCACCGTTTTTAAGATTGGTTGCTGCTTTGATATTTTTAAGATTTGAATTATCTAAAATTGTCTTTGCTTCTGCTGCGTTAGTGCCATCAAGACGCACTACAATTGGAATATTTACCTCAACATTCTTAGTAGCTTCTAAAATTCCATTTGCTATCCTATCACAACGAACAATACCACCAAAGATATTGATAAATATAACTTTTACATTTTTATCTCTTAAAATAATTTCAAAAGCCTTTGCAACAGTTTCTGGAGAAGCTCCCCCACCTACATCTAAGAAATTTGCAGGTTTTGCACCACTATAATTAATAATATCCATAGTTGCCATTGCTAGACCCGCACCATTTACCATACAAGCTACATCTCCATCTAATTTCACATAGCTTAAGCCAAATTCAGCCGCTTCTCTTTCAGCAGGATTTTCTTCAGTAGTATCTCTAAGTTCAGCAATTTCAGGATGACGATAAAGCGCACTATCATCAAAACTGCATTTTGCATCAAGGGCATAAAAATCCCCTTCTGCAGTTTTAATTAAAGGATTAATTTCAAGCATATTCATATCTTTATCCATGTAAAGCTTATAAAGTTTAGCTATCATAGAAATGAGTTTTTTGCCTTCATCTTTATCAAGTCCCAAAACTCTCGCTACTTCAAGTCCATGAAACATTTTAAATCCAATTTGTGGATCAATACCTACTTTTGCAATTTTTTCAGGACTTTCTTTGGCTACTTTTTCTATATCCATCCCTCCTTCACTTGAAGCGATAATGGTAATTTGCTCTGCCATTCTATTAAACAAAATAGCCAAATAATACTCTTTTACTATATTAGCACCACTTTCTATATAAAGTTTTTGCACAAGTTTGCCTTCAGGTCCTGTTTGATGAGTTACTAAATTCATTCCTAAAATTTTACTTGCATAATCTTTTACCTCATCTAAATTCTTAGCGATTTTAACACCACCACCAAGACCACGGCCTCCTGCATGAATTTGAGCTTTAACTGCCCAAACACTACCGCCTAATTCTTTAGCATTAGCCACAGCTTCATCTACGCTAAATGCAACTTTTCCCTTTAAGGTAGGGATGCCATTGTCTACAAAAATTGCTTTTGCTTGATACTCATGTATGTTCATTTATTCTCCTTTATATTGATATTTGATTAAAGATTTTTCTAATTTGTCTTTTTCTTGCAAACTAAGATCCATTTTCATGATTTCAATCACACCTTCAAGTCCTAATCTTGCCATAACTCCCAAGGCTTTGTTTTGCACTCCAAATTCTCCATGTAAAATCACACTCATAGGTAAAAACTCGCCACTTCTTATAGACTCAAGCATTCTTATACAAGCACTAGCAGGGGCTAAATAAGCTGAAGTTTTAAGATGTTTGATTACTTTAGCTCCACCTGTTTTAACTTCATTTTCTAAATCCTCAAATTCTTCTTCATTTAAAAATTCGCTTATATTTTTATTTTTAACACTTGCGTAAGATTTTACCAAAACCATATCATCATTATGAAAACCAATAAGTCTTGTATCCACTCTTGACATTTTGACATTAAGTTTTTTGGCAAGTTCATACTTAAATCTTGCATTGTCTAAAACACCCGCCATGGCTATAATTTTCTTTGATAAAAAAATCCCGCTTTCATAAAGAGTATTAAGTAGAAAATCCACAGGATTAGTTAAAATAATAAAAAGCGGATCTTCTGTAAAATCTTTAATTTTTTTAGCACAATCAAGCATAATGCTTGTATTTAACTGAAGCAATTCTTCTCTACTTTGCCCATCTTTTCTAGCAAAACCTGCACTAAAAAGCACTATATCTGAATTTTTGGTATGAGTATAATCTTTAGTGCAAAGTAAATCTATATTTAAATTTAAAGCAGCTATGCTTTGAGTAAGCTCTAGTTCTTTTGCGTAAAGCAAATCCTCGTTAATATCTACTAAAACAATTTCATTTGCTATTTCTCTTAAAATCAAAGCATAAGCTACGCTTGAACCTACATTGCCAGCCCCTATAACAGTGATTTTCATCTTTGTCCTATTTTTTCTAAAATAGCGTTAAAAGTTGCACTTGGACGCATAATTTTATTTGCTTTTTCATCATCAAATTTATAATACCCACCCAAATCCACTTTCACACCTTGTGCATCGTTAAATTCGGCTCTGATTTTTTCTTCATTAGAAGAAAGCTCTAGGGCAATATCTTTAAAAAAGCTTTGAAGCTCCATATCACTTGCCTGTCTTGCTAAATGATTTGCAAAATACATTGCTAAATAAAAATGACTTGTTCTATTATCATCTTCTTTGACTTTTCTTGATGGAGCTTTATTATTTTCAAGCCATTCGCCTATAGCCTCATCAAGACATTCTGCTAAAACCTTAGCTTTATGATTGCCACACTTATTTGCATAAAATTCCAAACTTGCTTGCAAAGCCAAAAATTCACCCAAACTATCCCAACGCAGATGATTTTCTTCGACTAATTGTTCTACTTGTTTAGGTGCTGAACCCCCTGCTCCTGTTTCAAACATAGCTCCACCATTTAACATAGGCACAACAGAAAGCATTTTTGCACTTGTTCCAAGCTCTAAAATAGGAAAAAGATCGGTTAAATAATCCCTTAAAACATTACCCGTGATAGAAATAACATCTTTACCTTCTCGGATTAACTCTAAACTTCTTAAACAAGCTTCTTTTGGAGTTAAAATGGCTACATTTTTACCCTTTTCTTTTAAACGATTTTGTACCAAAGTTATCATGATTTTATTACTAGCTCTTTTGCTATCTAACCAAAAAATAGCTTCGGCTCCACTAAGTTCTGATCTTTCTATACCTAAATCAATCCAATTTAACACTGCATCAAATTTAGCCTGATTAGCTCTATAAATATCACCTTTTCTAACCTTATGTTCTAATAAAACTTTACCGTTAGAAACTATTTTAAAAGTTCCTTCTTCTTTAGCCACAAAGGTTTTATCGTGCGATCCATATTCTTGAGCTTTTTTAGCCATTAAACCTACATTAGATACACTGCCAAGTTTTGAAGGATTTAAAGTACCATTTTTATGCAAATCTTCAATAACTGCCTCATAAATAGTTGCGTAAGTTTGATCAGGAATTACAGCATTTGTGTCCTTTTCCTTACCTTCCTTATCCCACAATCTTGCGCCATTTTTAAGCATTGCAGGCATAGAAGCATCAACGATAACATCGCTTGGAACATGAAGATTTGTAATGCCTTTATCTGAATTTACCATAGAAATATCTGCAGATTTAGCTAAAATTTCATTGTATTTTTTTAAAATTTCATCTTTTTTGCTTGAATTTTCGATCTTACTTAAAAGCTCACTTAAACCATTATTTGGATTAATGCCTAATTTTTCAAATTCATCTTGAAATTCGATAAATAATTCTTTAAAAAATACTTTTACCGCATAACCAAAAAGTATAGGATCACTTACTTTCATCATTGTAGCTTTTAAATGCAAAGAAAAAAGCACATCATCATCTTTGCTTGCTTTAATTTCTTTTGCATAAAATTCCTGAAGTTTTTGCACATCCATAAAAGTAGCGTCTAAAATTTCATTTTTTTCAAGTTTTAAGCCCTCTTTTAAAATTTCTTTTTTACCATCAACGCTTGTAAATTCTATATTAGCCACACAATCTTGATCGATTAAAACCGCTTTTTCATTAGAGAAAAAATCCCCTTCTTTCATATAAGAAACACGAGTTTTTGAGTTTGGATTAAACTCAACCACACGATAAGGATTGTTTTTTGCATAATCTTTTACCGCTTTTGTTGAACGACGATCTGAATTTCCTTGTCTTAATACAGGATTAACCGCTGAACCTAAAACTTTTTGATATTTTGTTTTAATTTGCAATTCTTCATCATTTTTTGGCTCATCTGGGTAATTTGGTAACATGTAACCCTTATCTTGCAATTCTTTAATCGCCGCCTTAAGCTGAGGAATAGAAGCTGAAATATTTGGGGTTTTAATAAGATTTGCATCCGATCTTTTGACAAGCTCACCTAAAAGTTCTAAAGCATCTTCACATCTTTGTTCCTCTTTTAAATACTCACTAAAAGTAGCTAAAATCCTTCCAGACAAAGAAATATCCGAGGTTTTTACTCCTATATGTGCCCTACTTAAAAAAGCTTTCACTATAGGCAAAAACGAATAAGTCGCAAGAGCTGGAGACTCATCTGTTAAGGTATAAGTAATTTGCATTTTTAGTCCTTTAAAATACTTATTTTTATTTTCATTTTTAAGTATATTACAAATAAAAAAAAATGCAAGAGTAAGTTTAAAGTTTGTTTTAGTTTTCAAACAAACTTTAAATATTTTTAATTAAGTAAATTAGCAGGAAGTTGTATGATATTTTTAATAAGATTAAAAGGGGTTTTTAGAGTATCTGTTAAAATTTCGGTATGAAATTTAGGGTCATCTATACTTCCATCTATTTTTAAGTTTGTGCTAATTTCTTGATTTTTACCTAAAATTACATAATTTAAAATTGGAACCTTGGATATAGCTTCTGAAGCTGATTTTAAAGTTTTAAGCTCTAAACTAAAATCCACTGTATTTAATCTTAAATTTGCTGATCCTAAACCATATATATCTACACTATCACCATTTAAATTAATAGCCGAAACACTTAAAAGATCTTTTTTTCTATTAAAAATAATCTTTCCATCATGTAAGCTTAAACCTTTTTGATTAAAAGTTGGAGATTTAAACATCAATAAACTTGGTACAGTATCGATAAAGGAAATAAGCTGATTTATACCTTTTAAATCCTTCACATAAGTATTTTTAAAATCGATCTGTCCATCAAAATACTCCAATCCACTTCCTTTTATACTTAAGTTAAACACTCCATCTTGAACAGCTTGTTTTTGTAAAAACTCATTTAAATAATTATCATCAATATTGCTAACGTTTAAATTTAAATCATTAGAAGAATAATAAAGATCAAATTTTGCATTTCCTCTAGAACCTTTAAGATCTAAAGCATTGCCTTTTAAATCAGCTTCTACTCTATCAAAAGCCAAAGTTTTATTAGAATCTGCCAAAATTAAAGCTACATTTGCTCCACCAAAACTAATATTTTGGGTATTAGTAGCAATATCAAATGTTGAATTTGAAGAGTTGGAATGTTTTCTATAAATATAACTTAAATTTTTTAAATGAATTTCTTTATTATCAGAACTTATTTTAGCACTTGCTGTATCACTTTGAGTATGAATTTCCATAATGCCCTTATTTTTTACAATATCAAAGCTATCATTTTCATAAGGAGTTTGACCGTTGATAAGTAAATTATTTTTAAAATAAGCATCATTAACACTTGCATTAAAATCTTCAAAATTTAAAGTTTTATAATAAACATTTTTAGCATCGATAAACCCAAGCTTTTTAAGTAATGGAGAAAATGAAAATAAAATCTTAGGATTATTAAGATTAGCCTCAAGTCCATCTTTAAAATTTAAAATCAAATTCCACTGAGGAATGCTAATGTTAACATTTTGCGAATAATCTAATTTTACTTCTACATTTTGATTTTTTAAATCTAAAAGCTCTCCATTGTCAAAATAAAGCCTTGAAATCTGAGTATTGAAATTTCCTTGCTGTTTTTGTAAGTCAAATTTAGCATTAAAATCAGCTTCTAAAAAGCCATTTTTAACACTGGCATTTTCTATATTTAAATCATTTTGATTTAATTTTACAAATGCTTTTATAATATTAAAATCAGCCAAAGAAATACTAGCATTCTCTAAAGCTAAAATACCACTATAAGAAATTTCACCCTTATCATGAAAATCAATTTTAAGCTCCAAATCACTTTTAATTTTTCCGCTTTTTTGATAAAAAGGTAGTGAAAAATGATAATCCTCTAAAGCTTTAGCAAGTTTTTCGTCAAATTTTAGATTATCAGACTTAATGCGCAAATAAATCCCAACTTTTTTTTCATCAAACAAATCATATAGATAAACCTTACTAGAACTTAAATCAGCACCATTATAGAAAGCTTTATTAAAGACAAAATCGAGCTTTTGTTTGTTTAAATTTAAATCGAGTTTTGGAATTTCAATAGCATTCATTTTATCATCCAAGCGAACTTTGACATTATTAACATAACCTGATGCACTAATATTGTCTAAATAATAATTATCTTTAGTAAAATCTATAAAGCCCCGCAAATAATCTAAATGATAAAATTCTCCCTTAGCCCTATATGCTACCCAAAGATTTAAACTCTGCGGAAGTTCTATTCTTTTATTAACTCTTTTAAAAATTTCCGTAATATTTCTAATATTTAAATCTTCTATTTTATAAGCTAAATTTTTATCTTTATAAGAGATACTTGCGTTAAAGTCAAGCAATTCTCCACTTGCTCTACCTTGAAAATAATAAAACTCGCTCTTAGTATTGATACTTAAATTTCCATCAATATTTAAATCATAATCTTTTAATAAAAGTTTTTTAATATCAGCTATAAGTTCTTTATTTTGACGCTGTAATGTTAATTTTAAAAACAACAAATCATTATCTATAAAAAATTCATTATCTTTAAATAAAATACGCACATGATTATCTTTTATATTTAAATTTTGTATATCAATCTCTTTAACAAAAGTATATAGATATTTTAAATTTTTTGTTATTTTTAAAATCTCTGTTGAAGCATTATCAGAAGAGTGGGTTTGTGATGAAATTTCGGAATTTTGAGTCTCATTTATAGTGATATTTTTTGCTCGTACAATTAATTTTTTATCTAATTTAATATATAATTGTTCCAATTTTAAAAAATCAAATTGGATACTAGAGATGACAATTCCATTTTTAAGCACTATAAACAAAGCTAATATAAGCACAACAAAAAATACAACAATATATAAAATTTTCTTTTTCATACGCAACTTCTTTTTGATATTTATTTTGGGGATTTTTTATTATCTAACTCAGCCTTTAAAAAGCAATTCTGTGGTATTTATTCCCCAAGGTTCAATTTCTCAAATTATAACATATTTAAAGCAAAATAAATATCAGATGAGTAATATTGATAAATATATTTTATTTTTTTTAGGACACCCTCAATCAGGCTGGATCAACATAGGTACAAAAGATTTAAATAGAGCTGAATTTCTACATAAACTCACTATTGCTAAAGCAGCACTTCAAACCATTACTCTTATCCCAGGAGAAACAAGCGTAATCTTTCTAGAACAAGCAGCCAAACAACTTGGACTTGATAAAGATATACTTTTAAAAGAATTTCAAGCTCAAGCTCCTTATGATGAAGGAGTTTTTTTACCAGAAACTTATAAAATCCCGAAAGGCATTACAGAAAATCTACTCATTCAAATGCTTTTAAACCATGCTGAAATTTCCAATAAAAAAACTTCTGTGAAAATTTTTGGTGATTATAATCCAAAAAAATGGCACCAATATATCATCATCGCTTCTGTAATACAAAAAGAAGCTGCTAATGACAATGAAATGCCTATAGTTGCAAGCGTAATTTACAATCGACTTAAAAAAGGTATGAAACTTCAAATGGATGGAACTTTAAATTATGGAATTTATTCCCATGTAAAAGTTACCCCACAAAGAATAAGACAAGATAATAGCTCTTATAATACCTATAAATTTACAGGATTGCCTAAAGAAGCGGTTTGTAATGTTTCTTTAGCTGCTATTCGTGCAGCTATTTTTCCTTTAAAGACAGATTATTTATATTTTGTGCGTGATAAAAATACTGGAGTTCATATTTTTAGCACAAATATAGATGATCACAATAAAGCCATAAATTTACAAAAAGGAAAATAATTTTTGATATTTTTATACAAAATAGTTAAATTGGAACAGTATTTGCTTGTTAATATTAAAAATTATAAAAAGGATAAAAAATGATTAACCCATTTAAATCAAAAGAACTAGTCACTGGTGCTTTAGCGGGTAGAAATCTAAGAAATCAACTCATCAATGCCAATCTTGCAAATGTTGATACTCCTTTTTATAAAGCAAGAGATATTGAATTTGAAACAGCTTTGATAAATCGTGCAAATGAAATTTTCAAAAAAAATGACAAAAAAGAATTAGAATTGGCAGTAACCGAAGAAGGGCATCAAAAACCTTGGAAATTTCCTGATCCTAGTAAATCTACTATTTACTTAAGAGATGGTCATTTGGCAAGAAATGATGCAAATACTGTTGATCTAGATGTAGAAACTACAGAAATGAGTAAAAATACAGTTATGATAACAGCTCTTGATGGAGTTTTAAGAAGACAGAGCAATATCTTTAGTTCTATACTTGATGCAAGCTCTAAATTAAGTTAAAGGTAAATTATGGCATACTTAAGTGATTTTGATATTAGTGGTTATGGTTTAAGTGCTCAACGTTTTAGAATGAATGTTATTAGCTCTAATATAGCTAATGCAAACACTACAAGAACAGCTGAAGGTGGGCCTTATAGAAGACGCGAAGTGATCTTTAAAGCAACAGATTTTGATAAGCTTTTAAATGAGCAAATTAACAAAGATAATAATTTTTTAAAATATGAAAATCCTTTAAATGATCCAAGTTCGCCAGAAGAAGCTAAACCTGCTATTCAAAGTGTTGTAGTGGATAAAGTGGTCAGAGATGACAAAGATTTTCGTATGAAGTATGATCCAAGCCATCCTGATGCAAATGCTGAAGGTTATGTAGCGTATCCAAATGTAAACCCTGTTATTGAAATGGCAGATTTGATTGAAGCTACAAGAGCTTATCAAGCCAATGTAAGTGCTTTTACAAGTGCAAAAACTATAGCTCAAAGTGCGATTGATTTATTAAGAGGATAATAAAAAATGAACAATATTAATGATTTAAGATTAAATAATAATATTTCAAATACCAACAAAAGTCAAAATTCCACAGGAATTGGTGATGAATTTGCCAAGATGCTTAAAAATGAAATCGATGATTTAAATAAAGCACAAGAAAGTGGAGAAGCTGCAATGACAGACATTGCCACAGGACAAGTAAAAGATTTACATCAAGCAGCTATAGCTATCACTAAAGCTGAAAGCAGCATGAAATTTATGCTAGAAGTAAGAAATAAAGCGATCAGTGCTTATAAAGAAATCACAAGAACTCAAATTTAAACCCTAATGCAAGAATATAAAAAAAATAGGGTTTCAAAAGTTGCCTTTGCCTACTGCATGGCACTTTTGTTTATGATTATTTTTATCAGCTCTACTTTTTTTCTTACATCAAAACGTCATATACCTAACACTGAAAAAGATCAATACGCTCTTGCTCTAAGAGGATCGATTATAACCAAAGATAATTTTACTATCACAAGTTCTAAACAAATTTATCGTGCTGAAATTGATCTTAGAAGCATTAACAAAGATAAATTTGATCTATTTTTAAAGCTTTTTCAAATTTATAGTGGGATAAGTAACGATCAAGTAGCAGATATTAAAAAAAGAATGCAAAATCAAAAAAAACGCTCTTATAATTTTGTTCTTTTACAAAACTTAGACTCCAAGCAAGCAAGCTACCTTAAAGATCTTGCTAAAAAACTTTATATACAAGGTTTTTTCAAAGCTTTTACAAATAACTCAGGAAGAGTTGAAACAAGAGGATTAAATATCATCGAACATGAAGAAGATAGAATTTACATGTCAAAAGATTCTTTTACTCCTATTATCGGTTATACTAAAATGATATTAGATCCAGAAAGTGGAATTTTAAAAAATATAGGAGTTAAAGGTTTAGAAAAATACTACGATGCATGTCTAAACCCTGTTCAAAATGAAAAAATTCAAGGACTTAAAGATATAGGTGGAAATATTATTTTAAATCTAAATTCACTACAACAAAAAAAGATCAATGGTTGTGATTTATATTTAAATCTTTCTTTAAAACTGCAAAAAAGTATAGAGAAAGCTATAGATCAAAGAAATGAGGATTTAAAAGCCAATGAAATCATCGTTGGGGTAATGGAAAGTAAAACAGGAAGAATTTTAGCTCTAGCAAGCTCAAGGCGTTATGACCCACAAAATCGCGGAAAGGATCTATCAGTTCTTAATGCAAGCGCTATAGAATACGGCTATGAAGCAGGTTCTGTTATCAAACCTTTTATCTTTACAACAGCCTTAAGACTTGGTAAAATAAAAATGGATGAAGTGATTAATACTTATGGCGGTTCTTACAAGCTAGGACGTTTCACCATCAAAGACGATCACAAAATGGACAAAATGACTATGGAGGAAGTTATAAGATATTCTTCAAATATAGGCATGATACAAATTGCTAAAAGACTTAACAATATAGAAATCGTATCAGGGCTTAAAATATTTAAATTTGGCGAAAAAAGTGGTATTGATCTACCCTATGAACAAAAAGGAGAAATTCCAAATCCTAAGCGCTTAAGAGATATAGAAAAATCTGTTTTAAGTTATGGTTATGGACTTAAAACAACCTTTATACAACTCCTTGCAGCTTATAATGTTTTCAACAATGATGGGTTTTATATCACACCACGTTTAGCTGAAAAATTCTATCAAAATGGACGCTTTACAAATCTTGATGATGATGTAAAAAAAGAAAAAATTCTTTCTAGCGAAGCCGCTAAAACGATGCAAAATGTTCTTATAAATGTTATAGAAAAAGGAACAGGAAAAAAGGCAATTACACAAGGTATTATTGCAGGAGGTAAAACAGGAACGGCAAGAATAGCCGAAAGACAAGGTTACACCTCAAATCGCTACAATGCATCCTTTTTTGGTTTTGCAAATGATTTAAATCACGCCTATACCATAGGAGTTCTCGTAAGACATCCTACTAAACCTTATAGTTATTATGCTGCACAAAGTGCTTTGCCTATGTTTAAAGATGTTGTTGATATTTTAATCAATGAAGAATTTCTAACGCCTATACAAGACAATAACTAAACTAGCACAAACAACTAGTTTGATATATCTTTAGAAAACATCACCTCAACAGCACCTATAAGTTCTTCAGCAATCTTAGCAGCAAAAGTTGTATCATTAAGTATTGAAATTCCTTCAGCTGTTGTGATTTTTCTTACTGAAATAAGATGTTCAACATTGCTCAAGGTTAAAGTATCGATTTCTTTTAAAATTTCTTTTCCTTTTTGAAGATTTTTAATAATCAAATAAAGCTTTTCACGATCTTCAACAACTCTAAGCTCTTCGATACTTCTTAAAAGCTCTCCTAAATTCGATCTAATTTTATTGTACTCTAAAGCCAAAAATTCATTAGAAGAACTAGAATATTTCTTAATATTTGCTTGGATAATTTTTAAATTTTTAGTTGTTTCGGCTAAATTTTTAGCTGCCATCTTAAAGGTAAAAATTTTATGATTCTTTGTTTCATCGTTAATATAAACTTGTGCTTTAGTTGAAAAATCGATAATAGCTTCAAAAAGAACCTTTATCCTAGTTTGATACAAATAGTCCAAATCCACATTTTTACTAAACCACTTTTTATTTTCTAAAATTTCTTTAAAACTTTTATCACTTTGTATATCTTTACGACTAAAACCTATAGCATGAGCAACAATTGCATAGGTATTGTTATAAAGATGCTCGCTTTCTTTCCTTAAAGCTTCGATGGCTGTGTCACTAAACTTAACCAAACTACTATCAAGATATAAAGGCTTGTCTTTATTCTTATCTTTAGGAGCTTTTACTATCTTATTTAAAAAAAGAACAATTTGAGGAGTAAAGAATGAAAAAAGCACAACACCAATTAAATTAAACAAAGTGTGAAATAATGCTACTTTCAAAGCTATATCTTCTATGTTTAATACAATGGATAAAAAATTAAGAAAATGTATAAAATAAGGAAAAATAAGCACTATTAAAAAAAGCTATACCAAAATTAAAAATACAATTTGCAAACGCTAATTTCTTTCCTTCAATATTGGTACTTAAAGAAGCTAAAACAGCCGTTACAACTCCTCCAACACTAGTACCCAAAGTTGCTGCTAAGGAATTTTCCAAACTGATTTGTTGTGCAAGTAAAGCAGCGACAATAATAGCCATTATAACTGTGCTTGATTGTATAACTCCTGTAAGCAAAGCACCTAATCCTAAAAAACAAAAACTCCTTTAAAACCAGCAAAATCAAAACGAGAAAGATCAATTATATGTTTAAAATTTTCAAAACCACTTTTAATATAATCCACACCCAAAAAGAAAAAACCTATACCAATAAAAATATTACCCAAACCTTTTTAAAATACTATCTTTTTGAAAGAAAAATAATACTCCAATAATCAAAAGCGGGATAGCCAACATTGAAATTTTAATATTTGTCAAACCAACAATCAGCCAAGAACTTGCCGTATTTCCTAAATTTGCTCCAAAAATAATCCCTATGCCCGCACTCAAAGAAATAAGCCCTGCACTCAAAAAAGAAATCGTAACAATAGAAACTAAAATTGAAGATTGCATAATTAAAGTACTTAAAGTACCAAAAAGTATACTTTTTATCTTTGTATCAGTTGACTTTGCTAAAATTTTTTCAAGCAAATCACCACTAAAAACTTTAAAACCTATACCTAAATTAGTCATTCCAATAAAGAAATATTGCCACTCCTGCTAAAAGATTAGCAAGCTCGTCATAACGAATTAAAATAAAAATCAGAACTAAAGTAAAAATACTTCATGAAATAAATTTAAAATATTTTAAAGAATTTCCTTCTTCTTGCAATGCCTAACCTTTTAGTTTTTCAAATTCATCCATCAGAAATTCTCTTAAATTTTCAGCTTCTTCTTCGCCTTTTTCTAGATACTCAAGCAATAAATTTTCTAATTCTTTTAAAAAAGAAAAAAGTTCATTTTGCCAGATACTATCGTTTTTATTGCTCAAATTCATGGTTTGTATGAAAGTCAACTCTCTGCTTAAATCCCCAAGTTTTTCTAAAAATTCATCTTTTTGATTAGAATTTTTTAATGTTAAATTAGCATTTTGGATATTTTCTTTAAATTCTCTGATTTTTTCATCGATTAAATCACAAAATTTTGGATAAATATCCATTTTAATAGGCTCTAAAAGAGTTCGCTCATCTATATTTAAAGTAAGCTTTTTAACAGCAAAATAAAGAGCTAAAAAAGACAAAGCTGCTATAAGTAAATAAATTCCTAGCATTAATAACCCTTAAGGGCTAGCATTCCGCCATCTAAATTGATGCTTTCAAGTCCCAATTTTTCAGCTATAAATTCAGCTGCAACCATGCTTCTATGGCCACTACGACAAATAAAAGCAAGTTTTTTACTTTCATCTCTTTTGCTTTGAAATTCATCTAAAAATTTAGCATTTAAAAGCCCTTGATTATCATATAAAGCCACACATTGCGCATTAGGTAAAATACCCTCTTCCCATTCTAAAGGAGTACGCACATCAAAAATTTGATATGCGTTTAAATCTTGCTTTGTCCAAAGACTTGCAGGGATATTTTCTATCATGAAAAAGCCTTATTGATAATTTTTGTAAGGCTTGCATTAAATTCAGCAGGATTATCCACTCCCATACCTTCGCTTAGTTTTGCCATATTTAAAACTAGGGTTGCTATATCTGCACTAAAACTTTCGTTGTTTTTAAGACCTGTAAAAATAGCATGTTTTGGATTGATTTCTAAAATAGGTTTGAAATTTTGTTCTTGACCCATTTGTTTTAAGAGTTGTTGCATAGCAAAATCAGGTTTATTTTTATCATAAACTATACAACTTGGACTATCTTTTAAACGACTGGTTAGTCTTACATCTTCAACTTGATCTTTTAGAAGTTCTTTAAATTTAGCTACAAGTGGAGCAAAAGTATTTTTTTCTTCATCGCTTAGTTCATTTTTATCTTCTACTTGATTAATAGCTACAAATTTCAAACCTTCAAATTCTAGCATAGGAGTTACCAAAGAATCAATCTCATCATCCATGAGTAAAACTTCTATATTTTTTTGTTTATACTCTTCAAGCAAAGGAGAGGTTCTTAATAAACTTTCATTATTTCCTGCTATATAAAAAATTTCCTTTTGTTCGCCTTGAAGGTCATTTTTATACTCTTCTAAAGAGCGTAAATTTTCACCTTTGGTGCTTTTATAAAGCATGAGTTTTAAAAGACTGTCTTTTTCTCCGCCAAAACCATAAAGTCCTTCTTTTAATACCTTGCCAAAGGTTTTAAAGAAAGATAAGTATTTTTCTTTATCATTGTTTTTAAGTTTTTCAAGTTCACCTAAAATCTTTTTAACGCTAGCTTCTTTAACACCTTTTAAAATTTGATTTTCTTGTAAAATTTCACGACTTACATTAAGTGGTAAATCTTCTACATCGATAATCCCCCGCACAAAACGCAAATAAGTTGGTAAAAGTTCTTTATCGTCATCGCTGATAAATACGCGTTTTACATAAAGTTTTAAGCCACTTTGATAATCCACACGGAATAAATCAAAAGGTGCATTTTGTGGTATGAAAAATAAAGAATTGTATTCTAATTTTCCTTCGCTTTTGGTGTGAAGATAAAGTAAAGGTTTGTTTGAATCATGAAAATTTTGCTCATAAAATCTTTCATAATCTTCTACTTTAAGGCTTGATTTTTGCATTCTCCATAAAGCGTTGGCTTTATTGATTTGAGAAATTTTAAGTTCAGTTTTTCCTTCTTCTTCGCCTTCTTTAGCAGGAGTAAATTCTTCTTTTTCCATGAAAATTGGAAATTGAATATGATTAGAATATTTTTCTATAATGCTTTCGATTTTATAAGTATTAGCAAACTCATCATCTTTTAAGTATAAAGTAATGCTTGTTCCTTGTTCTTCTTTGTTTGCGTCATTAATCTCATAACCATTTGCATCAGAACTCCAAAGATAAGCTTTATCATCTAAAGCTTTTTTGCTTAAAACTTCGATTTTACTAGCCACCATAAAAGCAGAATAAAAACCTACTCCAAATTGTCCTATGAGTTGAGAATCTTTTTTAGCATCACCACTTAAATTTTCTAAAAAACTTTTAGTACCGCTTTTTGCTATGGTTCCAAGGTTGTTAATAAGATCATCTTTATCCATACCTATACCATTATCACTAATGCTTAAAGTTTTTTTATCTTTGTCAATTTTGATTTCAATTTTAGGTTCGAATTTTAAGCTTTTATATTTATCATCACTTACGCTTAAAAAATTAAGTTTGTCTAAAGCATCGCTTGCATTTGAAATAAGCTCTCTTAAAAAAATTTCTTTATTAGAATATAAAGAATGTATCATAAGCTGTAAAAGCTGATTGACTTCGGTTTGAAATTGCATTTTAACTTCCTTTGTAATTTTTTAAAGTGGTATTTTAGCAAAAAATACAAATTCTAAAGTAAATTTAAAGATTTATTTGAAAATTATAAAACCAAGCCATGCGGCAAATAAGCAAAGAAAGACATTTAAGATAATATTTAACGCAAAATGAAGATAATTTCCACTTTGCAAAAGAAGTAAATTTTGATAAGAAAAAGTAGAAAAAGTTGTAAAAGCTCCTAAAAAACCTGTACTTATAAAGCTTTTAAGTAAAGGAGATAAACCTTTATTTTGTGCATAAGAAAACAAAAGTCCTATGATAAAAGAACCCAAAACATTAACAAAAAGAGTTCCAAAACTGATAGAATAAGGAAAAAATTTATTCACTAAATTTATAGAAAGCATTCTTAAGATTGCTCCTATAAATCCCCAAAAACCAACAACTAAAAGGGTATTTAGCAAAGCTTAGCTCTTTCTTGATCGAGTAATTCTTGCATTTTTTTTCTAGTGTTTTCAAGCCATTTGTCATCATTTGTATCGACTAAATCCATACAAATGATTTTAAGCACTCCGCTGCTTGCACTAAAACTTTTTGTGTCTAAAATTTTTGCAGAATCCACAATTAAAATGGGTTGAACTTTAAGATTTAATTTTTCACTTAAAATTTTTGCTCCACTTTGAAATTTAAGCATTTTTTCATTTTTAGATCTAGTTCCTTCTGGAAAAATAGCCAAAACCCTATCTTCACTAATTCTTTCTTTTGCTTCTTTTAAAACTCGTACCAAATCACGCGGATTTTTTCTATCTATACAAAGAAGTTTTGGTTTTTTCATAGCAACTTTGAAAATAGGAATTTCTCCTAATTCTTTTTTGGCAATCCAGCATAAATTTTTAGGATATAATTCTTCTAAAGCGATGATATCTAAAGCACTTTGATGATTCATTAAAATCATCTGAGCTTGTGGATTAAAAGTACCAATGATTTCTTGTTTATAAGAGATGGTATATCTTTGAAATTTAGCCCAAATTTTGCGGATTTTCCAAAGTGTGTTTTGAGATTTTGTAAAGCAAAAACAAAAAATCACCAAAGCAACACTTAAAACAAAAAAAATCCAAAAATAAAGAGCTTTAATTTTTTTGTAAATCATCTTTATTAACCCAACCTATTTTTCCATCGGAAAACAGTACTTTAATATAATTTTGTCGTTTGCCTAAAACTTCTACTTTTTCATCTGCATTTGCCGTATAAAAATAAGTTGAAGGCTCTGTAGGTAAAATTTTAGCCCTAGAACCAGCCTTGATAATTGCATTTTGAGTATTGGTATCTACAAGAAAACTAAGTGCAAAACAAACAACTGCCAAAGCCAGAATAATGTAATTTTTTCTCCATACAAATAAAGCTCCAAATAAAACCGCTAAAAACCATAAGGTATATTGTTTATAAATATTTAAGTCTTTATTTACAGGATTTAAATCACTCTGAGTGCTGATCTCATCGTCACTAATTTTTAGTTTTAAATTTATATTTTCAAGCTTTTTACTGTCCTTATTGAAATACGAAAATTCAAAATTTGTTTTACTTAATGGCAAAATAGCATAATAAAAAGCACTAGAAGCATTAAAATCCCCTTTTAAATTTTCAATACCTTGCTTTTGAATTCCTTCTATAAAAAAGCTTTTAAGATTTGTATTGGTTGCGTTTAGTTCTACCATCATAATGATATTAGCATCATCAAAATAACTCGCTTTAACTTTTTTAATTTCCAAAGAACTTGCCACAAGGTGTGAAAAATCCTTATTGGATAAAGTATTTTCAAATTTGATAGGATTAAGATTGATATCAGCCTCTTGAAAAGCTTCATTATTTCTAAGAAGTTTGATAGAAATTTTACTCAAACTAGCATTTGAATTTTTGGCTTCAAACCATAAAGTTGTTTTATATTCATTGTTGATAAATTCCCATTTTGCATCTGGATTTAAAAAAGATAAATTAGTTTTTTCTACGCTTATGTTAAAATCAAATTTTGTATTTTCCGTAGTGCGAGCATAGATCGTAATAGGAAAAACTTCTCCAACATATACTCTACTTGGATATTCATCATTTGTAAGAACCAAACTCCCTTTGGCTACAAAAGGATCATCTACATTGCTTTCAAAGTCATTGTTTTCATCACTTGGCGGAATATTTTGATAAATTTTTTGTTCTTCTTGGGGTAATTTTTGTAATTCTTTTTGCATATTTTCATCTTGGCCGCTAAATACAGAAATTTCACCCCTGCCAAACAATACAACAATGCTAAAAATTAAAGTTAATAAAATTTTCAAGATAAAAAGCCTTTAAGCATTTTTAAACCTACATCATTACCTAGAACTTTTTCACAAGCACGCTCAGGATGGGGCATAAGTCCAAAGATTTTTTTGTTTTCATCACAAATTCCTGCGATATCAAATACAGAACCATTTGGATTTGGCTCGTATTTTAGAATAATAAGATCTTTATCTTGCAATTCTTTTAAAGTAGTCTCATCAGCGTAATAATTTCCCTCTCCATGGGCAATTGGTAAACTAATAATTTCATCTTTTTTGAAATTTTTCAAAAAGGCATTATCATTAGAAACCACTCTTAAACTTTGGTTTTTTGAGATAAAGCTAAGATTGTTGTTATGCTTCATTGCACCTTTTAAAAGACCACTTTCAAGTAAAATTTGAAAACCATTACAAATACCTAAGATATATCCTCCTTTTTTTGCATGATTAAAAACACCTTGCATAGCAGGAGCAAGTTTTGCAATAGCTGCGCATCTTAGATAATCTCCATAAGAAAATCCGCCTGGCAAAACAACTAAATCTGCATCAAATTCTTTTTCTTCATGCCAAATAATCTGCGTTTTTACTCCAAGTTTTTCAAAGGCATAAGCTGTATCAAATTCACAATTTGTCCCTAGAAATCTAATAATAGCAACTTTCATTTTACTCTTTCTCAATTATAAGCTCATAATCTTCAATGACGCTATTTACCAACAACTCTTCACACATTTTTTTTACTTGTTCTTTGGCTAATTTTTCATCTTTCTCATCAAGAGAAATTTTGATTTGTTTTGCTATTTTTACTTCTTTAACACTATTAAAATTTAAAGAATGCAAAGCTTTTTCCACCGCTTTGCCTTGTGGATCTAAAACCCCATTTTTTAAAGAAATATTTACAATAACTTCCATATTTTTCCTTAATTTAATATTCTTTTTAAAACTTCTTCATAAGCCATTTTTACATTACCTAGATCTTGACGAAATCTATCTTTGTCTAATTTTTCATTACTAAATTTATCCCAAAATCTACAACTATCAGGGCTTATTTCATCGGCTAAAACAAGTTCATTATCTTTAGTTAAACCCAGTTCGATTTTAAAGTCAATCAGCCTTAAATTTTTATTGTCAAAAAATGGAGTTAAAATAGAGTTAATCTTTCTAGCCATATTTTTAATTTCACTAATTTGAGCTTCATTTTGCACTAAATTTAAAATCAAACAATGCTCATCATTGATAAAAGGATCGCCTAAGGCATCATCTTTAAGACAAAATTCCACCAAAGCAAAAGGTAGCACAGTGCCATCTTTAATGCCCAGTCTTTTTGTAAGAGAACCTGTTGCAACATTGCGTACTATAACTTCAATAGGAACAATTTTACATTTTTTAACCACTTGCTCTGTATCGCTTATAGTTTCTACCAAATGGGTTTTAATCCCATTTTTTTCGAGCAAATGAAAAATTTCAGTACTGATTTTACAGTTTAATGCACCTTTTCCACTTTCATTGCCTCTTTTTTCTGCATTAAAAGCAGTTAAATCATCTTTAAACTCACTAATTAGTAAATTTTCATCATCAGTTTTGAAAAGTTTTTTACCTTTTCCTTCGTAAAGCATTTCTTTTTTTGTCATTTTATTGTCCTTGTTTGATATTTAAAATTTTAATAGTATCAATAGCTGATTTTAACTGCGCGTCATCATTGATTTGTTTTTGACTGATTAGATTTTTATTGTCTTTATTTTCTTGTTTATCTTCTTTTTTATTTTTATCTATTTTTTCAAGCTCGCTTTCTAAATGTTGTTTTAAGTCGCTTTCTTTTATAGAAAAACCATCTTCTTGAGTATTTACTTTACCTGGAAAAACTTCAATATCAGGTTTTACACCCACTGCTTGAATAGTACGCCCGCTTGGAAGATAATATCTTGCGATAGTAAGCCTTAAAGCTTCAGTTTTATTAATAGGTATGATTTGCTGAACACTACCTTTTCCAAAAGTATTTTCACCCACAATAACACCGCGTTTAAGATCTTGTAAAGCTCCACTTACGATTTCACTTGCACTAGCACTTCCACCATTTACAAGCACAACCAAAGAAGCATTAGAAATTTTGTTTTTAGGATCGGCTTTATATTCTTGATTTTCACTTGCGATGCGTCCTTTTTGAGAAACAATAACACCTTTATCTACAAATAAATTTACAAGTCCTATGGCTTGATTTAAAAGTCCACCAGGATTATTTCTAAGATCTAAAATAACTCCTTTAACATTAGGATATTTTTTAAGTTCTTTACTTGCCACATCTACAACATTTTTATCAAAATTTGTAACCCTAAGATAAAGAATGTTTTCATTTTCTATCATTTTTGCATAAACACTTTCTATCTTAATAATTTCTCTTGTAAGTGTAACATCAAAAGGTTTTGTTGTACCTTTTCTAAAAATGGTTAAAGTGATTTGAGTTTTTGGCTTACCACGCATTTTATCTACAGCATCATTGAGATTAATTCCTAAAGTGGCCTTATCATTAATTTTTAAAATAATATCTCCTGATTTTATCCCTGCTTTATCTGCTGGTGTTCCTTCTATAGGAGAAACAACTGTTAAAGCGCCATCTTTCATACCTACGGTTATACCAAGGCCACCAAATTCACCATTGGTTTGAATTTTCATATCATTAAAATCTTTTTCATTTAAAAAAGAAGAATGCGCATCAAGATTGCTTAAAAGTCCTGATAAAGATTTATCCACCAAATTGCTGATATTTTGATCATCCACATAGTATTGCTCTACTATAGCAAGAGTTTTTGTAAGCTTATCTAAAGCTTCTAGGCGTTTTTGAACCTGCTCTTCTTTTTGATCAACTTTAGCTTGTAAATGACTTGTTAAAAATAGACATAAAATAAAAGTAGTGGCAAAGCCTGCAAGACCCGCAAAAAATCGTTTTGTTTTCAAAATAAGCTCCATCATTGAGTTTTAGTTTAATTAGTTTAAAGAGTAAATTTTAATAAAAATTGCTTAAAACTTCGTAAATAAATTTAAATTCTTAAAAATATGTTAAAATAGACTAAAAATTCCAAAAAGAAAGTTAATACAATGTGCCAAGAAAAACATACTCATACACATTCTCAAAAACATCTTAAAGCAGTTTGCAATCGTCTAAGTAGAACCATAGGGCATTTAAGCGCTATTAAAAGAATGGTTGAAAATGACAAAGACTGTAGTGAAATTTTAATCCAGCTTGCTGCCGTAAAAGCCGAAGTTAACAATACTGCAAAAGTAGTTTTAAAAGAACATTTAGCTCATTGTATGGTACATGCTATAGAAGAAAATGATATTCAAAGTATAAAAGAACTAAACAAGGCTATAGATATGTTTATGAAATAATCTAAAATTAGTCATTTGTCCTATTATTTAAAAAATTTTACTCAATTAACTTGACATTATATGACTAAAGTTATATAATAGCAAGTATATAAACTAAATAAAGGATAAAACATGGCAAATATACAAGATTTTTTAACTGATAATATGCTTTCAAACCTTGAAAGTGCAGCATCTTTAGCTATACATTCTAAAAATAATGAAGTTGTACCTTTACATCTTTTATGGGCTTTAAGCGTAGATAATGCAAGTATTTTAAATCAAATTTTAAATAAATTAAATATTTCTAAAGAAGCCTTAGAGCTTGAAATTAAAAGCAGAATTTCAAAACTTGCAACGAGTTCAAATGTAAACCGTGAAAATATACGCTTTTCCAATGAACTTATAAATTCATTAGAAAATGCTAAAGGATTAATGAGTGCTAATGGAGATAGTTATTTAAGTGTGGATACTTGGCTTATAAGTGAAAGTCAAAAAAGTCCTATTAAAGAAATTTTGGCGCAATTTTTAGATTTAAGAGAATTTCAAAAAGAGCTTGAAAGTCTAAGAGCGGGACGCAAAATCGATAGCAAAACAAGCGATGAAACCTTAGACAGCTTAAATAAATTTGGTATAGATTTAACCTTAAAGGCAAGCGAGGGTAAACTTGATCCTGTTATAGGCAGAGAAGAAGAAATCGAACGTTTAATGCAAATTTTAATACGCAAAACCAAAAACAACCCTATACTTTTAGGTGAACCAGGCGTAGGAAAAACAGCTATAGTAGAAGCTTTAGCACAAAGAATTATTAAAAAAGATGTTCCAAAATCTTTGCAAAATAAAAAAGTCATCGCTCTTGATATGAGTGCTTTAATTGCAGGTGCAAAATACAGAGGAGAATTTGAAGATAGATTAAAAGCTGTGGTTAATGAAGTGATAAAAAGTGAAAATATCATTCTTTTTATCGATGAAATTCACACTATAGTAGGAGCTGGAGCGAGTGAAGGCAGCATGGATGCGGCAAATATTTTAAAACCTGCTCTTGCAAGAGGTGAACTCCATACCATAGGTGCAACTACTTTAAAAGAATATCGTAAATATTTTGAAAAAGATGCAGCCTTGCAACGCCGTTTTCAACCTGTAAATGTAGGTGAGCCAAGTGTTAATGAGGCTTTGGCTATGTTAAGGGGTATAAAAGAAAAGCTTGAAATTCATCATAATGTAACCATAAATGATAGTGCTTTAGTAGCCGCAGCTAAACTTTCAAAGCGTTATATAACAGATCGTTTTTTACCTGATAAGGCCATTGATTTAATCGATGAAGCTGCAGCTGAACTAAAAATGCAAATTGAAAGCGAACCAAGTTCTTTAAGAAAAGTACGCAAAGATATAGAAACTTTAGAAGTTGAAAATGAAGCTTTAAAAATGGAAAATGATGAAAAAAATCAAAAAAGACTCGATGAAATCGCAAAAGAACTAGCTAATTTAAAAGAAAAACAAAATGCCCTAAATTCACAGTTTGAAAATGAAAAAAGTGTTTTTGATGGCATAAGTGCTAAGAAAAAAGAAATTGATCTGCTTAAAAATGAAGCTTCTTTGGCTAAAGCTAGAGGTGAATTTCAAAAAGCAGCCGAGCTAGAGTATGGAAAAATTCCAAGTCTTGAAAAAGAAGTAGAAATCTTAGAAGATAAATGGAAAAAAATGAGTGAAAATGGAGTTTTACTTAAAAATCAAGTGGATGAGGATTTGGTTGCTGGAATTTTAAGCAAATGGACGGGTATTAGCGTGCAAAAAATGTTAACTTCTGAAAAACAAAAATTCTTAGAAGTGGAAAAACATTTAAAAGAAAGTGTCATAGGACAAGATAAGGCCTTAAGTGCTTTAGCTAGAGCCATTAAACGTAACAAAGCAGGGCTTAATGCGGACAATAAACCTATAGGAAGCTTTTTATTTTTAGGGCCAACAGGGGTAGGAAAAACACAATCGGCTAAAGCTTTGGCAAAATTTTTATTTGATGATGAAAAAGCAATGATTCGCTTTGATATGAGTGAATTTATGGAAAAACATAGTGTTTCAAGACTCTTAGGTGCGCCTCCAGGATATATAGGACATGAAGAAGGTGGAGAGCTTACTGAAGCCGTACGAAGAAAACCTTATAGCGTGCTTTTGTTTGATGAAGTTGAAAAAGCACATAAAGATGTATTTAATGTGCTTTTAGGGATTTTAGATGATGGTAGAGCAACCGATAGCAAAGGTGTAACAGTGGATTTTAAAAATACCATTATCATTCTAACTTCTAATATCGCCTCAAGTGCCATTATGAATTTAAGTGGAAAAGAACAAGAAGATGCGGTAAAAAATGAGTTAAAAAATTTCTTTAAACCTGAGTTTTTAAACCGTTTAGATGATATTATCACCTTTAATCCACTTGGAAAAGATGAAGCTTATGAAATAGTCAAGCTTTTATTTAAAGATTTACAAATGAGCTTAGAAAACAAGGGAATAAAAGCAAGTTTAAGCGAAAATGCAGCCCTTTTAATCGCTAAAGATGGTTTTGACCCTGATTTTGGCGCTAGACCTTTAAGAAGAGCTATTTATGATCTTATAGAAGATAAATTAAGCGATATGATACTTGCTGATGAACTTCATGAAAATGATAGCATTATCATTGATGCAAAAGATGATGAAATAATCATCAAAAAAGCTTAATCATTTTGAAAGTAGATCTTTCTACTTTCAAAATATAATCTCGCTTTCATTAAATTTCATATTTGCTTTTGGTAATGGTGATTTGGTGGTATAATAAGCACTTTCTCCTTTATAATTTCCACGATAAACTCCATTAGGAATGCTAAATTTTCTAGTTGTATCAGGGAATTTTTCTATATATTGAGTTAAAAATTCTCTAAACACAGGAGCAGCTGTTCTAGCCCCACCTTCTGTATAACGCATAGGCTTGTTGTTATCATTTCCATACCAAATGATTGCTTCTATTTCAGGCGTAAGTCCACAAAACCAAGCATCAACACTTTTATTCGTTGTTCCTGTTTTTCCTGCTATTTCTATATCTTTTACTCTTGCATTACGCCCTGTGCCTTTTTCAACAACATTTCTCATCATATCTAAAACCAGAAAACTTTGCGCTTCATCGCTGACTTTACGCTCATTTGAGTTAAATTCCATGATGGTTTTACCGGTTTTATCCTGAACTTGTCTGATAATTTGAGGATCTTTAATCGTACCATAGTTCCCAAACATGGTATAAAATTTCGAATACTCCAAAGGAGAAATACCAAAACTTCCCAATACGATTGATAAATTAGGCGGTATATCTTTAAATCCAAATTCCATTAGCTTAGAGTAAAGAACATCCAGCCCCATATCAAGTGCGAGATTAATGGTAGCTAAATTTCTTGATCTTGTTAAAGCTTCTTTTAAGGTAATTAAACCTAAAAATTTACCCCCTTCATTTTTAGGTTTCCAATCCTCATTATTACCCGCTCCACCTTCAAAAATTCTAGAAATATCAGCAATTTCACTCATAGGCGAATATCCTAAATTAATCGCCACTTGATACACAAAAGGTTTAAAAGAGCTTCCAGGTTGACGCATACTTTGAGTAGCACGGTTATAATTACTTTTTTCATAATCAACCCCGCCTACCAAAGCTAAAACATCACCACTTTGATGATTTACCACGACCATAGCTCCGTTTAAAGTGCTTAAATTTGCATCTTTATCGCGTTTTACTATCTCATCATAACCAAATTTTAAAGCATTTTGCGCCATATTTTGAACATCTAAGTCTATATTTAAAATGATTTTATATCCACCTGTTTTTAAGTCTTTGATATTAGGGCTTAATTGTTTAATCACTTCATCTACAACATAAGGAGCAGCATTTTGAGTAAGCGTATCATCATAAACTTGCGGAATTTCTTTAATGGCTGTATCATAATCTGCTTTTGAAATCCAACCTAGATTATACATTCTTGAAATAACATTATTTGCTCTTGAGATGGAAAGATCTAAATGCTTTGTAGGATCATAACTGCTAGGTGCTTTTGGCATACCTACTAGCATAGCAATCTCTTTAAGGCTTAGTTCATTTAAATTTTTATGAAAATACCCCAAAGCTGCGGTTTTTACTCCATAATACCCATGTCCAAAAAAGATAAAATTTAAATACCTTTCTAAAATTTGTTCCTTAGTTAAAATGGTTTCCATTTTATAAGCAAGCAAAGCTTCTCGAATTTTACGCGTAATAGTTTTTTCTGGGGTTAATTCCGTGTTTTTAATAAATTGCTGAGTAAGAGTGGAAGCTCCTTCCATGGTTTTTCCACCACTTTTTATAATTTTTACGGCAGCTCTAAAAATGGCGTCGATATTAACTCCATTATGTTCAAAAAAGCTTGTATCTTCTATAGCAACCAAAGCTTCTATAAGGCGTGGAGGAAGCTCTTCATAAGGAGCATAAAAACGATGTTGTTCAAAAATATTAGCCACAAGCTTACCATTTCTATCATAAATTTGTGTTGTAAGAGGAGGTTTATATTCTTTAAAAGTATAACCCTCAGTATCAACACTTGTGAAAAGATAAGCCGCATAAATAAATCCAGCTATAAACAAAAGAGTAAAAAATGAAAAAATATATTTTAATATTTTCATAAATAAGCCTTTAAAGTTTGGATATCAAGCCCTAAAGCAGTGCTTAGATTTCCTACTTGTTGGGTGATGAAATTTTGATGAAAACCCTCACACATAATACAACCCGCCTTGCCTTTATAAAGATCATTTTCTACATAATCTCTTAAAGCATTTTCATCAAAATTTTTAAAATAAAGCGTAGTTTTTGAAAGAGAAAAAACTCTTTTTTCAGGTTTTACAAGCAAAAAAGCCGATAAAATACTTGCATACTTTCCATTTTGCAAGGCAAGCATTTCATAAGCTTCTTTTTTATCCTTTGTTTTGGTAAGAATTTTTTCATCTATACAAACTATACTATCTGCAAAAAGCAAATTTTGGTTTTGAAAATCTTTGCCTAAAGTACTTAAAAATTGTCTTTCTTTTTCAAGAACTATTTTTTGAACATATAAAAAAGGTGAAATATTTTTATTTAAATTTTCATCATAATCAAAACTAACTTGCTTAAAATCAATCTTTGCGGTTTTAAGCAAGTTAGCCCTTGAAATGGAATTTGAAGCAAGAATTAACATTAAAGTGCTTTTTCTATCGTTTCTAAGCTTTGTTTTAAAGCTTCATCAATTTTGCTTAAATCTTTTCCACCTGCAGTAGCAAAATCATCTCTTCCACCGCCATTTCCGCCTAAAATTTGCGCCGCTTCTTTAACCAAAGCTCCTGCTTTTAAAGGTGCATCTTTAACACCAGCTGCTAAAGTGATTTTTTCATCTTTCACTTGGATAAGTAAAATCACCGCTTTAGCAAATTTGTTTTTAAAATCATCAATCATAGCTTTAATATCGCCATTATCTATACGCTTTACGCAAATTTCAACACCTTGGATATTTTTAGAATCAAGCTCTGTTTTACTTGAGTTTTTAAGCTCATTTTTTAAACTTAAAATTTCATTTTTAATTTTTTTAACCCCGCTTAAAATATCATTATTTTTAAGTTCATCTTTTACTTTAGAAAGTTCTTCGAGTTGATTTTTTACAAATTCTAAAGCCGCTTTAGAAACTACAGCTTCAATGCGTCTCACCCCAGCACTCACACCACTTTCTTTAACTATGTAAAAACTTCCTATTTGAGCAGTATTTTTAACATGAGTTCCCCCGCAAAGTTCTTTGCTTTCACCTAGAGTTAAAACACGCACATTGCCTTGGTATTTTTCATTAAACAATGCTATAGCACCGCTTTTTTTAGCTTCTTCTAAAGGCATATTTTCTAAGATAGCTTCGCTTGAGTTTATAATCATTTTATTGACTCTTTTTTCAATGCTTTCTAGCTCTTCTTTGTTTAAAGCTTTATGATGAGTAAAATCAAATCTTAGTTTATTGCTTTCAACCAAAGATCCTGCTTGGCTTACATGAGAACCTAAAATTTCTCTTAAAGCATGATGTAAAAGATGAGTGGCTGAGTGGTGGCGTGCGATTTGCTCTCTTTTTTCTGTATCGATTCTTGCATGAACTATATCGTTAACTTTTAGTTCTTCGCCTGCTTTTATAAAGCTAAGATTGAGATTAAAAAACTTTTGCGTATCTAAAACTTCACGCTTAGCTATAAATCCACTATCAGCACTTTGCCCCCCACTTGTTGCATAAAAAGGTGTGTTTTCAAGCATCACCCAACCCGCATCTTTAAGGGTGGAAACTTCTTTAAAATCTTCATCTAAAAGGGCTAAAATTTTACTTTCGCATTCTGCTTTTTCATAACCTACGAAATGATTTTCTCCAAATTTTTCAAGTAAGTTTTTAAAATCTCCGCTTGCAGTTTTATCTCCACTTCCTTTCCAAGAAGCCTTAGCGCGTGCTTTTTGCTCATTCATGAAAAGTTCAAATTTTTCTTCATCAACTTTAAGATTTTTTTCTCTTAGCATATCAGCCGTTAAATCAAGCGGAAAACCATAAGTATCATAAAGCTTAAAGGCTACTTCTCCGCTAAAAATTTCTTTAGTGTTTTTAAGCTCTTCATTAAAAATTTCAATCCCATTTTCTATAGTGCTTAAAAATCTTTCTTCTTCAAGGCGAATTTGTTCTTTTACAAAGTCTTTTTTCTCATTAAGATAGGTATAATGTCCGCCCATTAAATCGCACACAATATCAACTAGTTTATACATAAAAGCTTGTTTAAAACCTAGCAAATATCCATGTCTTAAAGCACGACGCAAAATACGACGCAAAACATAACCTCTACCTTCTTTATCAAAACTTACCCCTTGTGCAAGCAAAAATACACTTGATCTTATATGATCAGCTATGACTCTAAAACTTGCTCCGCTTTCATAAACATAAGTTTTATTACAAAGTTTTGAAATTTCATTGATGATTGGCATAAAAAGCGAGCTATCAAAATTGCTAAATTTACCTTCTTTAATCGCTGTTACCCTTTCAAGCCCCATTCCTGTATCAATGCTTGGCTTTGGCAGTGGGCTAAGCACTCCATCAGCACTTCTTTCGTATTGCATAAAAACAAGATTCCAGATTTCTAAAAATCTATCTCCATCTCCGCCCATATAATCTTCGCTTGAGTTAAAATGCTCTTGTCCTTGGTCATAAAAAATCTCACTACAAGGACCACAAGGACCAGTATCGCCCATTTGCCAGAAGTTATCTTTATCGCCAAATTTGTAAATTCTTTCTTTTTGAATGTGTTTTTGCCATAGATTAAAAGCTTCATCATCGTTTTCATGCACGGTTACATAAAGTTTATCTTTAGGTAGTTTTAAAACTTCAGTTACAAATTCCCAAGCATAAGCTATGGCTTGTTCTTTAAAATAATCTCCAAAACTAAAATTCCCAAGCATTTCAAAAAAAGTATGATGGCGTGCGGTATAGCCAACATTATCTAAGTCATTGTGCTTTCCACCTGCTCTTATACAAGTTTGACAGCTTGTTTTGCGTGGAGGGTTTGGGCGTGGAATTTCTCCTGTAAATATACTTTTAAAAGGCACCATGCCCGCATTGGTAAAAAGTAAAGTTGCATCATCAGGAACTAAAGGACTTGACGGGGTTATCTCATGTCCTTTTGATGCAAAAAAATCCAAATAAGCTTTTCTAATATCCATGAATTTTCCTAAAGAAATTTTTATAAAAACATATCATACCAAAATTACTTTAAATTAAGTAAAACTAAAATACAATAAACATTTTTATTTAATTTTATTTCTCTAAGGTTTTTTATGAATTTTATCAATCTTCAAGCCCAATATCGCGCATACAAAGATGAAATCAATGCTGAAATTGAAAGCGTTTTATCAAGCTCTTCTTTCATAGGCGGTGCAAAGCTTAACGAATTTGAGCAAAATTTAGCTCATTTCTTAGGTGTTAAACACGCTATAGGTTGCTCAAGTGGAACTAGTGCTTTATACCTTGCCTTAAGAGTCTTAGATATTGGTAAAGATGATGAAGTTATAGTGCCTAGTTTTACTTTCATAGCAACAGCTGAAGTTGTGGCCTTGGTAGGTGCAAAACCTGTTTTTGTAGATATAAATTTATCAAATTACAATCTTGATTTTAAAGCAGTGCAAAAAGCAATAACTCCAAAAACTAAAGCTGTTATAGCAGTGAGTATGTTTGGACAAATGAGTGATTTAAGGGCTTTAGAAGAAATTTTAAAAGATAAAAATATCACTTTGATCGAAGATGGTGCACAAAGTTTTGGCGCAAGTTTCAAAGGAGAAAAATCCTGCTCTATAGCTAAAATTTCATGCACAAGCTTTTTTCCTTCGAAGCCTTTGGGAGCTTATGGCGATGGCGGGGCTATTTTTTGCCATGATGATGAAATTGCTAAAAAAATAAGAATTTTACTCAATCACGGACAAACTCAGCGTTATAAACATGAATTTATAGGTATAAATGGACGCCTTGACACCTTACAAGCAGCGATTTTAAATGTTAAGTTAAAATACCTAGAAAAAGAATTAGACAAAAGACAAAAATTAGCACAAATTTATAATGCAAATTTAAAAAACTGCCAAATTCCACAAATTAATCCAAATGCTTTTAGTGCTTATGCACAATACAGCGTTTTAGTTGAAGATAGAGCTAGTGTATTGCAAAAATTTGAAAAAGCTAATATACCTTATGCTATACACTATCCAACCCCTTTGCATAAACAACCTTGCTTTAGTGAGTTTTCAAATTTAGAACTTAAAAATTCAGAATACGCAAGCGAACACATCTTATCTTTGCCTTTTTCACCTTTTTTAAGTGAAGAAGAGCAAGAGCAAGTTATTTGTATTTTTAAAGATTGATTCCATGAAAATAGGTATCATAGGCCTTGGAAAAATGGGGCAAAACCACTTAAATGAACTTAGTAAAAATTCTCATTTTAAACTTAATGCACTTTTTGATCTTTGCAAAAATCCAAACCTAAATATTTTTGATGATATTTTTTATGATGATCTGGATAAATTTTTAAATCAAAATAATGATATTATCATCATAGCAACACCTACAAATTCACATTTAACAATAGCAAAAAAAGTTTTTAAACAATGCAAATGCGTTTTAATCGAAAAGCCTTTAGCTCTAAATTTAAAAGAAATAGACGAAATTTCAAATTTAGCTAAAGAATACAGCATAAAAGTAGGTGTAGGTTTTTGCGAAAGATTTAATCCTGCGGTTTTAGCCCTAAAAAAAGAGCTTGAAAATGAAGAAATTATCAGCATTAACATACAAAGATTTTCACCCTACCCACAAAGAATCAGCGATGTAGGGATTTTGCAAGATTTGGCTGTGCATGATCTTGATTTGCTTTGTTTTTTAAGCAAACAAGAAATAACAAAAACCAATTTGCTTAAAAAATACACCCAAGATCAAACAAGAGAAAGTGAAAGCATTATTCTATGTGAGCTTGAAAAATGTATTGCTAGCATACATCAAAGTTGGAATAGCACACAAAAACTAAGAAAAATTCATCTTATTACTAAAAATCATTTTTATGAAGCCAATTTAAATGACTTTTCTTTATTAAAAGATGGAAATTTTATAGAACTTACTCAACAAAGTCCACTTTTTTCAGAACACGAAGCTTTGTTAAAACTTATCGATAATCAACCCAATCATTTAGCCAGCACGAGCGATGCTTACAAAGTTCAAGAAATTTTAGAAAGGTTTGCGTGAAATTAGTTTTATTTTTAAATATGGGCGGAGCTACGAATTTACAAGATTGTGAAGTTTTTTTAAAAAATATGTTTAATGATCCTTATATTTTAGGAATCAAAAATCGATTTTTAAGAAAATTTGTAGCATGGATCATAACAAAGGCTCGCGTTAAAGCCATGCAAGAAAACTATAAAAAAATGGGCGGAAAATCCCCTTTAAACGAACTTACTCAAAGCCTGTGTGACAAGCTTAATTTAAAACAAGATGAATTTAAATTTGATTTTGTAAATCTTTATGTTCCTCCTTTTGCCACAGAAATTTTGCAAAAATACACTTTAAATGCAAGTGATGAAATCATTCTTTTTCCACTTTATCCGCACCATTCTTGCACCACAGTAACTTCATCTTTAGAAGTTCTGCAAAATGAAATTTCAAAGCAAAAAATTCAAGCAAAAGTAAAAACTATAGATATTTTTTACAAAAATGAGCTTTATAACGAGATGATAGTTTCGCACATTTTGGCTAAAAAAAGTAAATTTGATGCCAAAATTTTGATTTTTTCAGCGCATTCTTTACCACAAAGCATTATTGATAAAGGTGATTTATATGAAAAGCATGTAAATGATCATGTAGAAATTTTAAAAGAAAAGCTAAAAGATCATTTTGATGAATTTATTTTAGCTTATCAGTCTAAACTAGGCCCTGTAAAATGGCTTGAACCAAATACAAGCGATGTTTTGGCAAATTTAAACGATAAAGCTCTGATTTACCCTATTTCTTTTTGCATTGATTGTTCTGAAACGATTTTTGAGCTAGGTATGGAGTATAAACATTTAGCAAAGTGCGATTATGATTTAATCACTTGCCCAAATGATAGTGATGAATTTATCCACTTTATTTTAAAGTATTTGTCTGATTTTAATTAAGAATGATTTTGAAGTCCTTGTTTATGATTACAAGGACTTTTTAGTAAAAATTTAGCCAACTAAGCTAAAGTATAAGCTTTTTCTCCGTGCAAACTCACATCTAAGCCTTTTTGCTCTACTTCTTCTTTTACTCTTAAGTCTGTAAAACAAGAGATAATCTTAAAAATAACAAAGCTTATAAGAGCTGACAAAACCACACAAATCACAATAGCAAAAATTTGCTCTTTTAAAAGTTCCAAACTTCCGCTGATAAAAAATCCCTCGCCAAGTGCATTTTGGGCAATCACATTAGGATTTACTTTAGCACTTGCAAAAAGCCCTGTGGCAATTCCTCCCCAAATACCTCCGATTCCATGTAAAGAAAAGGCATCTAAAGAATCATCCCATTTGAGTTTGTATTTAATAAAACTTAAACCAAAATAACAAAACACAGAAGACAAAGTCCCTATAACAAGAGAAGCATAAATATCTACATAACCGCAAGCTGGAGTAATTCCCACAAGCCCTGCTACAAGCCCACTAAGTCCACCTAAAATAGTCGGTTTTTTATGGATGAGCCACTCAAGTACCACCCAAGATAAAAAGCCGCAAGCTGCTGATATAATACTTACTATAAAAGCATTGATAGCAACATCATTCATTTCGCCAGCACTTCCAGCATTAAAACCTAACCATCCTATAAAAAGCAAAATCGCACCTAAGAAAGCATAAGGAATAGAATGCGCGTTTTTATCCTCATCATCACTTTTTCTAGCGCCTACCATCAAAGCTCCTACAAGTCCAGCAACCCCAGAGCTAATATGCACAACACCGCCCCCAGCAAAATCAAGACTTCCTCTTTTAAGCAAAAATCCCTCACTGCTCCAAATCATATGTGCTAACACATCATAAACTAAAGTACTCCAAAAAAGTAGAAATATCACCAAAACACCCAGTTTAATTCTTCCCACCAAAGAGCCTGTTATGATGGCAGATGCAATAAGTGCAAACATCATTTGAAAAATCACAAAAAGAATATTTGGAACGCCTGAAGCGTTGTATCCGCTAATACCCTCTAAGAGGAAATTCTCGAAATTTCCTACAAGCCCAAGTCCTTCATCTTTACCAAAAGAAAGACTAAATCCAAGCACTACCCATTGTAAAGTAATAACACCAAAAACAATAAAGCAATTCATTATAGTATTAAGAGTATTTTTACTTCTTACCATACCTGAATAAAACATTGCCAAAGCTGGAGTCATAAGCAAAACTAGCAAAGTACACAACACAATAAAACTTGAATTTATCGCATTCATTTACCTGTCCTTTCTTACAAAATTTAATTGCGAGATAATTATATTTAAAATGGTTTAAAAAAATATAAATTTAAGAAATATTTTATATATTTTTTTTATCAAAATTTATTTTTTTATCTTAAATTACTATAAATAGGTATTTTAAAAAATATTTTACTTCTCTATAATTCAAATTTACTAGCATTAAAATAAAAATTTGGGGCTAAACCAAAACAATAAAAAAGAATTCTTGCAAGATAATAAAGAAAATTTTGATGATTTGGTAAAAGTTTTTTTTAAATTAAAAGTAGAAATTATCTAGTATTAAAAAAGCAATTGCGTTTTAAAATAGCCTAAAAGCTCTTCTTTGGCTTTGAAGATATCATCAGTGTTTAGCTCAAAATCTATTTTTTGTGGCTTTTTATAACTCTTATCATAATAAGCCAAAAGCAAAGCAATAAGCCTTTGCCATTCTCTTTGCTCATAACTTTTTAGCAAATCCTGACGAAAATTTACACTGATATAAGGACTGATCTTAGCAAGACATTCTTTAAATTTTAAAGGAGTCATTTTTTCTTGATAGATCTTTTGTATCCTGTCTATGCGCTTTTCTAAAGAACAAAAACAATGAATTTTAAATGCTTTTTGCATTTTTTCATAAAGCTTTAAAGGTAAAACTATTTCACCTATTTTACGACTTTCGCTCTCTATAAAGATAAAATCTTTTAAAGAGTTTAAAGTATAAAAAAGGTTTGCTTCAAAAGCTTTTTGCGTAGGTTGTTTTCCTAAAATATCACCAAAAGATGATCCTAGATGATTTGCCATTTTTTCTAAATTTAAATGATGGGGCAAAAGCTCCAAAAGTTCTGTTTTTCCACAGCCTGTATTACCACAAAGAGCAAAAAAATCTAAATTTATTTCATTATCAAAATAATGCGCCAAAAAACTTCTATAAGCTTTAAAGCCACCCTTTAAACGCACCACTCTATAGCCCAATTCGCTCAAAATCACTGCAATAGATTTTGAACGCAAACCCCCACGAGAGCAGTAAATTCCGATCTTATCTCCTATACGGAATTTGTGGGCAAGCTCTAAGATATGCTTTGACATATTTTGACAAATATAACTCGCACCCCTAGCCTTAGCCAAAGCTTGATTTTTTTTATAAATTGTTCCTATTTCTTGATATTCTTCATCATTTAAAGCATAAAAATTTAAAGCTCCTATCAAATGAGAATGCAAAAATTCTCTAGGGCTTCTTGCATCGATTAAAAGAGAGAAATTTTCTTTTTGAAATTCTGCAAAATCTACTTCATTTAACATTTTTAAACGCCAAAACAAGTTTTTGATAAACTTGTTCTATATTGGTACCACAAACCCTAGTCTCTCCTATAGTGGTGATAAAATTAGTATCCCCTACCCAACGCGGCACTAGGTGATAATGACAATGAGGAGCTATCCCAGCACCCGCATCTTTACTTAAATTCATACCGATATTTACCCCACCTGCATGGAGTTCACTTTTTAAAATTCTTACCCCTAGACGCACAAATTGACTTATCTCTTGCCAAGCTTCATCACTTAAATTTTCTATATGCTCTTCATGCAAATAAGGTATTATCATAAAATGCCCTGCAGAATAAGGATAGCGGTTCATCACGCCAAAACAATACTTAGCTCTAAAAATCACTCCTAATTCTTCGTCGCTTTTGATTTTATTAGCACAATCACAAAAAGGGCACTCGCTCTTTTCTTTTTCAAAATACTCACTTCGCCATGGTGCATACAAATACTGCATTTTTATCCTTTTAAAGCAAGGCTTTCAAAGCCTCTCCTTCATCGTTTTGACGCATAAAATATTCTCCGATTAAAAAAGCATCAACGCCTAAATTTTGCAAATGCCTTAAAAAATCTTTATCCTCTAAACCGCTTTCTGCGACAATAATTTTTGAATTTGGAATTTGTGGGATGAGTTTTTCGCATAAATTCATATCCATAGAAAAATCATCCAAATTGCGATGATTTATGCCTATAATATCAGCTCCTGAAAAAATCGCTTTGCTCAAATCTTCTTTATCGTGAATTTCAACCAAAGCCTCAAGACCTAAATGTCTTGCAAACTCAAGCAGTTTTTTAAGCTCTTTCATGCTTAGCATTTTAGCGATTAATAATACAAAATCCGCCCCATAAACCAAAGCTTCTAAAATTTGATACTCATCAAAAATAAAATCCTTTCGCAACAAAGGAGTGTGCGTATAACGGCGTATCATACTAAGGTATTCTAAACTCCCTTGAAAAAAATGCGGTTCTGTTAAAACTGAAATAGCAGCAGCTCCATTTTTTTCGTATTTTAAAGCTATATCTAAAGGATCAAAATTTTCCCTTATAACCCCTTTACTTGGACTAGCTTTTTTAACCTCTGCGATAATTCTTACTTCATTTTCTATTCTTTTTAAAGCAGCTTTAACATCTTTAGGAAAAAAAGGATTCGACGCTAAAGATCGTCCCAACATATCATAAGGCAGTTGCGCCTTACGCTCTTTTAAATCTTCTTTAGTTTTTTCAAAAATTTTATCTAAAATCATGGTTTAATACACGCCTTTATTGCTTTTGCATGAGCCTTGCTCTCATCAGAATTTGCAAATTCTTTATCCTCTAAAGTTTGCTTCAAAATTTCCCAAGCCTTTTTACAATCACCTTGTTTATAATACCCCCACGCTAAAGAATCCAAATAGTATAAATTTTGAGGCTCTTTTTTTAAGGCAAGTTTCACAAGCTCTATACCTTTTTTAACATCTAAATCATAATCTATAAGCAAATATCCATAGTAGTTTAAATACAAAGCATTGCTATCTTTATCGATAGCCTGTTCGAATTTTTCTTTTACAGAATCAATTACTTTTGGAGTGATTTTTTTAGCTTCATTTGCAGCTTCAAATTCAAAAACTGCCGCTCGTAGAAGATATTCTTTATTTTTTGTTTTATGATAAAGAGCTAAACTCATTTTTTTAGCATCATCAAAGCGTTTTAAATTCTGATACAAAGCGAGTTTAATGTCATCATCTAAATCATACTGCAAAGAAATTTTTAAAGCTTCTTCTGTTTTGCCTTGAGAATTTAAAAGCTCAACTAAAGCCAATACAAAACTTTTATTTTTGGTAAGTTGATAAAGCTCTTTATATATACTTTTTAAAGCTTCGATATTTTTTTCATCAAAATAAATTTTAGCAAGCAAGACGCAAGTTTTGAGAGTGCAACCATTGGTTTTTCTTGAAAATTCTAAAACATTTTTAATATTTAAAGTATCATTCAAAATCGCATAAATTCCTATGAGTTTAAATAAAATTTCTTCATTTTGCACTTGATTATAAGCAGATCTATAGTATTTTGTAGCATTTTTTAAATCATTTTTTTTAACCAAAATATCACCATAAAGCTCTAAATTTCTAGGATCACTATCCTTTTTTGTTAAAAGCTCTTTCATAAGTTTTTGAGCATTGTTGATATCATTTGAATTTAAAGCATAAAGAGCACTAAGTCGCTTAAGATTGTCATTTTGATTTAAATAAGGCTTTGCTAGATTATCTAACTCTGCTTGCTTGTCAAGATTGTTTGCTAAAGTAAGTAAAAATGCATTTTCTAAAAAATTAGTATTATTATAATCTTGATAAAGACTTAAAAATTCATCTCTGGCTTCTTTGTATTGTTTATAATACTCATAATTATAAGCCTTCATAACCCTTAAATCAAAATCATTGCTTTTATATTTTGTATAATCAGGATAAACAACATTGATTTTTGAACTTCCACAAGCTGCCAAAAAAAAGGCTGCTAAGACAAATAACAAATACCTATACATTCTTTTTCTAATTCCTTTTGATGTGTTTTAAAATATTCCCAAAATGGAAAAGTTCTGCATTGTTTTGGACGAAAATCGTAGATACTACAATTTCTTTTTTGAGTATCAAAAAAAATGCAAGCAAAACCATCTTCACATTCGACTTCCTTAAAACTCATTTTAAAGCCCACTTTTCTCAAGTATTTTTCAGCAAATTCTTTGCTTTCTAAATTTAAATGCTTTCTTAATGCTTCTAATTCTTCCTTGCTCGCAAAAATATTGCCACTTTCTCCAGTGCAACACCTTCCACCGCATTTCTCACAAGCATTTTCATCAAAAGCATAAGAAAAATTTTTATCAAATATCATAACTTTTTAACCTAAATCTTAAGTGAATTTCTTGCATTTGTTTGCTTAAAATTTCATTTTCATATACAAAAAAAGGAGGTAAAATCTCACAAGGCGATTTTGAACCTTTTTTTACCTGTATCAAAACAAGTCTTGCTTTTTTGTTTTGATGTGTATGTACAAAGCAAAGCTTTGTTATTTTCATTTTCATATCTTTTAAAATAAAACAAATTTCATCTAAAGCTAAAGCTTCATAGCAAAAATACAAAGCACCATTTGGCTTAAGCATAGAATTTGTTTTAGCTAAAAAGCTATGCAAGGGTAAAAATTCCTGAAATTTACTTATAGCTTTATGCTGATCTTCACTCTTGTAAGCTCCTTGTCTATAAAATGGAGGATTGCAGACTATGAAGTCAAATTTTTTTATGATTTGAAATTGATTAAAATCATCATGAAAAATATCGCCTTGTATTTTGTTGGATTTTAAATTTTTTTCAATCAATTTTATATTTTCTTTTTGAATATCAATCAAAGATAAACTTAAATTTGCAATATTTTTTTTAAGTAAAATACCTATGATACCACAGCCCGCACCTACATCAAAAACAGCGCCTTTAATTCCTTGTTTTAAAATAAAATCAGCTAAAATTAAAGAATCACTATTGTAACGATACCCTTGTGATAATTGTGCTAGCGTAATCAGATCTGACATATATTTTAATGCGTTGGAATTTTAATGCGTTTTGGAGATTGTTCTTTAAATATATTTCGTTCTTTTGTTATATTATTATCTTCTTTAAAATTTACTGGGCTTTGTGCTGCCAAAAAAGAAATTACAAAAGTTATAAAAAAAGCAATTTTTATCATAATAACACCCCATAAAATGGTGTCCACGGCGAGATTCGAACTCACGGCCTCAAAATTAGGAATTTTGCGCTCTATCCTGCTGAGCTACGAGGACAGAAAGCGGGAAAAATCCCGCTAAAAATTTAACCGTTTCTTTTTTTGATGATTTCATCCGCAACATTTTTAGGAACTTCATCATAGTGATCAAATTCCATAGAATAAGTCGCACGACCTTGAGTTTGACTTCTAAGATCAGTAGAATAACCAAACATTTCAGCCAAAGGACAAAATGCTGTGATGATTTTATTTCCACCACGCTCATCCATGCTATTTACTTGACCACGGCGTTTGTTAAGATCTCCAATAACATCACCCATGTAATCTTCAGGAGTTTCTACTTCAACTTTCATCATAGGCTCTAAGATCACAGCACCTGCTTTTCTAGCACCTTCTTTAAAGCCCATAGAAGCAGCAAGTTTAAACGCCATCTCAGATGAATCCACCTCGTGATAACTTCCATCATAAACAGTTACTTTAACATCTTCCACAGGATAACCTGCTAAAACACCATTTTGTAATGCTTCTTGAACACCTTTATCAACTGCAGGAATGTATTCTTTTGGAATTACTCCACCTTTGATATCATTAACAAATTCATATCCACTACCTGGCTCAAGTGGTTCAAGGCGTAAGAATACATGTCCATACTGGCCACGACCACCTGATTGTTTAGCATATTTGTATTCTTGTTCAACAGTTTTTCTAATAGTTTCGCGATAAGCAACTTGTGGTTGACCTACTTCAGCTTCAACTTTAAATTCACGAAGCATTCTATCAACGATAATTTCAAGGTGTAACTCACCCATACCTGAAATGATAGTTTGGCCACTTTCTTCATCAGTTGAAACTCTAAAACTTGGATCTTCTTGTGCTAATTTATTTAAAGCAATAGACATTTTTTCTTGATCAGCTTTAGTTTTTGGCTCAACTGCAACAGAAATAACGGGATCTGGAAAATCCATTCTTTCAAGGATTACCTTATCTTTTTCACTTGCAAGAGTATCCCCTGTTAAAGTATCTTTAAGTCCTACAACAGCACCAATTTCGCCTGCGTAAAGCACTTTAATCTCTTCTCTTTTATTAGAGTGCATTTTTAACAAACGACCAATTCTTTCTTTTTTATCTTTAGTTGAGTTATAAGCATAAGAGCCACTTTCCAAACAACCACGATAAACACGCACGAAAGTAAGTTGTCCTACAAATGGATCTGTCATGATTTTAAATGCAAGCCCTGCAAACTCGCCATCATCAGTTGATTTTACAGAAACTTCTGTACCATCTTCATATTCACCCTTGATATTTGCCACTTCATCAGGAGCTGGCAAATAAGCCACAACAGCATCAAGTAAAGGTTGAACCCCTTTATTTTTAAACGCTGTACCGCAAAGCATAGGAACGATAGAAAGACTTAAACATCCTGCTTTAATCCCTGTTTTAATCTCTTCAAGACTTAATTCTTCTCCGCCTAAATATTTTTCCATCAACTCATCTGAAGTTTCAGAAACTGCTTCTATCATTTTTGTGCGATATTCTTCTGCCTTTTCTTTAAGTTCAGCTGGAATTTCTTTTTCTACATAATCCGTTGGCTTAGTATCATCTTCCCAAACTAAAGCTTTCATAGTTACAAGATCGATTACGCCTTTAAAATTATCCTCAGCACCGATTGGAATTTGAAGTGGAACTGGATTAGCTTTTAAACGGTTGCGAATTTGATCTTCTACATTATAAAAATTTGCACCGATTCTATCCATTTTGTTTACAAATACTATTCTTGGAACACCATATTTATTTGCTTGTCTCCAAACTGTTTCACTTTGAGGCTGCACCCCACCCACTGAACAAAATACCGCAACAGCACCATCAAGAACACGCATAGATCTTTCAACTTCGATTGTAAAATCCACGTGGCCTGGAGTGTCAATAAGATTGATTTGATGATCTTTCCAAAAACAAGTTGTAGCCGCAGAAGTGATAGTAATCCCGCGCTCTTTCTCTTGCTCCATCCAGTCCATAGTTGCAGCACCATCATGAACTTCACCGATTTTATGACTCATACCAGTAAAGAAAAGAATTCTTTCAGATGTAGTCGTTTTACCCGCATCAATGTGAGCAGCAATACCGATATTTCTAACTTTTTTTAAAGGAGTATTTCTTGACATACACACTCCTTCCTTACCAACGATAGTGAGCAAATGCTTTATTTGCTTCAGCCATTTTATAAGTATCTTCTTTCTTCTTAAATGAAGCACCTTTGCTATTAGCAGCATCCAAAAGCTCAGCTGCAAGTTTATCAATCATAGTTCTTTCGCTTCTTTTTCTTGCAAAAGAAATAATCCAACGAATCGCCAAAGCTTGTTGTCTAGCAGGGCGTACTTCAACTGGAACTTGATAGGTCGCACCACCTACACGACGAGATTTTACCTCTAATAAAGGCTTAATATTTTCAATCGCATCATTAAAAATATCAATACCTTTTTTCTCGCCACCTTTTTTATCGATAGCTTCTAAAGCACCATACATAATTGTTGTAGCTGTGCTTTTTTTGCCATCATACATTAAAGAATTAATAAATTTTGTGATTACTTTATTACCATAAATCGGATCAGGTAAAACTTCTCTTACCGGAGCTTTTCTTCTTCTCATTATTTTTCCTTCAAATTTTAAATTTTACTCAAACAAAATCAAATCTAACGGATTTGTCTGTATGAAGATTATTTTGCAGCGCCTGCTTTAGGGCGTTTAGCACCATATTTAGAACGAGAAACTGTTCTTTTTGCAACACCTGCTGTATCAAGAGCACCACGAACGATGTGATATTTAACCCCTGGTAAGTCTTTTACCCTACCACCACGCACTAAAACAATGCTGTGTTCTTGTAAGTTATGACCTTCACCGCCAATATAGCTGATCACTTCAAAGCCACTAGTAAGTCTTACTTTGGCAACTTTTCTTAACGCTGAGTTTGGTTTTTTAGGTGTTGTAGTATAAACCCTAGTGCAAACTCCCCTTCTTTGTGGACAATTTTTAAGCGCTGGAGATTTAGATTTTTCTAAAACTTTTTTGCGCTCTTTTCTAACCAATTGATTTATGGTAGGCACAATAATTCCTTTCTTTAAAAATGTAATAAACTTTGGATGATATCTAATTTTTGCTTATATTTTAGTTAAAAAGATTGAAAATGAGGAAATATAGCCCCGAAGGGCTATAAAATAGAGTTTTATTCTTGTTCTTTAAGTTTTAAATTTTGTTCGCCATAAAGCCCTGTTCCAACAGGAATCATTCTACCTAGAATAACATTTTCTTTTAAATCTTCTAAGTAGTCAAATTTACCTGCTATACTTGCTTCAGTTAAAACTTTGGTAGTTTCTTGGAATGAAGCCGCAGAAATCACACTATCACTTCCAATCGCTGCTCTTGTTACACCTAAAAGCACAGGCTCGGCAATAGCTGGTTCTCCACCCATTCTAATGATTCTTTCATTTTCTTCACGGAATTTACGTCTTGAAACCAAATCACCTTCAATAAATTTCGTATGTCCACTATCTACAACTTTTACTTGTCTTAGCATTTGAGAAACGATAACTTCTATATGTTTATCAGAAATCACAACACCTTGTCCGCGATAAACTTGCTGAATTTCAGAAATCAAATAATAATGCAAGGCTTTTTCACCTAAAATTTTAAGCACATCATGACTCGAAACAACTCCATCTGTAAGTTTTTCACCTGCATGAATAAACTCTCCATCTCTTACTTGAATATGTTTTGATTTGTCGATTAAATACTCAGCACTTGTTCCATCTTCTGCTTGGATAATAATTCTTTCTTTAGAACGCAAAGGCTTATCAAAACGAACAACACCATCAATTTCTGCAATCACAGCCGCATTTTTTGGTTTTCTTGCTTCAAAAAGTTCAGAAACTCTTGGAAGACCTCCTGTAATATCCTTTGATTTAGCTGCTGCTTTTGGAGTTTTTGCTAAAATATCTGCTTGAGCAATTTTATCGCCGTCATGAACAAAAATAACGGTTTTTGGTTCAAGGTGATAACGCACAGCTTTATCACCTTTTCCTGCAATTACCAAAGTTGGTCTAACTCCGCTAGGTAAATACTCATTAATTACTAAAGAACGCTTACCTGTAGCTTCATCAATTTGCTCATCAGCACTATAACCTGCTTCAATATCCTCAAAGCTTACAACACCATCAATTTCTGCAATGATAGTATTATTATAAGCATCCCATTCTGCAATCACTTTTCTTTCTTTTTTAGGAGCACTTGCAATGATAGTATTTGCGTCATCGATTTTTTCACTATCGTTAAATTCTATCTTAGATTCTCTTGGGATATAGTGTCTTTTTGCTTCTCTATCATTTTCATCAGCAATCACTACAAAGAATCCTTTTTCTTTAACAATATCACCTTTTTTAACATTTTTTACTCTATCTAAACCATCGCCTTTAAGGATGTAAAATTTGAGTGTTCCTTTTTCGCCTGCTTTGATATTTTGAACTACAGGCTCGCCATCTTCTACTAAAATTTCACTCGCAAAAGGAATACGATTTGGTACATTCCAACCCTCTTTAATCACTTCTACGATACTTTCATTTTCTTCTACTTGCATGCCGCTTTGATATGGCAAATAAAGTTTTCCATCTATACTGCCACTTACACCTGCTAATTCATTTGGTTTAGCAAGATCGTATTTTCTTAATATGTATTTTACTTCTTGTTTTTTATCTTTAATAGAAACAATCACATCTTCATGAATATTTTCTATATTAATCACACCTTTAAATGGAGTTTTGATTTTTGGCTCCACAAGTAAAACCGCCGCATTTCTACGATTTGCTACGATATTTTTACCTTCTTTGTTTTTATAAGTTTTAAGATTATAAAATCTTATAAAACCTTCTTTTTGTGCGCTTACTTGTCTATCTTGTAAATCCGTACTTGCAGTTCCCCCGCTATGGAAAGTTCTTAGAGTTAGCTGCGTTCCTGGTTCACCGATAGATTGAGCGGAAATAATTCCCACTGCTTCGCCTGGTTTTACTAATTTACCTTCACCAAGATTGATACCATAACATTTTGCACAAATTCCTTTTTTAGCTTTGCAGGTAATAGGAGTGCGGATATTGACACTTTTTATACCGCTTTCGCCAAGAATTTTTGCTTTTTCCTCATCCATTAAAGTACCTTCTGCAAAAAGCACAGAATTTGTAATAGGATCAATCACATCCTCAGCTAAAACCCTACCTAAAATTCTTTCTTCTAAAGTTTCTATAATAGAACTATCTGCGGTAATTTCATTGATTTCAACACCCTCATGTGTTCCACAATCTTCAATGGTAATTTTTACATTTTGTGCAACATCGATGAGTTTTCTTGTCAAATAACCCGCATTTGCTGTTTTAAGAGCGGTATCTGCAAGACCTTTTCTAGCACCGTGAGTTGAAATAAAGTATTCAAGAACATTTAGCCCTTCACGGAAATTTGAAATAATAGGCGTTTCGATAATAGAACCATCAGGTTTGGTCATAAGTCCTCTCATCGCAGCAAGCTGAGAAATTTGAGCTGCACTACCCCTAGCACCAGAATCTGCCATCATATAAATAGAGTTAAAACCTTCTTTATCTTTTTCTACAAGCTTCATCATTTCTTTTGAAAGAACATTGTTTGTACTTTTCCAAATATCAATGATTTTATTGTATCTTTCCCCTGAAGTAATCAAACCGAGATTATAAGAATTTTGAATTTCTCTTACTTGTTTTTTTGCTTCATCGATAGCTTTTTGTTTATCATTAGGAACAATAATATCTGCAATCGAAATTGAAATACCTGCTTTAGTTGCATATTCAAAACCTAAATTTTTAAGTCTATCCAAGAAACTTGCTGTAATCTCTAAACCACCTTGTTTATAAACATAATCCACAAGCGCAGCAATGTCTTTTTTCTTTAAGACTTTATTCCAGCTATTTTCAGGCACAAAATCAGGTAAAATGGATTTAATAATCAATCTTCCTGCTGTAGTGGTAATCTTTCTACCATCTACCATAGTTTGTATACTCGCATGAATATCCAAACACTTGCTTTCAAGCGCCATCATCACTTCATCAATACCTGTACAAATTTTATGCGAACCTTTAGCACCTGCTTTTTCCAACGAAAGATAATAAATTCCTAAAACCATATCTTGCGATGGAACGGTTACAGACTTACCGCTTGCTGGTAAAAGAATATTCATTGATGAAAGCATAAGCACTTTACATTCTGCAATAGCCTCTTGAGAAAGCGGTACATGCACTGCCATTTGATCCCCATCAAAGTCTGCGTTAAATGCTGCACAAACCAAAGGATGAAGTTGTATAGCCTTACCTTCCACTAAAACAGGATGAAAAGCTTGGATAGAAAGCTTATGCAAAGTAGGTGCACGGTTTAGCATAACAGGATGTCCCTTTACTACCTCTTCTAAACATTCCCAAACTTCATTGGTTTTGTTTTCTATCATTTTTTTAGCTTGTTTTACTGTGGTTGCATAACCTTTTTCTTCAAGCTTAGCTAAAAGATGTGGCTTAAAGAGCTCTAAAGCCATTTTTTTAGGTAAACCACATTGATCCATTCTAAGTTTTGGACCTACAACAATAACGCTACGACCTGAGAAATCCACCCTTTTACCTAGTAGATTTTGTCTAAAACGTCCTTGTTTCCCTTTGATGATTTCACTTAAAGATTTTAATGGGCGTTTATTTGCTCCTTTTACAGCATTAGCACGACGACCGTTGTCAAAAAGTGCATCAACAGCCTCTTGAAGCATTCTTTTTTCATTTCTGATAATGATTTCAGGTGCATCAAGTTCCATAAGTTTTTTAAGACGTGTATTTCTATTGATAACACGACGATATAAGTCATTCACATCAGAAACTGCAAATTTTCCACCATCTAAAGCCACTAAAGGACGCAAATCTGGCGGTAAAACTGGAAGATTTGTAATCATCATCCATTCAGGACGATTTGGTACGGCTTCATCACTATCGGTATTGGCGTTTAAATTTGAATTTAAGAAATTTTCTACTACTTTTAAGCGTTTAATGATGGTTTTTTTCTTAGCCTCTGAATTTGTAGCCGCCATTTCTTCTTTAAGCTGATTTAAAAGTGCCACAAGATCTAAATTTGCAAGTAAATCACGAACAACTTCTCCACCCATTCTTGCTTTAAAGCCACTATTTTCATAGCGTTGCATTAAATTTTGATATTGCTCTTCGTTTAAAACATCACAATATTCTACTTTTTTGGTGCTTTCATTATCATAGAAAGCATCGCCTGGATTTTCAACGATATAAGCTTCATAATAAAGCACACGCTCAAGATCTTTCATCTTAACACCCAAAAGCGTTCCTATACGGCTTGGAAGAGAATTAACATACCAAATATGAGCCACAGGAGTTACAAGCTCGATATGCCCCATTCTAGAACGACGCACTTTTGAATTTGCTACTTCAACACCACATTTTTCACACTTAACGCCTTTAAAACGCATTTTTTTGTATTTACCACAAAGACACTCATAATCTCTTATAGGTCCAAAAATCTTTGCACAAAAAAGCCCATCTCTTTCAGGCTTTAAGGTTCTATAATTAATAGTTTCTGGTTTTTTTACTTCTCCATAAGACCATGATTTGATTTTTTCAGGACTTGCAAGTCTCAGTTGAAATGCTTCAAAATCTCTAGGTCTTGCATCTTCTTTAATTTCTATTACTTTAAATTTACTCATTATCTTCATCCTTATCAAAAATCTCAACATCTAAAGCAAGAGATTTAAGCTCATTGGTTAATACAAAAAATGTTTCAGGAATTCCTGTTGCTGGAACATTTTCACCTTTTGTCAATGCTTTATAAGCACTAAATCTACCTTCTACATCATCTGATTTTATGGTTAACATTTCTCTTAAAGTGTGAGCCGCTCCATAAGCTTCAAGTGCCCAAACTTCCATTTCTCCAAATCTTTGTCCCCCAAAGAGTGCTTTACCACCCACAGGTTGTTGGGTAACCAAGCTATAAGGTCCTGTACTTCTTGCATGAACTTTTTCATCAACCAAGTGATGGAGTTTTAGCATATACATACATCCTACATGAACACGCTCTGCAATTTTTTCCCCTGTGCGTCCATCATAAAGTTCTGTTTTGCCATCCATATCTATCTTAGCCATTTTAAAAAGCTTACTAAATTCTTCTATATTTACACCTTCAAAAACAGGAGTAGAAAATTTAACTCCTTTACTCCAGTCTCTAGCATAGTTTAAAAGCTCTTCATCGCTTAAGCTTTTAATAAATTCTTTTTCGTTTGCAAGTCTTGGAATAGAACAAATTTCAAGCATTTTCGCTCTTAATTCTTTAAGAAAATCTTTTTGCTTTCTATCAAAAATTTCTTGAATTTGATCCCCAAGTCTAAGTCCAACTAAACCTAAATGACTTTCTAAAATTTGACCTATATTCATACGACTTGGAACGCCAAGTGGATTAAGCGCAATATCCACACTCTTACCATTTGGCAAATAAGGCATATCTACTTCAGGAACTATAGTTGAAACTATACCTTTATTTCCATGACGTCCTGCCATTTTATCACCGACTTTAAGCTTTCTTTTTGTAGCAATATAAACTTTAACAAGCTTAATTACCCCACTTGGTAAAATATCATCTTTTTCTAAAATTTCAAGCTTTTCATCGTGTTCTGCTTTTAATTTTTTCTTCTCATTTTGGAAATGATTTTTTAAATCATCGTATTCTTTTTGAATCTCTTTAGAATAAGCTTTAATCAAAGTTGTTAAAGTAAAACGATTGATTTTTTCAAGTTCGCTAATATCTGCAGTTTGTCCTTTTTTATAATTTTTATCTCCAATTTTTTGATCGCTATTTAAAGAAGCTTTGGAAAGAAGAGCACAAACACGAAGCATTTCTTCTCTATCCATCATCAAAAGTCTATCATGATGCTCTTTTTCTAAAGCCATTTTTTCTTTATCATAAGATTTTATTGCGCGATCATCTTTTTCATAGCCTTTTTTAGTGAAAATTTTAACATCCACAACAACACCCTCTAAAGAAGCGGTTGCATAAAGGGATTTATTCACAACATGTCCTGCTTTTTCTCCAAAAATCGCTCTTAAAAGTCTTTCTTCAGGAGTTGGTTTAACCTCACCTTTTGGAGAAACCTTACCCACCAAAATCATACCTGGTTTGATATGGGTACCAATTTTTGCAATACCGCTCTCATCAAGATGCGCAACATCTTCTTCTTTTACATTTGGAATATCTTTGGTAATTTCTTCTATACCGTCTTTTAGTTCTCTTGCTTCAATTTCTTTTTCATAAATGTGCACGCTTGTAAAAGTATCTTCACGAATAATTCTCTCACTTACAACTATAGCATCCTCATAGTTATAACCATTCCAAGGCATAAAAGCGATTAAAGCATTTTTACCTATAGCAAGTTCGCCTTGATCCATAGAAGGACCATCTGCGATAATTTGTCCTGCTTTTACTATATCACCTTTTTTAACAATAGGGTGTTGAATATAATTTGTATTTTGATTGGTTCTTAAATTTTTCTCCATAGTGTAATGGTCAATAAATGGACCTTTATCATCTTCACCTAAAATGAAAATGCTTTTATTATCCACTTTCTCAACCACACCGCCACGCTTTGCTTTAACAGCTTCCCAAGCATCACGCGCAATAATTTGTTCCATACCTGTTCCTACTATCGGAGCTGAAGCAGTAAGAAGTGGCACAGCTTGACGTTGCATGTTTGAACCCATTAGCGCTCTGTTTGCATCATCGTGCTCTAAAAACGGAATCAAAGAAGCTGCAACTCCAACAACCATACCTGAGCAAAGATCGATTAATTGCACTTCTTCGCGTCTTGCAAGTATAGTTTCACCATCTTGCCTAGTCTCAACAAATTCTTCTACTATATTGCCTTTGGCATCAACCTTAGTTGAAGCTGGTGCGATAAACAAGCCTTCTTCTTGTGTCGCTGTAAGATAAACAACTTCATTAGTCACTTTACCATTTACAACTTTTCTATATGGCGCTTCAACAAAGCCAAGTTCATTTACTTTTGCATAAGTAGAAAGAGTGTTAATCAAACCAATATTTTGACCTTCAGGTGTTTCAACTGGACAAATTCTACCATAATGTGTCGCGTGAACATCACGCACTTCAAAACCTGCTCTTTCTTTTACAAGTCCACCTTCACCAAGCGCTGACAAACGACGCTTATGAGTAACCTCGCTTAAAGGGTTGGTTTGATCCATAAATTGCGAAAGTTGACCTCCTGTAAAAAATTCAATGATAGTTGTAGTAATCATTTTAGGATTGATTAAATCATAAGGCATTACTTTATCAAGATCCGCATTTAAAGAAGTAAATTTATCTCTGATCGCCTTTTGCATTTTTGCAAGACCTAAATGAAGTTCATTGGCTAAAAGTTCACCTATAGAACGGATACGACGATTTCCTAAATGATCTCTATCATCAATATGTCCTTTACCATTTTTTACTTTAATTAAATATTTTGCAGTTTTAATAATATCTTCATTAGTCAAAACAGTAACATACTCAGGTACTTCAAGACCTAATTTATGGTTCATTTTCATACGACCCACCTTGGTAAGATCGTATCTTTCAGGATTGAAGAATAAATCATTTACAAAAGCCTTCGCTGCATCTTTTACCACAGGTTCACCTGGGCGCATAACTTTGTAAATTCTAATCGCAGCTAAATCATTTTCATCATCGATATTTTCACTTTGTTTAAGAAGTTTTAGAGTTTCTCCATCTTGAGCAAAGGAGTTAATAATCGCTGCATCAACGCCATTAGCCAAGTCATTTGCTATATCAAAACTTTTTTGCTCTTTAATCTTAGCAAGCTTACTCTCATCTAACAAAGTTAAAGAATCAAATAAAACCTCTCCACTTTCTTTATCAATAATAGGATTTGCTAAATAACGATTAAGTAAAATTTCTACAGGATATTCTATCCATTTTAAACCGTCTTTAATAAGCTGTTCTGCTTTTTTCTTTGTAAGTCTTTTTCCAGCTTGATGAACGATTTTTCCTTTTTCATCTTTAATATCATATTCTATTCTATCCATAAAATCATTTGGATTAAATTCTGTTAAAAATTTATCTTTTTTCACATGTATAGTCTGAATAGGATAAAACAACTTAATAATATCTTGTTTTTTATACCCTAAAGCTCTAAAAAGCATAGTTACAGGAACTTTTCTACGCTTATTGATTCTTACATACAAAACATCTTTGGCATCGTATTCAAAATAAAGCCACGAACCACGATCAGGAATAATTTGTGCTGTATAAACAAGCTTATTTGCAACCGTTGAACTTTCTTCTTCTTTAAAAATAACACCAGGGCTTCTATGTAATTGATTTACAACCACCCTCTCAACCCCATTAATGATAAAAGATACACGATCTGTCATTAAAGGAATTTCGCGGATATAAATTTCTTGTTCTTTAATATCTTTTACGCCAACTTTTTCCCCTGTTTTTTCATCTTTTTCATGCAGAGTAAGACGGATTTTCATTTTTAAATTTACAGAATAAGTCAAACCTCTTTCCATGCATTCGCGAATGGTATATTTTGGCTTGCCTATTTCACTACTAACATATTCAAGACTCAATCTATTTTGCGGATCATGAATAGGAAAAATTGATTTAAAAACTTTTTCTATACCACTTTCACCATTATCAAGATTTAAAAAATAATCAAAACTCTTTTTTTGTAATTGTAGAAGATTTGGGATTTCTATTTGTTTTGAAATGTTTGAGAAGTCTACTCTTAAACGATTTCCTAATTTATTATCTAACATATCGCACATACCTCATGGTAAATTTTGTAAATTTAAAAAAGAAGACCTAAAAATTAGGTAAAAATAAAAAAAGAAGACTTGCCTTGGCAAATCTTCTTCTAACTTTAAAGCTTAAAATTACTTAAGTTCTACTTTAGCACCAGCTTCTTCAAGTTGTTTTTTAGCTTCCTCAGCTTCAGCTTTAGCCACACCCTCTTTTAGAGTTGAAGGAGTTTGCTCAACTGCATCTTTTGCTTCTTTAAGACCAAGGCCTGTAAGAGCACGAACGATTTTAATAACTTCAATCTTTTTAGCACCGCCATCAGTTAAAACGATATCAAATTCAGTTTTTTCTTCAGCAGCAGCTGCAGCACCACCAGCTGCAGCACCACCAGCTATCATTACAGGAGCAGCAGACACACCAAATTTTTCTTCAAACTCTTTTACAAGTTCTGATAACTCAAGAACACTTAAATTTGAAATATATTCTAATACATCTTCTTTAGAGATTGCCATTTTTTATCCTTTTATTTAATTTATTCAGATTCTTTTTTATTTTTAAGCGCATTTAAACCTATTGTGAAATTGGTAATTGGCGCATTCCAAACTTGCAAAAGCATAGCAAGCAACTCATTGCGTGAAGGCATTTTAGCAAGAGCTTTAACCTTAGCAACATCTGCAACTTCGCCTTCAATATGAGCTGTTTTGATTTCAAATTTATCGTTATTTTCTTCAAATTTAGCAGCTACTTTTGAAACACCTAGCTGATCTTCGCCCCAAAGATAAATATTTGTATCTTTAAGAACTAGACCTGTTTTACCGGAATTGTTAAGAGCAATGTTAGCCAAAGTATTTTTAACAATTTGAACTTTTACATTGTTTTCTCTTGCATTATTTCTAAGCTCTTCTAGTTTTTTTGTGCTAAGACCTCTGTAATTACAAACTACAATAGCTTCACTAGCTTTAAAACCTTCTTCAAGTTTAGCAATAATCTCAACTTTTTCGCTTCTAGTCACATTTTCTCCTTTCCGATTGAGATTTCAAGTAGAGTGGAAATCCAATTAAGCTTACGCCTCGACTATCTTCAATCTAAAATAAACATCTCAAAAAATCAAAAATTTTTTCAAATGTTTATTTTAAAACAAAAGAGTTGCAAAAAAGCAACTCTTATTTCATATCAAGCAATTCTTGTGTTTCAAGCTTTACAGAAGGGCTCATTGTCAAAGATAAAGCCGCATTTTTAATATATCTACCTTTAGCTGCAGCAGGTTTATGTTTGTTAATTGCCTTTACAAAAGTGCTAACATTGTCCCATAATTGTTCTTTGGAAAAACTTACTTTACCAAGACCTGCATGGATATTTCCTTGCTTATCAACACGGAAATTTACCTGACCACTTTTTGCATTATTAACTGCTTGAGCAACATCCATAGTCACTGTTCCAGTTTTAGGATTTGGCATTAAACCTTTTGGCCCTAAAATTCTACCAACTTTACCAACAAGTCCCATTAAATTTGGAGTAGCAATCAAAACATCAAAATTCATATTACCTTTTTGAATTTCTTCTACTAAATCATCGCTACCCACAATATCTGCACCAGCATTTTTCGCTTCATCAGCTTTTGCGTCTTTTGCAATTACAGCAACACGAACTTTTTTACCCGTTCCAGCAGGTAAAACAACAGATCCTCTTACCATTTGATCTGCATGTCTTGGATCAACATTGAGTTTTAAAGCAATTTCTACAGTCTCATCAAATTTAGCAGACTTTAAAGTCTTTATTGTATCAATTGCATCGCTTAAAGCATACTCTTTATTTGAATCAATTTTTTGTGATAATTCTTTTAATCTTTTTGCTATCTTAGCCATTTATTTTCTCCGCATTTTAAAGTGCTACCGCCTTTTACCTTGGCGGTGAAAGGATTAATCTACGATTTCAACACCCATAGAACGAGCTGAACCTGCAATAATTTTAGCAGCTTGATCTCTATCTTTAGTATTTAAATCTGCAATTTTCTTATCTACTATTTCTAAAACTTGAGCACGAGTTAACTTACCCACCTTATTTTTAAGTGGATTATCCGTACCTTTAGAAATTCCAGCTGCTTTTTTGATCAAATCCGTAGCTGGCGGTTGTTTTGTAATAAAAGTAAAACTTTTATCTGCATAAACAGTGATAACAACAGGGATATTAAAACCTGCCATATCTTTTGTTCTTTCATTAAAAGCCTTACAAAACTCCATAATATTAACACCTTGCTGACCCAAAGCAGGACCAACAGGTGGTGATGGGTTTGCTTTTGTGGCAGCAATTTGCAATTTAATTTCGCCTACGACTTTTTTAGCCATAACAAATCTCCTTACTTGATATAAATTAAATTATTTTCTCAACTTGAGAATATAAGATCTCCACTGGAGTTGAACGTCCAAAAATAGAAACATTTAATTTTAATAAACCACGAACCATATCATACTCTTCTACAATTGCAGTAAAGTTTGCAAATGGCCCTTCTGTGATTCTCACATTTTCCCCTTCTTCAAAAGAAATCTTTGGTTTAGGCGCTGCACGATTGTGAACTTTTTCCAAAATCAAATTAATATCTTTTTCTGTTAAAGGGGTTGGCTTTTTGGATTCTCCAATAAAACGACCAACCTTTGGAAGAGATTGAATGCGATGCCAAAGCTCTGTATTTAAATCAAGAAGTGCAAAAACGTATCCTGAATACAAACTTCTTTCGCTAATCTTCTCCTTTCCATTCTTAAATTCAATAACATCTTCAGTTGGAACAACAATTTCTTTAAGTTGTTCTTCAATTCCGTTATCTTTTACTAAATTTTCAATGGCTCTTTTAACTGCCATTTCACTGCCAGCATAAGTTTGAATTGCATACCATTTATGAGTACTCATTTACTCTCCTTATACGATCGCAGAAACAATAGAGGACATAAGCCAATCCACTAACGCCAAAAACAAAGAAATCACCACAACAACCACAAAAACTGTAATATAGGCATTTCTTACCTGTTCTTTTAAAGGAAAAATTACTTTCCTTAATTCGGCTTTTGATAATTTAAAATAAGTTATTAATTTTTCCATTTATTTAAACCTTAATTATGGCAGGGCAAGAGGGATTCGAACCCCCAACCATCGGATTTGGAATCCGGCGCTCTACCGTTGGAGCTATTGCCCTAAGGGCGCAAGCTTAACTTTTTAACTTAACTTCTTTGTGAAGTGTATGTTTTTTTAATCTTGGGCAATATTTTTTTAATTCTAATTTTTCAGTAGTATTTTTACTATTTTTATAGGTGCTATAATTAATATCACCACATTCTTCACACTTTAAACCAACTTTAATTCTCATTTCAATTTTCCTTAAAAAATTAAAGCCAAGCTTTTAACTTGGCTTTATTAAATTATTTAATAATTTTAGAAACAACACCTGAACCAACAGTTTTACCACCTTCACGAATAGCAAAACGAGTTCCTTCTTCAAGTGCTACTGGAGCGATCAAGCTTACAGTAATTCTCACATTTTCACCTGGCATAACCATTTCAACACCATCAGCTAATTTAATCGAACCTGTAACATCAGTTGTTCTTACATAAAACTGTGGTCTATAGTTGTTAAAGAATGGAGTATGTCTACCACCTTCATCTTTATTTAAGATATAAACTTCAGCTTCGAAGTCAGTGTGTGGAGTAATTGATTTTGGTTTAGCAAGAACCATACCACGGATAACTTCTTCTTTTTTAGTACCACGAAGAAGAACACCTACATTATCTCCTGCTTCGCCTTGATCCATTTCTTTTCTGAACATTTCAACACCTGTTACAGTTGTTGTTTGAGTATCTTTAATACCAACGATTTCGATAGTATCACCTACTTTTACAACACCTTTTTCAATTCTACCTGTAACAACAGTACCACGACCTGAAATTGAGAAAACGTCTTCAATTGGCATCAAGAAGTCTTTTTCAGTATCACGAGTTGGAGTTGGAATATAGCTATCAACTGCAGCCATAAGATCCATAATTTTTGCTGACCATTCACCATCTTGTCCAGCTTTAGCTTCTTCAAGAGCTTTTAAAGCAGAACCAGAAATAATAGGTGTATCATCGCCTGGGAAATCATAAGAGCTTAATAATTCTCTAATTTCCATTTCAACTAACTCTAAAAGTTCAGCATCATCAACCATATCTGCTTTATTCATAAAAACAACAATATATGGAACGCCTACTTGACGAGAAAGAAGAATGTGCTCTCTAGTTTGTGGCATAGGGCCATCTGCAGCAGAAACAACCAAGATCGCTCCATCCATTTGTGCAGCACCTGTAATCATGTTTTTAACATAATCTGCGTGACCTGGGCAGTCAACGTGTGCATAGTGACGATTGTCTGTTTCATATTCAATATGAGAAGTAGCAATAGTAATACCACGCTCTTTTTCTTCTGGAGCATTATCGATATTATCATAATCTTTAAGCTCTGCTAAACCTCTTCTAGAAAGAACAGCAGAAATAGCAGCTGTTAAAGTAGTTTTACCATGGTCAACGTGACCAATAGTACCAATATTTACGTGTGGCTTATTACGTGAAAATTTTTCTTTAGCCATTTTTTTCCTCCGTATAAAAAATAAATTGAGCAAAGCAAGTCTTATATCTATATAATTTTTTCAATTCATGGAGCTCATAGCGGGAATTGAACCCGCGACCTCTCCCTTACCAAGGGAGTGCTCTACCTCTGAGCCATACGAGCGCTCAGAAAAATTATACACAATAACAGACAACAAAAACTCTTAAATGGGATATATACTGTAAGTTAAAGGTTTTAAAATACAGCTCCCAGTTCTTTTAAATTATTGGAGCGGGAAACGGGACTCGAACCCGCGACCCTCAGCTTGGAAGGCTGATGCTCTAACCAACTGAGCTACTCCCGCAAAGCATGGTGGTGAGTCGTGGATTCGAACCACGGAAGGCGAAAGCCAGCAGATTTACAGTCTGCCCTCGTTGGCCACTTGAGTAACTCACCATAAAAATATTGCTTTTTCAATATTCTGGTCAAACACTGCTAAAATAAATGGAGCTGGTTAAGGGACTTGAACCCCCGACCTGCTGCTTACAAGGCAGCTGCTCTACCAACTGAGCTAAACCAGCAAAAATAAAAGTAAGATTATAACTCAAAAAAAAAATTTTGTCAAGACTTTTTTAGTTTTTCTATAAAATTTTAGTCTTGTAAATTTTATTATCATAAACCAATATTATTTTTATCTATTTATGATAATCAAATAAATTTAAAAATTTCTTTGCTCTTTCGCTTTTTGGATTTTTAAAAAAACTTTTAGGATCATTTTCTTCGATGATTTTTCCTTTATCCATAAAAATAATTTTATCTGCTACAGCTTTAGCAAAACCCATTTCATGAGTAACAATAAGCATAGTCATACCCTCTTTTGCAAGATTTAACATCACTTCTAAAACTTCTCTGACAATCTCAGGATCCAGCGCTGCTGTAACCTCATCAAAAAGCATTAACTCAGGATTCATGCATAAACTTCTTACTATGGCAATTCTTTGCTTTTGTCCTCCGCTAAGTTCTCTTGGATAAGCATGAATTTTATGCAAAAGCCCCACCTTTTCAAGCCAAATTTTAGCCTCTTTTAAAACCTCATCTTTCTTTCTTTTTTGCACTTTCATAGGCCCTAGAAGTATATTTTCTTCAACACTTAAATGCTCAAAAAGCTCATAAGATTGAAAAACCATACCAACTTTTTGACGCATTCTTGGCCATTCTTTAAAATCTTTATCTATTTTCTCATTATCAATATAAATATTACCACTTGCAATCTCTTCAAGCCCATTAATACAACGCAAAAGCGTAGATTTTCCACATCCGCTAGGACCTAAAATCACCACAACTTCTTTAGCCTTAACTTCCAAATTAATATCTTTTAAGGCGTGATGCGAACCATAATACTTTTGTAAATTTTCTATTTTTAGTATACTCATTTTAGCTCCATTTTTTCTCTAATTTTCTTGAATATAAAGTGATAGGATAACAAAGTATAAAAAAGATAAAAAAAATCAAACCATAAATAATAAAAGGTGCAAAATCATTTCTATTATGAAATTCTATAATTTGTTGCCCTACTTTTACAAGCTCTACCGCGCCGATTAAATAAGCAAAGGTTGTACTTTTAATCATACGAGTAAGTAAATTCATGCTCATAGGAGTTAAACGACGCATAGCTTGTGGAATAATAACATAAGCAAAACTTTGCACCGTATTTAAACCTAAAGATGATGCACTTTCATACTGATGTTTTGGAATACTCTGCAAGGAAACACGCACCAAATCCATCATCTCAAAACAACCCCAAATGCTAAAAACAATAATAGCTGCACTTACAGAACTCAAATCCCACCCAAACCATCTAGGAAAACCAAAATACACCACAAAAAGCCATACTAAAAGTGGCATAACACGCACAAATTCTAAACCCAAACGACAAAAAGCATAGATATAGGTATTTTTAAAACTCATTAAAATTCCTAAAAATAACCCACCTATCGAAGTAATAATAATGCTGATAAATGAAATTTCAAGAGTGACAAAAAGCCCTTGCCAGAGTCTTAAAAGCGTATCGGTATTTAAAAGTTCAAGCATGAAGCAACCTTTTTTCAAACTTTAGCAAAATAAAAGACAAAGGTAAAATAATGCATAAATATCCCATAAACAACAAAAACAATAGCTCATCTGTCTTATAGGTTAAGGAATTTAAACTCTTCATTAAATTCACCAAATCTGGCAAGGCAATAATACTAACGACTGAAGTTTCTTTGATTAAAAATATAATATTAGCACTAATACTTGGCATAGAAATAGCCAAAGCTTGCGGCAAAATCACATAACGCAAATTTCCAAATTTTGAAAAACCCAAAGAAAGTCCCGCTTCAAACTGCTGTTTTCTTATGGCTTCAAATCCCGCTCTTAAACTTTCAGCCATATAAGAACCTCCTAAAAAACTAAGTCCTACTATAACACAAGCAAAAGAAGGCCTTAAAGTTTCTTCTACGCTTAAGCAAATCAAATCAAGCGGTGGAATTTGCTCTAAATGTATATTAAATTTAGGTAAAGCATAATATAAGAAAAAAAGTTGAATTAATAAAGGCGTATTTCTTGAAAACTCTATATAAAGCTTGCAAATATTTTCTAAAATTTTTATTTTAAAATAACTCATTAAAATACAAAACAAACCTATTATCAAAGAAAAAATAATTCCAAAAAAGCTTAGTTTTATCGTAAGCCAAGCAGCCGTTAAAAAAGCAGGAGCTTGAGCTAATATAAAATCAAAATCCATTCTCTACCTTAAATTTTACCAAAGTTCTTTCATGATCATATCTTTATTTAAAATTTCAATTCTACCTTTTTTTGTATCAATAAGTTCTGAAATTTTAAGTTCTTTTAACACTCGAGATAAAGATTGTGCTCTAACATTTAAATCAATTGCAATTTGTTTTTGTGAAATTGTATCTAAATTTTTTTCATTTTCCAAAAGATACTTTAATAATCTCGTCCTTAAATCTAATGCATTTTGAGATAATTTCTTTTCTAAAATTTTAATTTTATCAAAAAGTGAACTGATAAGTAAAAAATTGAATTCTTTATTTTCACTGCATAAATTTTGAAAATTAATAAAATCAATTTCCAAAATTTCTCCATCCTCTTCAAAAACAGCATTAGCAGGATAATTTAATTTTTTAAAAGCAGGCATTTCTGCTATAAAATTTGGAGGATTAAAATAATGCAAAGTAATTTCTTTATCACTTGCTGTACTTTTATAAATGCGTATTTTTCCCTTGAGTAAAATAAAAAATTTTTTAGCCTCTTCGCCTTCATAAAATAAAATACTATTTTTTTGAAATTTTTTTAATTTTCCTACACTAGATAAAAGTTCTAAATAATCTTTCATTATATAATATTTCCATTCTTAACTTATGTTAAATTTAATTTATCTTATTTTTGCTATATTAACGCCATAAAATTAACATTTAAGAAAGGCTTATATGAAATTTGAAACAATTAATCAAGAAAGCATAGCAAAACTCATGGAAATATTTTATGAAAAAGTTAGAAAAGATAAGGATTTAGGTCCTATTTTTAACAATGCTATTGGAACAAGCGATGAAGAATGGAAAGAACATAAAGCAAAAATAGGAAATTTTTGGGCAGGTATGCTTTTAGGCGAAGGTGATTATAATGGGCAACCCTTAAAAAAGCACTTAGATCTACCTCCTTTTCCTCAAGAGTTTTTTGAAATTTGGCTAAAACTTTTTGAAGAAAGTTTAAATATAGTTTATAATGAAGAAATGAAAAATGTCATTTTACAGCGTGCACAAATGATAGCTTCACATTTTCAAAATATGCTTTACAAGTACGGCGGACATTAATTTGGCAATTTTTTTGCCAAATCTTTTTTTGCCTTTTCTAAAATCTCCTCATCCTTGGAAAAATCAAAAAATTTAAACTCATTTCCATGTTGCATAAAACCATCGAGCAAATCTCCACTCAAACGATTTTTAAGATCAAGCTCTGCTATTTTAAACCCATCTAAAGTGCTAGCAAATTCTTTTAAACGACTCGGAATTTCTTTAAGCTTAGTATAAAGATAGCAAGTACTTTTAAGTCCTACACGACCTACACGGCCACGAAGTTGATGTAAAGTAGCAAGTCCTAAACGTTCCGCTCCTACAATCACTATCATACTCAATCTTGGCAAAGAAATGCCCACTTCCACCACTGTAGTGCTTAGTAAAATATTTCCCTCATCTCTAAAACGCTCTAAAATTTCATCTTTTTGTTTATCTTTCCCATGAGTTACAAAAACTTTTTCATAGTGACTCTGCCAATATTCTTTAGCCTGCTCTAAAGAAAGATAAGGAATATTATCACTAGCACTCACTAAGGGATAAATAATGATAATTTGATGATTTTTAGCGATTTCTTCTTTGATCTTCTCGCTAAGCTTAGAAAAGCCTTCATTTTGTATACAATAAGTTGTGATATCTTTTTTAAAAGGCATTTGTTTAATGAAACTAAAATTTAAAAGTTCAGATTGTATCATGCTTAAAGTTCTTGGAATAGGCGTAGCCGAAAACTGTATAAAATGAGGGGCAAATTCTTGTTTACTTAAAGAATGAATTTTCTCACGCTGAGCTGATCCAAAACGATGTTGTTCGTCTATCATTACAAGTACGGCATTATGGCTTTCTAAATGAATTAAAGCATGAGTGCCTATAACAAGATTTGCTTTTTGGATATTTTGTTCTAAATCTTTTTCTTTTTTACCCCCTTTAATAAACAAAATATTCATAAAATCAGGTAAAAATTTCTTAGCCTCTTCATAAAGCTGATACGCTAAAATACTAGTAGGTGCCATTAAAATAGCTTGCTTAGGATAAACCATCAAAGCCGCACCAAGTAAAACCAAGGTTTTACCACACCCTACATCACCCATAATCACACGCCTTTTGGCTTCTTTTGAGTGTAAATCTTTTTCTATGTCTTTTAAGGCATTAAGCTGATCTTTAGTAAGAGAAAAAGGCAAATCTTTAAGCCAATTGGCTATATTAAAAACATTGATTTGATGAGCTTTAAAATGCGTTTTTTTAGCTTTTAAACGCTTTAAAAAATTATATATTTCTATATATTTTAAATCTTTGCTAAAATTTTGCAAATTTTCAAACATAAAAAAACTTTTTTCATCATAAGCATGCAAATTTAAAAGAAAATGTATATATTTATCCTCTATGCCACTTTCTTTTAAATTTTCATAATTAAGATATTTATGTATAAAAGCAGCAATTTTTGTATCTTTTAAACCTAAAATTTGATACTTTGGACTAAAACCCTCAAAAGAAGTTAAAATTTTAGGATTGTTAAATTGCCAAGTGTGATTAAAATGCGAGAGTTTAGCATTAAAAATAAGCTCTTTTCCTACCTTACAAATACCAAAATGCCAAGCTCTAGGATGAAAAAACACAAAAGAAATATTTTCTTGCCATTCCTCACAAAAACCTAAACCAAAAAGTTGATTTTTTCTTGAACTAACGCTTTTTATAGTGATTTTTTGGGTGCAAATTTCATTTTCTTTAGGATTTTTACTTGGATTTAAATTTTCAATTTTTTTAGGTAAAAGAAGCGCTAAATCAATAGCACTTCTAATTTTTAATTTTTTAAAAAATTCAAAATCACTTTCTTTAATTTTCATTTTGTATGCTTGCAAAACTTATATTTAAAAGCTCTTGATGTTTTTTAATATAAGCATTCATGGTTTCAAGTTTAACCTTTTCCATAAGTTTTAACTCTTCTTTATAATATCCCAAATTTAAACCTTGATAAAATTCGTTAAAAGACATAGATAAACGCTTGCTTAAGCTTTCATAACGCAAAGGAGTTGATCCTATGAGAAAATTTTTAGCTTGATCAAGTTCATTTTGAGTCATGCCATTTTTTATAAAATCTTCAAAAAGCTCTTTTACGATTTTTTTAGCTTCTTTAGCGCTTTCATTTTTAGTTTGTAAATATCCAAAAACTCTAGAAAAAGACATATTCATATCAAGCATAGCATAAGCTGAGTATGCAAGACCTCTTTTAACACGAATTTCTTCCATAATCCTTGAACCAAATCCTCCTTGCCCTAGAACAAATAATGCAATTTTTGCAAGATATAAATCCTTATCTTTAAAATCAGCAAAAAAAGGTGTAGCAAAATAAATATAAGCTTGTTCACTTTCTGGGCGTAGCAAAATTTCATCTTTGATGTTTTTGCTTAACTCATATTTTTTTGGAGTATTTTTTTTGCCTATTTGAAGTTTTGATAAGAGTTTTAAAAGATCTTCCTTGGCTTGTTTTTCTTCTAAATCTCCTCCTAAAATCACAACCAAATCACTAAGATGAATAAAATTTTTATAAAAATTTTGTAAATCTTTTAAAGACAAAGTTTCTATACTTTTTTCATCTCCATCGTTTGGACTTTGAAATTCTTTACATTTAAAAATTTGAGCATTGAGTAAATTTTTTGCTAAATAATCAAAATCACTATTTTTACTCGCAAGTTCACCTAAGGCATTGATTTTTAATTTTTGCAAAATTTTTTCTTCTATTCTTGGTTTTAAAAGCAATTTTTCTAAACTCTTTAAAGCAAAATCAAAATTTTCTTTCAAGCAAGAAAGATTGATTTCCAAACTTTCAAAACCACTACTTGCCTCTAAATTTATCGCTCTAAATTCTAAATCCTTAAAAAATTTATCATCCACGCCTTCATTTAAAATACGTGAAAACATCTTAGCTAAGCCTGCTATTTCATCATAACTTCTAGCACAATTTCTAAAAACAAGCTTTAAAACAACAATAGGAAAATCAGAATTTTTTTCAAAAATAAAAGGGATTTTAATACCCCTACTCTCTAAATACTGCATTAAAACCTTTCTAAAATTTCATAAGCGGTATTGCGTTTAGCTGGATTTTCGCCTAAACTTCTAATCAGCCTTATCATCTCATCTTGATTCATTCTATAACTTGCTCCTGCGGCACTTACTACATTTTCTTCCATCATGGTTGAGCCTAAATCATTGGCCCCAAATTTTAAAGCAAGTTGACCTATAAGCGAGCCTTGAGTTACCCAAGAACTTTGCAAATTTTTAAAATTATCTAAATAAAGTCTTGCTAAAGCTAAAAGTCTTAAATACTTGTTAGAACTTTGTTTCATAATCTCTGGATGTTTTTGGATTAAAGCAGTATTATCACTTTGAAAGCTCCATAAAATAAAAGCTCTAAATCCCCCTGTTTCATCTTGCAATTTTCTCAAATACTCAAAATGATCGATGATTTCTTTATCATTTTCAACCGTTCCAAACATCATAGTAGCTGTACTTTTCATACCGATTTTATGAGCTTGGCGATGTACTTCTAACCAAGTAGCTGTATCACATTTATTTGGTGCGATAATATCACGCACCCTATCGCTTAGCACCTCAGCACCTGCTCCTGGTATAGAAAATAAACCTTTAGCTTGTAGTCTTTGAAGTACTTCAGTAATTGAAATTTTAGATGCCTTTGCGATATAAGCGATCTCAACCGCTGAAAAACCATGTACAGTGATATTTGGATAATGTTCTTTTATCCAAGAAACTAATTCTTCATACCATTCTATTTTTAACTTTGGGTGCACCCCGCCTTGAAAAAGAATTTGCGTACCCCCGATAGCTTCAAGCTCTTCTATCTTTTTGCCTATCTCTTCAAAGCTTAAAATATAAGCATCATCTTCTTTATGATGGCGATAAAAAGCGCAAAAAGAACAATCAATACAACAAACATTGGTATAATTAATATTTCTATCTACAACAAAAGTGGTGATTTTTTCAGGATGAAGTTCTAATTTTCTTTTATAAGCCATTTCTCCAAGTTCTGTTAAACTTGCATGGTGTAATAAATCTAAAGCTTCTTTTTTATCCAGTCTTTTCAAAATTTTTCCTTGTTTTTTACATAATTAAAATAATTATAGCATTTAAAATATAAATTATGCTATAGTTTCGCTTATGAATTACATTGAACTATTAAAAAATAATAAAAATATCAGAATATTAGCTTCGGTTCAGTTTATAGTATATTTTGGAGCATGGTTTTCTCAAACAGGAGTTTTTACCCTTTTGGTTGAGCTTAATGCTCCTACTTGGGCAACAGCTACAAGTGCTATGCTTGCTTTTTTACCTGGAGTTTTACTTGCTCCTATTAATGGCGTCATAGTAGAGAAAAATAAACCTAAAAAACTTTTACTCAGCATGATTAGCATAGAATTAATTTCTATTTTTTGTCTTATTTTTGTCACAAGTCTTAGTATGCTTTGGCTTTTATTTATTTTAATTTTCATAAGACTTTGTGTTGCTTCGATTTATTTTCAAGCTGAAATGAGTTTATTGGCCAAAATTTTAACTCCTCAAGAACTTAAACTCGCTAATGAAATGCACAGTGTCATTTGGGCGATTTCTTATACAGCAGGTATGGCAAGTGCGGGAATTTTTATTTATTTTCTAGGAGTTAAAACCGCTTTTCTATTTGACTGTATACTTATACTCATAGGCATTTCTTTTTTAGCAAGATTAAGCATTCCTGATTTTCATCAAAAAACACAAAGTCGCTTTTTTACCATGATAAAAGAAGGATTTTTCTATGTTTTAAACAATAAGATAATTTTTCATCTTATCTTGCTTCACGCTTTTATAGGTTTAACTGCTTATGAAACCTTGGTTACGCTTTTAGCGCAACATCAATATAAAGAAGTTTTATCTGCTGCTTTAGTAATAGGGTTTTTAAATGCGGTACGTGCTTGTTCTTTAGCTATAGGACCTATGGTTTTAAGTAAATTTATTAATAATAAAAATTTATTTTACATGTATCTTGGCCAAGGTTTTGGTATTATACTTTGGGCTTTAACTCAATTTAATTTTTATATTTCTTTTTTAGGTTTAATCGGTGCAGGTTTTTTTACCTCAGCACTTTGGGCTTACACCTACACTATGATACAAAAAAATGCTGACAAAGCATATCATGGTAGAGTGATCGCTTATACAGATATGATTTATCTTAGTTTTAGCGCTATTATTTCAATGCTTATGGGCTTTTTATTTGAAATAGGCTTGAGTTTAGAACTAATTACAGGCTTATTGGGTATGATTTTTATCTTTGCGGCATTTTATTGGAAGTGGTTTTATAAAAAATATTTGTGAAAATTCACAAATATTTTAAATTTTAAACAAATCTTGAAGATTTTTCATTGCTTCTTCATTGCTGATGGCATTATTTAGCTGCGATGAGCTTAATTCATTGAGCTCTATTTCATAACCACTTAACATAGAAGCAAGGCGAATATTAATACCATTTTTTCCTATGGCTTTGCTTTTTTGTTCGCTATTTAAACTTACAATAGCTTTTTTATCTTCAATTTTTACAGAATTTACAATAGCGGGAGCCAAGGCACGAGAAATTAAAATTTCACTCTCATTTGTAAATTCTATACAATCAATATTTTCATTATGAAGCTCTTTGCTTACTGCATTAATTCTTACACCTTTAACACCTACTGTAGCACCTACAGGATCGATATTTGCTCCATTGGCCTGAAGAATGATTTTTGCTCTTTCACCTGGAATTCTAGCACATCCTATAATATTGACATAACCATCTTTGATTTCTGGAACCTCAGCTTCAAGTAAACATTCTAAAAATTTAGGACTTGTACGACTAAGTTCGATTTTAATACCTTTATCTGTATAAACACGGCGTATCACAGCTTTTACCACATCACCTATTTTAAATTTTTCCCCTTTAATGCGATTTTTTCTCGGTAAAAAAGCTCTTAATTCATCTATTTCAATAAAAGTATTTTCTTCATTATCCACTCTAACAACTGTACCAAAAACCATTTGCCCTACTTTGTTTTTATATTTTTCAAAAATAGTTTGTTCTAATAATTTTTGTATATGATATTCAAGTTCTTTATGCAAGGTATTTACCGCAGTTCTTCCTAAATTTTCCAAAGAACATTCATAGGTTAATTCATCTCCTATTTCAACATCTGGAGCTTCTGATTTTGCCTTACTTAACGCGATAAAACTCTCACTTTTATTTTGCAATCTCTCGTCATTATCTGCTACTATGGTAATTTTTTGATAAAGATTTAAATTTTTAGGATCCACAAAAAACTCATATTCTTGTCCATAAATTCTTTTTGCAGTATTGATTAAAGCGGTAGCTACCTTTTCTCTTACATTCTCTAAGTTTAAATTTTTTTCATTAGCAATAGATTCGATAATATCTGCTATCTTTTCCATATTTTATAAAACCTTTTTTGTGGGAAATTTAAAAATGTAGATAAAAATTATATCCTTAATAAGTTTAATTAAAAGTAAAATTTGCTAAAATTATAGATTAAAATGAAAATTCTTAAGGATTTAGCTATGGAATTAAAATTGGCAAGAACTTTGATTAATGAAAAACCTAAAAATATTAGCCTAGAAAAAATCGAAGAGGCTATAGAAAAAGAAGGACAAAAGTTTTTTTATTTTGATAAAGATAATACACACAAACAACTCATTGCCCTTGTAAATCATTTTGAAAAAAAAGGAGTAAGCATTTATCATAGAACCGTAAAATACGGACTTGATGATAATGATTTTATGTATGAGGTACATATTCTTTGAGTGCTAAAAAACTTTTTATCCAAACTTTAGGTTGTGCGATGAATGTTAGAGATTCTGAGCATATGATCGCAGAATTAACACAAAAAGAAAATTACGCACTAACAGAAGATATCAAAGAAGCAGATCTTATTCTTATCAATACCTGTTCAGTGCGTGAAAAACCTGTGCATAAACTTTTCTCAGAAGTAGGTGGTTTTGAAAAAGTTAAAAAAGAAGGTGCTAAAATAGGAGTTTGTGGATGTACTGCATCACATTTAGGAAATGAAATTTTCAAACGTGCTCCTTATGTGGATTTTGTTCTAGGAGCAAGAAATATTTCCAAAATCACTCAAGCTATAAAAACTCCAAAATTTATGGGCGTGGACATAGACTATGATGAAAGTGAATTTGCTTTTGCAGATTTTAGAAATAGTATTTATAAATCCTATATTAATATCTCCATAGGTTGTGATAAACACTGCACTTATTGTATAGTGCCACATACTAGAGGAGATGAAATTTCCATACCTTTTAACATTATCTACAAAGAAGCTCAAAAAGCTGTTGAAAAAGGTGCTAAAGAGATTTTTTTGCTAGGACAAAATGTCAATAACTACGGCAAAAGATTTAGAAACGAGCATAAAAAAATGGACTTTTCAGATCTTTTAGAAGAACTTAGCACCATAGAAGATTTAGAACGCATTCGCTTTACAAGTCCACATCCTTTGCATATGGATGATAAATTTTTAGAAGTTTTTGCCAATAATCCAAAAGTTTGCAAATCCATGCACATGCCTTTACAAAGCGGCTCAAGTGAAATTTTAAAAGCTATGAAGCGTGGCTATACTAAAGAATGGTATTTAAATAGAGCTTTAAAACTTAGAGAACTTTGTCCAAATGTTAGCATTTCTACAGACATTATTGTAGCTTTTCCAGGGGAAAGTGAAAAAGATTTTGAAGAAACTATGGATGTTTTGGAAAAAGTGCGTTTTGAACAAATTTTTTCTTTTAAATACTCCAAACGCCCTTTAACAAAAGCCGCAACCATGCCTAATCAAATCGATGAAGAAACAGCTTCAAGAAGACTTAGCACCTTACAAAATCGTCATAGTGAAATTTTAGATGAAATTGTAAAAAAACAAGAAAATAAAACTTTTAAAGTTTTATTTGAAGAATTAAGAGCAGGCAATAGCATTGCTGGAAGAACAGATAATAATTTTTTAGTTCAAGTTGAAGGTAGCGAAGAACTTTTAGGGCAATTTAAAGAAGTAAAAATAACTAATGCAAAGCGTATGGTTTTATATGGGGAAATCGTTTAAAATCCATTGCTTAACATATATAATTTTCATCTTGCAATGGCTTATTTTTTTAAGCTGTAAAAAGCACTATAAAGGTGAAAAAGTTGACCGTAAAGCTGGTGTGATACTTTTTTGGCATGGAAAATTAGCACTCATGCCTTTTGCGTTTAGACATTATAGACAAAAAAATAAAAAAGCCTATGTCATGATCTCCCACCATAAAGATGGAGAACAAATTGCAAAAATCATCAAGCTTTTCGGTCTTGATACTGTAAGAGGAAGCACTTCAAGGGGTGCTAGCAGTGCACTTAGAGCTGCATTTAAAGTTTTAGAACAAAATGACGATATAGTTATCACGCCCGATGGTCCACGAGGGCCTTATCATAGTATTTCAGATGGTTCTATCATTTTGGCTCAAAAAAAAGAACTAAAGATAAGAATTTTAAACTATGAAGCAAATCGTTTTTGGAAATTTAAAAGTTGGGATAAGATGATCTTGCCAAAACCTTTTAGTAAGATTACTTATAGTCTAAGTGAACCTTTGGATATTTTATCTTTAGATAAAGAAAAAGCTAAAGAATTTCTAATGAAACAATTTGATAAAATTAGCTTAGCTGATCAATTTAAGGAATGAAATGTTATTTTTACTTAAAAAAATATTTCCACAACTTTTTATTAGTATTATTTTAGAAGATAAAAAAAATATTGTAAAAGCTTCTATTTATAGAGGAAATAAACTAATCAGTAGCAATGAAAAAACTTTTGATAAAAGCGAAAATTTACTAGAATACATAAAAAATTTAAGCAAGCATTTCTTATTTTACCACACTGCTTTATTTTTAGATGCCAAAGAACAAGGATTAATACCTAGTACAAATATTCAAGATTGTGAGCACTTTAATATAGGAAAAATCAGCTTACAGCATATTTTGTTTAATAATGGCCTTGTTTATACGGCTACCGAACATGTGGAATATTATAGCGAGCTTTTTGAAGAATATAGAGGTTTAGATTTTTTATATTCCCCTTTTGCTCTTCTTTACTACAATATACAAAAAGAAAAACAGCCTGATGACCAAATTTTACTTTATGGATTTAAGCAAGGACATCTTTTGGCAATTATTGTTGCTAAAGGCAATACTATCTTATACGGTGATTTTAAAATATTTGAGCAAGAATTAGGTTTAGAGCTTGAACTTCCATCAGAAGATAATCAAGAAATTGAAAACAACAACAATGATACTGAAGTTACCCTAGATAACTTCAATGAAGCCTTAAATAATAAATTTGATCTACTTGATCAAGAAAATAATCTTGAAACTTTGAATAATAATGATAATTTTAATCTTGATGAATTAAATCAATTTAGCAATGATATGGAACTATGCCGTTATATTATTACGAGCATTGAAAAATTTTATAATGATGATAAATATGCTGGGGTATTTATCAATGGTATTTTATTATATAGTGAATCAGATATTAACATAAGTGCTATTGATTTTTTAGAAAGTGAAACTTTTTTAGAGATAAAAACGAAACAAATCAACACCTTAGATCTTATGATAGAATTGATGCAAAAGGAGCTTAAATGACTTATAGCTTCATACAGCCAAGAAAAAAACCTATTTTCACACTCTTTGATAAAATTTGGCTAGGACTTTTTGGTTTTAGTATATTATTTATCTTGCTAGTATATTTTACATATACAATAAAAATTGCATTAATCAATAGCTCTATCGATGATGAAAAACAACAAGTTATAGTGCTTCAAAATCAAACTAAGCAAAATGAAATGCTTTATGAAATTTTATTTGATCAAAGCCAAATAGCGAAAAATTTTAACACTCAAAATCAAATTGTTAAAGAAAGCTTAAAAAATCTATTTGATATTATTGTAAAAACTGATAATATTACTCTTGAAAGTGTTGAACAAGACGAATATTCCTTAAAACTTATCGGAGTCACTCCTACAAGAGAAATGTTTACTCTACTTTTAGAAACCCCTTTAAAAAGCATCTTTGATCAAAGCTATACAACCTATTATCGCTTAGATAATGGGTGGTATCGTTTTGTTAGTATTAGTAAACAAATTCCAGGAGTTGCAGATGAAAGATAAAAGTCTAGAAGAAATTGATTTATTAAAGCTTATCATTTGCGCGTTAAGTTTTATAAGCGTTTGCACAGCCTTGATCTTATTTTTACTTTTACCGACATTAAAAAATTATAAACAAGCAAATCTTAGAGAAAATTCACAACTTGCTATCTTAAAAGCCGCTAAATTAAAATTTGACTTTAGTGAAGATAAAATATCAACTCTAAGAAGCGAAAACAACAAAAGTTTAGAGCAATTTGAGCAAAATTTTAATATAGGAAATTTTGATATTTTTTTACAAAAATATTTTCAAAATGTAAAAATTCAAGAAACTAAGCCCGAAAAACAAGAAAAATATCTAAAAAACCGCTTAGCCATTAAAGCGACAATGAACAATCCTAGAAGGCTTTATGATTTTATTGATGCTCTAAAAAACTATAATAACTTAATCAAGCTTGATTATCCACTTAATCTTAAAGCAGGAGAGCAAGGTATCTCTATAGATCTTACTCTCAAAGTTTATTCAAGCTAAACTCACATCTTCGCCTTTTAAAATTTGATTCATAGTATTCATTGCACACATTTTTCCACACATAGAACATGAGTTTAAATCATCAGGACGACGCTCATTAAACATTTTTTTGGCCTTTTCTCCATCAATAGCAAGTTTAAACATTTTCTCCCAATCTATCTCTTGCCTAGCCTTACTCATCTCATCATCTCTTGCTCTTTCTTTTGGAAGTTTAGCTATATCTCCTGCATGAGCTGCAATTTTAGTCGCAACTATACCCTCTCTAACATCTTCTAAATTTGGAAGTCTTAAGTGTTCAGCAGGTGTTACATAACACAGCATATCAGCACCGCTAGCTGCAGCCACAGCTCCTCCAATAGCACCACTAATATGATCATACCCTGCGCCAATATCTATTACCAAAGGTCCTAAGACATAAAAAGGCGCTCCTTTACATAAACGCTTTTCTAATTGCATATTTGCCTCTATTTCATTAATAGCCATATGCCCTGGACCTTCTATCATTACTTGAATCCCAACATCCCAAGCCCTTTGAGTAAGGAGTGATAATTCTATAAGTTCTGAAATTTGTGCCCCATCACTTGCATCGTGAGTAGAGCCAGGACGCAAAGCATCGCCCAAAGATAAAGTTACATCGTATTTTAAACAAATGTCAAGCAAATCATCATAATACTCAAAAAAAGGATTTTCAGCATCTTTCATCATCATCCAAGCATAAAGTACAGAGCCTCCTCTTGAAACTATATTTGTAAGTCTTTTACTTTGTTTAAAAATATGCGCTGCGCGAGAATTAATACCTGCATGAATTGTCATAAAATCAACCCCACTTTTAGCATGATGATATACAACATCTAAAAAGTCTTTAGCACCAATTTGTTTTAAATCTTTTTCTAAAAATCCTACTGCATCATATACAGGAACTGTTCCTATCATAGCTTTTGAAACATTAACAAGCTCGTCTCTAAAACGACTTGTTTTGCCATAATTGCTTAAGTCCATAATCGCTTCTATGCCAAATTTATGAGCAAGCTCTACTTTTTTCATTTCCTCGCTATAATCAACGCAATCATTTGAAACTCCTAAATTTACATTAACCTTAGTACGCAGTCCAAAACCTATACCATTTGGATCAAGACTTTTATGATTAATATTTGCAGGGATAATAATTTTACCGCAAGCAATATTTTCAAGCAAAAAATCTTTACTTAAATTTTCTTTTTGTGCAACAATCTGCATTTCTTTAGTAAAAATACCTTCTTTCGCATAATTCATTTGAGTTTTCATAAATTTATCCTTTAAAAAATTTGGATAAATGAAGGGTGAGTATAAATTTTTAAAGTATTGAAATTTATAAATCTTCCCGACGCTGGCATTATCCAGATCCGGTTCGGTCTAAGCTTTTAGCTTACTCTCAGCCTGTTACACAAGCTCCCGTCATTTATGTCTTAATTATACTCTTTAAATATTTATTTTTGCTTTATGCGTGGCAGTCTTTGTAAAATTTATAAGTTCTTCTGTAGTTTTTATATGATAGGGAAGTTTTCCAAGGCAATATTTAAAAATTTCAGCAGCTGCCAAAGCATCGTCTAAAGCCCTATGATGCGTATTTTCCACGCCCAGAAATTCTTTCAAAACCTCTAGTTTATATTTTGGACTTTCTATACAACATTGTGCAAATTCTATAGTACAAATACGACGATTAAGTAAAATGCCAAAACCACACTCATTTAAAGCCTTAGAAATAAAACTATAATCAAAACGCACATTATGTGCTACAAAAATACTGTCTTTTAAAAAAAGCCTAAAATCACTTAAAACCTTTGTTAAACTTGGAGCATTTTCCACCATCTCATAAGTAATACCCGTAAGTTCGGTTATATTTTCTGGAATTTCTTTTACTTTAACAAAACTTTGAAAGCGTCCAATTTCTTTAGAATTTTGAATTTTTACTGCTCCAATTTCTAAAATTTCCCCCTTACTTACACTGCCAGTACTTTCTATATCTACTATACAAAAAATTTCATCTTTAATTTTTGTTGTGCGTGTTTTAAGGATAAAAATATTATCTTTATTCAAAGTTAAGCCCAAACCCAAAAGCTCAAAAGTTTCCAAATCTAAATCAAAATTTTTTAATTCTTCAACTTTGGCAAACTCTTGCATCACCCAATCATAAGGCTTGCTTTGCTTGTTTAATATAGAAATAATCTGATCAATTTGCTGTAAACTCAAAATTCAAGCTTTAAAGATGAAATTGCAGTTTTATAATCATTGGAAGAAAAAATATAACTTCCAGCCACCAAAATATCAGCTCCGGATTCCTCTAAATCGCTAGCATTTAAACCATTAACACCACCATCAACCTCTATAAAAACTTTAGCATTTTTTTTATCAATCATTTGGCGTAATTCTTTGATTTTTTCATGTACCAAAGGTAAAAATTTTTGTCCACCAAATCCAGGATTAACACTCATTAAAAGCACCATATCTACAAATTCTAGCATGTGTTTAATAGAATCAATAGGAGTATGTGGATTTAAAACAATAGCAGGATGGATTCCTTGACTTCTTATATATTCACAAAGCCTTATAGGATGAACTTCGCTTTCCATATGAAAAGAAATGAATTTTGGTTTCAAAGGGATAAAAAGATCTATAAATTTACTTACATCTTTAACCATTAAATGCACATCTAATGGCAACTTACTAATAGTTGAAATTTTTTCGATCACGCAAGGTCCGAAAGTCAAATTTGGAACAAAGTGTCCGTCCATTACATCAATATGCAAAAGATCTGCACCTGCAGCTTCAATAGCTTTAACTTCTTCTTCTAATTTCAAAAAATTTGCAGACAATAAACTTGGAGCTACATACATGATCAAAACCTTAAACTATATATAAATGTGATAAATAATATTTTATCGACTTATATATTAAAAAAACTATAAATTATGGAATATTTTAAGCTTAATTTTGATAGAATCTTCATTTAAAAATTTTCATAAGGACAAGAAAATGGCAAGAGTATGTCAAATCACAGGCAAGGGTCCAATGGTGGGTAATAATGTCAGCCATGCTAACAATAAAACAAAAAGACGCTTTTTACCTAATCTCAGAACAGTTCGTGTAACTTTAGAAGATGGCACCACGAGAAAAATGAGAATCGCAGCTTCTACTCTGAGAACTCTAAAAAAACAAAATTCTAAATAATTTTGAGGATTTATTCCTCAATTTTAAAATTTCCAATTTAAAAATAAACTTTAATAAATCACTTATATAACACACATTTAAAAATTATTATTAATTTTATTATTTTTTAAGCCAAAAATATCTTTTAATAGTGTAAAATACCTTGTTAAATGAATTTTAAATTTCACTAATACAAGGAGAGTTTATGCTACATGAATATAGAGAATTAATGTCAGAGCTAAAAGGTAAAGATGCTCATTTTGATAAACTATTTGATCGTCATAATGAACTTGATGACATGATTAAAGATGCAGAAGAAGGTAGAACTTCTCTTAGCAGCATGGAAATTTCAACTTTAAAAAAAGAAAAGCTTCATGTAAAAGATGAACTTAGCCAATATCTAGCAAATTATAAAAAATAAGGCAAAACAATGTTTGGAAGTAAAATAAACCATTCTGATCTTCAAAAACTTGAAGAAGAAAATAAAAATCTTACACATAAAATTGAAAAATTTCAATCGGAAAATTTAGAATTAAAAAATAAAATTACATCATTAGAACAAGCGGCTTTAGAGTCTAAACTTAAAACAGATCTTTTAAATGTTTTATTAACTGGGGTTTTAAAAAATATTACTATTATTCAAGGCGATATGTTAGAAAATGTAAATAAGGCAGAAGTTATCTCTAGCTATTCTAAAACTTCTCTTGCTGAAATGGATGAACTTAACCATATTGCTAATTCTATCAATGCCTCTTTGGGAAATATTACAGAATCAGCCAATAAAACAAGAGATGTTGCAGGAACATTGCATAGAAGTGTAGATGAAATTACTAATGTAATTAATCTAATTAAAGATGTTTCCGATCAAACCAATCTTTTAGCTCTTAACGCTGCCATAGAAGCTGCACGCGCAGGTGAACATGGGCGTGGTTTTGCTGTTGTTGCCGATGAAGTAAGAAAACTAGCTGAAAAAACACAAAAAGCAACCACAGAAGTTGAAATGAATATCAACCTTCTAAAGCAAAATGCAAATGAAATGTATACTCAAAGTGAGCAAGTTGAAAAAATTTCTATAGATTCTAATGCTCATATTATGAGTTTTTCCGAAAAATTTACTCACTTAGTAAATGAAGCGCATTCTACTAATTCAAATGCAGTTGGTATCGCTTCAGAAGCTTTCGTATCTTTAGCAAAACTAGATCATATAGCTTTTAAATTAAATGGTTATAAAGAAATTTTTTCCAAATCAGGAAAGCAATTAGCCGATCATACATCTTGTCGCTTAGGAAAATGGCTTGCTAGCACAGGAAAAGAAAGATTTGGGCAAAATAAAAGCTTCTTAAAAATTAACGAGCCACATGAAAAAGTTCATGAAAATATGAATAATGCTATAACAATAGCAAATACAGAAGATATTAGCAAAGATATTACTCAACACAGCATAATTAATAAATGCGAAGTTGCTGAAAATGCATCGCTTGATCTTTTCAATGTATTTAAAGAAATGCTTGATGAGTCAGATCATTAAAATCCTAGGTTGAACCTTTTTAAGGTTTAACCTAAATAATCTTTAATTTTCCCCACTTTTCCTTTAAAAACCACATATAAGCAAAATCAAGCAAAGGCGTTCTTATCATATTTTTACATTTTTTTTCAAAATCCTGCACCTTAACATAAACAGCTTCAATCTCTTCATCATCAACTCCACCTCCAGAAGAAATTTTATCTTTTTCATCAACTTCTACGAAATAAAAGCTTTGCTTGCTTACACCTGAACCAAACCCTGTATAAAAATCTCCTATTTTTTCTAAATTTTTAGGAGCATATCCTAGTTCTTCTATACATTCTTCTTTTGCTATTTCCTCTAAAGATAATTTTTTATCCACAAGCCCAGAACAAAGCTCTATAGTATAGCCCATATCATCATCTTTTACATAATCTTTATCATGCATTTGATGATACCAAAGTGGTATACGAAATTGGCGTACAAAAATAAAACTTTCTAATTCTTTATGATACAAAAGCACTGAAACACTATCTTTAGATTCTATAAAATCCCAAGTGCAAAGCCTACCATTACTTTCATAAGCAAATCTCTTAGGCTTAATATAATTTGATTTTTCAAAAGAAAGTTCTTTTAAATTTTTAAACGCCATAATAAAACCTTTTATTTATTTTTCACATTGTACTTTATTTTTGCTTTTTTGAAAATATAAAGGTGATTAAAGCCTTAAAAAATTAAAAATCATATTTATAACTTAACCAAAAACTTCTTCCTTCTGTATAATCTTGATAGCGATTTGCATATCCAGCAGGATTAGCCCCATCCCATCTTGTAACTTGCGGATCAAAGAAATTTTTATCAAAAAGATTTTGCACTGCAAAACTTAAGCTAGATTGCTTATTGATTTTATAATTTATCCCTAAATCTACTATATAAAAAGGCTTATATTTTTGCCATGGCAGACTACCATTACCGCCACCTTTTGCTTTAGCTATAGTATCAAGTCTTGCTCGTGTTTTTATATAGGAACTAAATTTACCTCGCTCATAGTTTAATTTTAACATTGCTATATGTCTTGGTAAATTTTCTATTCTATCACCACCAAACCAATTTTTTTGACCATCTTTGTAGCGATTATCCATAAAAGTATAACTTGAATTTAGGCTAAAGCCATTGTAAGTTTTGGTATTAAATGCAAATTCTATACCTTTAGTCTGCGTTTTTCCAAGATTAATAGGACGCTTACAAACAATGCCATTGCTACAATTAATATCATTTTGCATACCTGTTAAATCTTCACTACTGATTTGATTTGTAAAATCAGTAATAAATCCTGTAATAGAATAATGTGCAAAATCAAATACCATAAAATCAACACCCAATTCATAATTTATACTTTCTTCTGGTTTTAAGTCAGGGTTTCCAAAATAAGCATTATTATTGGCATAATTATAATATCCATTTGTCAACTGCTTGGCAGCAGGAGTTTTATAGCCTTTTGAAACACCTCCTTTCAAGGCTATATTATCATTTAAGTGATAAACCAAATAAACCCTAGGCGTAAATTCAGAATCAAACAAATCGCTATAAATATAACGCAAACCTGTAGTAAAAATCAAATCATCGGTTATAAAATACTCATTTTCCCCATAAAGCGCAACCGCGGTTTGATCAAGATTTTTACCTCTTATTTGACTACCTGCGCTTGCTTGATCATTTTTAATATCTCATAATCAATCCTTGCACCAAAGGTATTTACTAAATTACCGTATTGACCTAAATTCCAAGGTAAAACAACCTTACCTTCTCCTACCCAAATTTGGCTATGCAGCTCCTTATCCTTAGTGCTACCATATTGTAAATATGAGTTAGTTGAACCAAAATCATAGTTACCATCATGATTTAAAACAATATTATCCTTAAAAAGTTGTCTTTCACTTTTAATAGCCCTACTACTTGTAGAATTCACTGAAATTTCATTAATATATCGCTCTATATCAAAATATATATTATTTTTATCATCTACTGTCCAATTAAGCCTAGAACCAAAACCTAAACTAGTAAAAGCACCTGGACTATGACTAGCAATTTGGTAATTATCAGGTCTTTGATTGTTATTATTCCAAACCGGTGTAGGCCATTTTAAATCAGAAGCTGCCTTATCATAATACTTCAACCTTGCAAAATTGATAATATATCTTCAATCAAAGGAGTTGCTACATAAGCATTAAATCCCTCAGCATTACCATAGTGATTAGAGTGCTGTTGTAAAAGAGTATTAAATTCTATATTTGCTTCGATTTTATCAGGATTTTTCTTAGTGATAATATTTATCCACACCGCCTACAGCATCACTGCCATAAAGTGTAGAAGCTGGACCACGTATAACCTCAATACGCTCTATCATAGACAAAGGTGGCAGATATCCTGACTCACTGCCGCTAAAACCATTATCATAAAACCCATTTGTAACACTTTGACGTTTTCCATCAATTAAAACTAGAGTATAAGAACTACCAAAACCTCGTATGCTAAAATCATAAGTGCCTGTTTTATTCATAGTCACATCTACACCTGGAATATCTCCTATAGCCTCTCCTATATCCTTAATTGGCTTTTTTTCAAGCTCTTCTTTTGTAATGATAGAAATACTAGCAGGCGCATCAACCAAATCTTGTTCAAAACCACTAGCACTAACCACAACATCATTAAGTTGATATTTTTCTTCTGCTTTTAACAAAGCTCCAGATAAAATTAAAAAACACAGTAAACTTTTTTTAAATTTTATATTTTTGATTTGAGTCAAATTAATTCCTTTAAAAATAATTATTTTGATATTTAAAATCATTTTTGAAGTATAAAAAAAGAATACTTTTAATTAACTTAATTTTGATAACAATTATAAATAATAAAATTATTTAAAAAAGCGAAGTAAAAGCCTAAGCCTCTTGATAGGCTCCAAGCTTTAAAATTTTCTGCATACGATTTGCAGAAAGTTCTCGTACATCAATATTTTCAAGTTCATTTAGAGATTTTTTTACATAATCAGCAATAGCTACTGCTGTAGCCTCTTTATTGCGATGTGCACCATTTGTAGGCTCATCTATAACATCATCAATTAAACCTTGAGATTTTAAATCATCAGCCGTTACCTTCATAGCCTTGGTTGCAGCTTCACTTTTTGCAGGATCATTCCAAAGTATTGCAGCACAACCTTCAGGAGAAATTACTGAAAAAACAGAATTTTTCATCATTGCAAGTTTATCTGCAACCCCTATAGCTAACGCCCCGCCACTACCGCCTTCTCCGATAACTATAGCAATGGTCGGTATTTTCAAATCACTTAATTCATATAAATTTCTAGCGATAGCTTCACTTTGTCCTCTTTCTTCAGCACCTATTCCAGGATAAGCACCTGGAGTATCTATCAAAAATAAAATAGGAATTTGAAATTTCTCTGCAAGTCTTGCTACTCTTAAGGCTTTGCGATATCCTTCAGGATGTGGCATCCCAAAATTTCTAGCGATTTTATCTTTTGTTCCACGTCCTTTTTGCTCACCAATTACAATTATTTTTTTCTCTCCTAAATAACCCATAAAACAAACAATAGCAGGATCATCTCTAAAGGCACGATCACCATGTATTTCGTGAGCGTCATTTAAAATAAGTTCAATATAGTCAAGAGCATAAGGGCGATCTGGATGACGCGCTAATTGCAAACGCTGAAAATCACTTAAATTCTTATAAGTTTTAGAAATTTCTTTTTCAAGATTTTTCTTTAAAATTGATACAGCTTCAGTATCTCCTTTAATCTGAGCATTGATAATGTCCTCGTCAATTTGCTGAATATTTTTTTCAAAATCTAAATAAGAAGCCATATTAATCTACTTTTTTAAATACAACACAGCCATTTGTGCCACCAAAACCAAAAGAATTACTCATCACCACTTTTAAATCTACTTTTCTTGATATATTTGGAATATAATCAAGATCACATTCATCATCTTTTACAAGCTGATTGATTGTAGGTGGAACTACCCCATCTCTTAAAGCCATAACACTAACAACTGCTTCAATTGCACCTGCAGCACCCAAGCAATGACCTGTTTGTCCTTTGGTGGAACTTATAAGCGGGATATTATTGCCAAAAAGCTCTTTAATTGCTGCTGTTTCATTTTTGTCATTTACAGGGGTTGAAGTTCCATGTGCATTGATATAATCTACCTTTGGATTCCCTGCCATATTTAAAGCTTTTTTCATAGCTCTTAAAGGCCCATCTAAAGTTGGTGAAGTAATATGATGCGCATCTGCACTTTCTCCAAATCCAATTAATTCAGCATAAATCGTAGCACCGCGTTTTTTAGCCTCTTCATATTCCTCAAAAACTAAAGCTCCAGCACCTTCTCCCATGACAAAACCATCTCTTTCTTTGTCAAATGGTCTTGAAGCATGCTGTGGATCTTCATTTCTAGTTGATAAAGCTTTCATTGAAGCAAAACCACCTATACCCACAGGACAAATCGCAGCTTCTGCACCTACGACTAACATCTTTTTAGCATTTCCCAAAGCTATACTTTTATAAGCTTCTCCTATAGCATGAGTTCCTGCTGCACAAGCTGTAACACAAGAAATATTTGGCCCTTTAAGTCCATGCTCTATAGAAATCAAACCTCCTAACATATTTACAAGTGCCGAAGGTATGAAAAAAGGGGAAATTTTACGCGGACCTCGCTCGGAACAAATAATGGAATTTTTTTCTATGTTAGGCAAACCTCCAATACCAGAAGCCGAAACAATGCCAAATTCTTCTTTGTCTAATTCTTCACTAAATCCAGCATCCTGCATTGCTTCTCTTGCTGCTTTAATTCCAAGTTGTATGAAACGGTCAATTTTTTTTACTTCTTTGCCATCAACAACCTCTAATGGATCAAAATTTTTAACTTCAGCTGCAATTTGAACAGGAAAGTCCGTAGCATCAAAAAGAGTAATTTTATTTACTCCGCTTTCTCCATTGCAAATTGCTTTAAATGAACTTTCTTTATCTAAACCAAGGGCATTGATCATACCAATACCTGTAACTACAACTCTTTTCAAGAATAAGCTCCTTGCAAGAAAAAAAATTATTTTTTTAAATTGTCAATATAATTTACAACATCTTCAATTTTAATTAATTTTTCAGCATCACTATCTGGAATTTCTACTTCAAATTTTTCTTCTAAAGCCATAATAAGCTCTACAACATCTAAAGAATCAGCACCTAAATCTTCAATAATTTTTGATTCCATTTTAACTGCATCTGCATCAATACTTAATTGCTCTACTACTACTGCTTTTACATCATCAAATGTTGCCATTTGTTCTCCTTCAAAAAATTAAAATAAAGCGTATTTTACTATAAAAAGCTTAAAATATTTATAGTTTTTCATTATACTTGAAAATAAAATATTAAAACATAAAGGAAAAATGATGCTTTTCTCTAATTTAATCAAAGAAAATCAAAAAATTTGGGATGCTTATCTACATCATGATTTTGTTAAAAAATTAGAAGATAAAAGCCTAAAGCAAGAAAATTTTCTTTTTTATCTCAAGCAAGATTATATTTATTTGCTTAATTACGCAAAATGCTACGCAAGGTTAGCACTTAACTCAAATACCGCAAAAGAACTTCGTTTTGCTATGAAATTTCAAAATTATATAGTTGAAGGAGAAATGGAGCTTCATCGTGCAATTTTATCTCTTGGCATTAATGCAGATGAACTCGATATAAAAGATGAAAGTTTAGTCAATATAGCCTATTCGCGTTATATGTTAAGCGTAGGTGAAAATGGAGATTTTTTAGATATGTTAGTTGCTCTTAGTGCTTGCGCTATAGGCTATGCAAAAATAGGTGCTGAAATTATAAATCGTTTAAAAAATGAAAATTTAAAAGATCATCCTTACAAGGAATGGATTTTGACCTATGGAAGTGAAAATTTTCAAAATGAAGCTAAAGAATTTGAAGATTTTGTTAATTCTTATACTTCAAGTGTTAGTGCACAAAAATTCCAAAAACTCAGCGAAATTTTTCATACTGCAACACGCTTGGAAGTGGCTTTTTGGGAGCATTCTTTAAGAATGGAATTAAATCTTTAAACATGGGCTTTTTGCCCATGTTTTTATGCAATTTTACTTGCATCAATAATATTATAATCTAAACCAACCGTTTCTTTAGAAAGTCCTAATGCAAGTCCTACTAATTGTGATAAATGAATAATAGGCAATCTTGCTTTAGAATTAGTATAATCTTGAAATCTTTCTTGATAGATATCAAGCTGCATTTGACAAAGTGGACAAGGTGTTACAACACAATCAGCTTGATTTTCACTTGCATTATTGACAATTTGACTAGACATTTTTTTCACAGATTTTTCTGCAGGATAAGAAGCATGAAAACCACAACAATCAAGGCGTTTTTCAAAAGGAACTATTTTAGCCCCTAAAACTTCTACTACACTTTCAAAACTTTTTGGATTGGTTGAACTTTCTTTTTTACCGAAAGCATCTTCAGGTCTTAAACTATGGCAACCATAAAATAAAGCTACTTTTAAATTTGAAAGCGGCTTTTTCACCTTACTTTTTAAATTATCCAAATCCTCATAAAGCTCCCACAAAAGACTTGTAATAGGCGTTGAACCTTGATATTTCATTCTACCTTGTGCTAAAAAAGTATTGATGCGTTCTTTTGCACCCTTATCAAGAGTATTTTTTGCTTTAGTTAAAGTTAGCATACAAGTACTACAAGTTGTAAGTATTGGCATTTTCATCTCTTCCGCTAAAGCAATATTTCTTGCATTAGCTACCAAAGTCGCAATAGGATCAACACACTGCGCTTGAGAAGCCCCACAACAACTCCATCCCTTAATTTCATTCAACTTCCAACCCAAAATAGGTGCAATAGCTTCAAGTGAAATTTTAGATTCTTTTGCAGCTTGAGATAAAACACAACCTGGAAAAAAAGCGTATTCTTTTTGCATATTTTACTCCTTAACAGCAGCTTCTTGTGCTGCCTTTATCATTTTAACCAAATCTTTATGCCCTTCTATTTCATTCTCGCCAAAAACATGCATAGGATTCATTTTTCCTGCGCGCATAAGTTTAAAAGCTATATCTGTTTTACCCATAGAACCTATAACACCCTCAGAACGCAAAGCAAGATAAATTTCATTCAAGCGTCCTGAACCTTCAACTAAATCTTTATAAAAAGCTTCAGCATGATCAGGCCCTAAGCCTTCATTTAAACCTTTTTTAATCGCCATCACTCTTAAATTTGCTATATCGCTTACTGAACTTATACCCTTTGGACAACGATCAGCACACTCTTGACAATGAACACAAAGCCAAAGTCCATTCATTACGCTGGGTTTTACATGCAACATAGGATCCTTACCTCGAGAGTCTGCCGCTGCACGCCAAGCATGAGTAAAAACAAAAGGTTGCATATAATCGCTACTATCTGCTTCTAATTTATTACACTCTGAAGCACAGCTACCACATAAAATACAATCCCATTGCTTGCTAATACGATCAAATTCTTCTTGACTTTGTTTACAGCCCTTTTCCGCTGAAAATTCATTTTTTGCTACCATGGCAGGACGAATTTTTCTTAAATTTTCTATAGAAGGCTCCCAATCCACAATTAAATCAGAAATTACTCTAAAATTTCCAAGCGGAGAAATGCGTATACTTAAAGGATTATCATATTCTTTTAACAAATCTTGCATTTTAGTATCACAAGCAAGATAAGAATGCCCATTCACACGAACTGCACAAGCCCCACAAATCGCAGATTGACAAGAGGCGGTAAAATTTAAAGTAATATCTTTTGTTTTTTTAATAAAAAGCAAAAGAGAGAGCAGAGTTTTTCCTTGTATATCCTTATCATCAATATCATAACTTTGTTCATATTTTTCCTTGCCATTAAAACGATCTATGATGATTTTCATTGTACTCTCCTTCCATCAAGTGAAAACTCAGTTACCACGACATCTTTATAACTAAGTTTTAATTCATCATTTTCTAAATTTACAATGCTATGTTTTAAGAAATTTTTATCATCTCGCTTTGGATAATCTTCTCTAGTATGAGCCCCACGACTTTCAAGTCTATTTCTAGCTGCTAAACAAGCACAGCGAGAAAGTAAAATCAAATTGCCAAGCTCTACATAATCTGTAAAAGCAGTATTCATCACTTCATTAGGATTTGGAATACGAATTTTTTCATATCTTGCTTGTATATCTTCTAAATTTTTTGCTAGAAGATCGAGTTTTTCTTGAGTTCTAAAAATCCCCATATTATCCCAATTTTGACTTCCTAGCTCTTCTCGCAATTCATACATTTCTTGACCATTTCCGCCATTATTTGTAATTTCTTTAAATCTAACCTGCCATTTTTGAGCAAGTTCATGAGTTTTTGCCCCTTTTCCAAAACTTGCATCTTTAGCATAATTTGTCGCACCAATACCTGCTAAATGCCCTGTTACAACTGCATCGGCTAAAGAATTTCCCCCTAGTCTATTAGCTCCATGTATAGAAATGCAAGAAGCTTCTCCACCTACATAAATTCCAGCAATTTTAGTACTCATATCTTCAAATTTAGCCACTTCAATTCCACCCATAGAATAATGCGCCGTTGGACGAATAGGTACAGGAGTATCTACTAAATCAATATTTTCAAAAAGCATTGCAGTGTGACGAATTTTTGGTAAATCTTTTAAAATTTTTTCTTTTCCTAAGTGGCGTACATCGCACAAAACATAAGCTCCAAGTCCCTCGCCATAACCTCTACCTTCACGAATTTCTGTTTCTATAGCACGCGCAACCACATCTCGCGGTGCAAGCTCCATTTTTTCATGGTAATTTTTCATAAAACGCTCACCACGATTATTTAAAAGATATCCCCCTTCACCGCGCGCCGCTTCTGTAATAAGAGTTCCACCATTTGCAACTCCTGTTGGGTGAAATTGTATCATCTCAGGATCTTCAAAACCAAGTCCTGCTCTAAGAGCAGCTGCCACACCATCTCCTGTGGCAATAAAAGGAGTTGAAGTTCTATTATAAAATATCCTTGTGTATCCCCCTGTAGCAATCACCAAAGCTTTGCATAACACAGGATAAATTCCACCGCTTTGTATATCTCTTAAAACGACACCCTCGCATTTTCCATCCACAACACCTATATCCAAAAGTTCATGATCCATTAAAAATTTCACACCACTGCTAATAGCATCATCTAAACAAGAATGCATTAAAATATGACCTGTTTTATCTGCAGAATAGTTACAGCGTTTCTTAGAAGCTCCTCCCATTAAACGCTGAGCTACTCCACCTTGCTCATTTCTTGAAAACAAGGTTCCTATAAAATCCATATTAAAAATAGCCTTTCCAGCTAATTCGCAAAATTTTAAAGCCGCGTCTTGATCTACCAAATAAGCTCCGCCTTTAATAGTATCATAAGCATGTAATTTATAGGAATCTCCATTAGAAAAATCAGTAACTCCGTTAATTCCACCCTCTGCCATACAAGTTGCGTTACGAGATGGCATCATCTTTGTAGCTACTACAACGCTTAATTTTGGATTTTCTTTTCTCACTGCGGCTGCAGCACGCAAACCTGCTCCACCTGATCCAATTACCAAAACATCGCAAGAAGGTAAATTTGTATCTTTATCCATCTTAGATGAATCATCTAAGGCATAAACCCCACTTGAACTTGCAGCTAAAGCTCCTACACTAATACAGGCTGTTTTTATAAAATCTCTTCTAGAAAATTCACTCATATCATTCTCCTTATTTAAAAAAAATTAATAATAATTTTTTAATGTAAGTCAATCTTACATAACCGCATGCCAAAAATCCAAAAACAAACTCTCCTTTCAATATAAAATGGATTAAAAACAAATTTATAATTTAGTAAATATAAAAAAGCATAAGATAAGTAATCAAAGAAGATAAATGAATATAATAAAATAAATATTAAAAAATTTTTGCAATATATCATAATCTATTCCTTGCAAATTAAACGGAATGATTATACCTTAAAAAAATAACAAAAAGTTAATATTAATTAAGATAATATTTATCTTAATTAATATATAGTTAATAAAATTATCAAATCATTAAGCCTTAAAAAGCTTAAATTCTCCATTCATAAATTGCATTCTAGCGCTTAAATGATCAAGATAAAAAACTTCAAATTTTGGATTTTGCGGAGTTTCATAAAGATTTACAAGATAAGGATATTTTTCAAACATCATTTTTTTAACTTCTAAATTTGGTTCAAAAACCGCATTAGCTCTAAGTCTTAAAAAAGTCCCATCTTTTGCACAAGAGCAAAATTCAATACCATTATAATTCTTTATATGCTTAAAAAGTCCTTTTGTATTTGCTGTGCAAAAATAAATTTTATCCCCCACAAGCAATGGACTTTGCATAGGACGCACTCTAGGATTTCCACAAGTTCCTAAAGTGGCTAAAAATGCCGGTGCATTATCATCTAAAAATTGCGCTATTTCTTTTAAATCCATCATTTTTCCTTACATATATAAACCACCATTGATCTTAAGCACATCGCCTGTCACATAAGAGGCATAATCACTAAGTAAAAACGCTACACAATTAGCCACTTCTTCAGGTTCTGCAAAGCGTTTTAAAGGGATATTGTCTTGATAGGTTTGTTTGATTTCATCACTTAAAACTTCAGTCATATCGCTTTTTATGAAACCTGGAGTCACACAGTTAAAGCGTAAATTTCTACTTGCTCCTTCTTTAGCAAAAGATTTAGTCATAGCTATCATTCCACCTTTACTAGCAGAATAATTTACTTGTCCAGCATTGCCCATTTCTCCGACAATAGAAGCGATATTTACAACAGCACCAAAACGTTTTTTACTCATGGTTTTTAAAGCTTCTCTACAACCTAAAAAAGCTGAGCTTAAATTTGTATCTACAACGCTACTAAAGTCCTCTAATTTCATTCTTAAAGCAAGTTTATCATTTGTAACGCCTGCATTATTTACAAGATAACTTAATTCTCCATCACTCTCAACTATAGTTTTTACACCGTTTTCAAACTCATCTTCTTTGCTTGCATCAAATTTAATCACAGCAGCAACGCCACCACTTGCAATAATTTCATCTTTTAAAGCATCTGCAAGTTCAGGTTTTGAACGATAATTGATCCAAACTTTAAGTCCAAAACCCGCCAAAGTTTTTGCGATAGAAGCACCTATTCCCTTGCTTGCTCCAGTAATTAAAACATTTTTTCCACTAAATTTCATTATCTATCCTTAATAAGTTTAATTTTAAAAATTGCAATCTTAACAAATTTCTTATAAAAAAGGCAAACAAACTAAAATAAAGCCTCATTCATTTCTTTTGGAATTTCTAAGTCTAAAATTTTAAGCACGCTTGCAGCGATATTGCTAAGCCCCATATTATCTTTAATCTTTGAAACTCCCTTTGCTTGCACAAAAACAAAAACATCAAAAGTGGTGTGATTGGTAAGCAAATTTCCTTTTTCATCTTGCATAGCCTCGCAATTTCCATGATCACTTGTAATGATAAAAGCATAATCATGCTTTTTTGCACATTCTATAATCTCGCCCAAACAAGTATCCACCGCTTCGACAGCCTTTATAGCAGCATTAAAATCACCTGTATGTCCAACCATATCTCCATTTGCAAAATTTACCACTATAAAATCCTCACCCTTTTCTATGCCTTTTTTCACTGCATCACACACTTCAAAAGCACTCATTTGGGGTTTTTCATCATAAGTTTTTACCTTGGGGCTTGGGATTAAAACCCTTGTTTCATTTTCTAAAAGCTCTTCTTTTCCGCCATTAAAAAAGAAAGTTACATGGGCGTATTTTTCGGTTTCTGCGGTATGAAGCTGACTAAGCCCTGCTTTAGAAATCACTTGCGCTAAAGTATTTTCAATTTTTTCTTTTTCAAAAAGCACAGGGAGTTTAAATTTATCATCATAAACACTCATAGCAAGTAAATTTTCAAAGATTTTTTCGCGTTCAAACTCTTTAAAATCCTTAGAATTTAACACTTCAACAAGTTGTTTCATTCTATCATTTCTAAAGTTGATAAAGATAATGCCATCTTCTTCTCTCATGCCCTTGTAATTCTCATTTTGAGCTGCTTTGATAAACTCATCAGTAACATTTTCATCGTAAGATTTTTGTAGGTATTCTAATAAATTTGGCACTTTATAAGCCTTACCTAACAAGCACTCATAATACTCTTTTACCCTATCCCAACGCTTATCTCTATCCATAGCATAAAAACGCCCACAAAGCGTAGCAAAATGCACGCCTAAGTTTTCACAAAATTCTTTTAAATCTTTTATGAAATTTAAGCCACTTTTTGGACTTACATCACGCCCATCAGTGATTGCGTGAGCAAAAACTTCATTGCCATTTTTCGCACAAATTTCAAGCATGGCTTTAAAATGCGTATCCATAGAATGCACCCCGCCATCACTATAAAGCCCTATAATATGCACTCTTTTACATTTTGCTAAAAGTTTTTGTAAATTCTCATTTTTTTCAAGTTCTTTGTTTTCAATGGCTTTATTAATACGCACTAAATTTTGATAAATAATACGCCCACTTCCTATACACATATGCCCTACTTCACTATTTCCCATCTGCCCTTCTGGCAAACCTACAGCTAAACCACTCGTTTTTAGTAAAGAATTTGGGACTTCCTTAAAAAGCTTTTCATAACTTGGTTTTTTAGCTGCTTCAAAAGCATTAAACTTACTATTCTTATTATACCCTATTCCATCTGTAATAATTAAAACGCATTTTTGCTTCATTTTTCTCTCTTTTATAAGAATTTTTTTGGTTAGATTTTACTAAAATTAAACTTTTAAAAACCAAAAAGAAGGCTAGGTTTTGTATTATCTTTCAGATTTAAGTCATTATGCTTTTTTTACTTATATTAGTGTGCGTGCAGGATTTGCATTTTTTATCGCTTTATGTTTGTCTTTATTTTTAATGCCTAAATTTATTACTTGGGCAAAAGCTAAAAATGCTAGTCAACCTATTTACGAATACGCCCCAGAAACTCATAAAACCAAATGCCATACTCCAACCATGGGTGGGCTTATTTTCATTAGTTCTGCAGTAATCGCAAGTTTATTTTGTATCAAATTTGATAATATTTTTGCTATAAGTGCTTTACTTTGTTTGATACTTTTTTGTTTGATAGGTCTCATAGATGATTTAGGCAAAGTTCTAAAAAAAGATAATCATTCAGGACTTAGTCCAAGAATGAAGCTTTTAGCACAAATCATCGCTGGACTTATTTGCATCTTACCTTTATATTTTAGTTCAGAGCTTAGCACGGAACTTTTTATACCTTTTTACAAACACCCTCTTTTTGATATGGAAATTTTTGCCATTGCTTTTTGGATTTTGGTTTTAATTTCTAGCTCTAATGCTGTAAATTTAACCGATGGACTTGATGGCTTAGCTACAGTTCCAAGTATTTTTTCTTTATCTACTTTAGGGATATTCTTATATTTGAGCGGAAATTTAAATTATAGTGAATATTTACTTTTGCCAAAAATTCAAGGACTTGGTGAAGTAGTGATTATTTGTGCTGCATTAATCGGTGCTTTAATGGGATTTTTATGGTACAACTGTTATCCTGCGCAGGTTTTTATGGGGGATAGCGGGAGTTTAGCTTTAGGTGGATTCATAGGATTTTTAGCTATCATTAGCAAAAATGAAATTTTACTTTTACTCATAGGTTTTGTTTTTGTTCTTGAAACTGTTTCTGTAATTTTACAAGTTGGAAGTTTTAAAATTTTTAATAAAAGAGTATTTAAAATGGCACCTATTCATCATCATTTTGAAAAAGTTGGCTGGGTAGAAAATAAAATTATAGTGCGTTTTTGGATGATAGCCTTACTTTCAAATTTACTTGCACTTGCATCAATAAAGCTAAGATAATGAAAATTTCACTTTTTGGATACGGAAAAACCACATGTTCTATTGCTGAAAATTTAGTAGATAAGTTTGGGCCTTTTGATATCTATGATGATCATTTTACAGAAACAAAAAAAGATACACTAGGAAATTTACTTTTAAATCCTAATGATTTTGATGATAATTTAAGCGATATTGAAATTCCTAGTCCAGGTTTTCCACCAAAGCACAAACTCATTCAAAAAGCAAAAAATTTACAAAGCGAATATGACTTTTTTTATGATATCATGCCAAAATCCGTTTGGATAAGCGGAACCAATGGCAAAACCACCACCACACAAATGGCTACACATTTATTATCACACATTGGTGCTGTTATGGGTGGAAATGTTGGAACTCCTTTAGCAGAGCTTAATCCTTATGCAAAACTTTGGATACTTGAAACTTCATCTTTTACCCTACACTACACTCATAAAGCTAAACCTGAAATTTATGCACTTTTACCTATAAGTCCTGATCATCTTTCTTGGCATGGAAGTTTTGATAATTATGTTCAAGATAAGCTAAGCGTTTTAAAAAGAATGAATGAATGTGATGTAGTAATACTGCCTAAAATTTATGCAAATACTCCAACAAAAGCTCATAAAATAAGCTATGAAGATGAAAAAGATCTAGCTGTTAAATTTGGCATTGATACGGAAAAAATTTCCTTTAAAAGTCCTTTTTTACTCGATGCTATCATGGCTTTAACTATAGAAAAAATTCTACTTGATACTTTAAGCTATGAGCTTTTAAATAGCTTTGTAATGGAAAAAAATAAACTCGAAGAGATTAAAGACAGTCAAAATAGACTTTGGGTAAATGACACTAAAGCCACAAATGAAAGTGCAGTAATGGCTGCGCTTAGTCGCTATAAAGATAAAAAAATCCATCTTATCATAGGGGGAGATGATAAGGGTGTAGATCTTAGCAATTTATTTGATTTTATGAAAGGATTTGATATAGAACTCTATGCTATAGGTATTAGTACCGAAAAAATGCTTGATTATGCAAAAAAAGCGAATTTGAAAGCCTATAAATGTGAAGTTTTATCTAAAGCTGTAAATGAAATTTCAAATCACTTAAGAGTCAATGAAGTAGCTCTTTTAAGTCCCGCTTGTGCAAGTTTAGATCAGTTCAACTCTTACGCAGAGCGTGGAAAAGTCTTTAAAGAATGTGTGAATAAAATTTAATTTATTTTACTTTTCATAGAAAATTTTAAATTTTATCCTTCTAGTATTTTCAAACCCCTAAAAACACCCTATTCTCTCTAAAAACCCTAACCAGCAGCAAACTCTTTTTTAAACACGATTCTAAGTATCATCTAAAACAACAATAAAAATAAACATAGGATTTATATATAAAGTAAGTAATGAAGACATTTAACAAGTCCGCAATGAGCTACTTTCCCCCTGCCAGTAAGGCGTAGTATCATCACCCACGATGTGCTTAGCTTCTTGGTTCGGGATGGAGCAAGGCGTTTCCACATCTGTATAATCACGGACATTGTTATTTAAATATTCTTTGAAAAATTGAATTTAAGAATAAAACTTAATCTTTTATTCTCTTTCTTCTTTTCTTATCTTTTATCTTTGATAAGTTTTTATATAGAATACTTAAAAAACAATGTTAAGAGCAAGTTCTAATACAAACTTTACTTGAAAGATTTCTATTAAACTCTAAATATTATCTATATTCAAAGTCTTCTTAAAAACCTTAACAAGGAAGTGATGCTTTATTAAAGATAAGCCAAACGCTCTATTAGTACTGGTCAGCTAAAGGACTTTCATCCATTACACACCCAGCCTATCAAACTAGTAGTCTTCTAGAGAGCTTAGAGAAGATTCATCTTAGAGTTGGCTTCACGCTTAGATGCTTTCAGCGTTTATCCTTTCCAAACTTAGCTACGCTGCGATGCTCTTGGCAGAACAACAGCTACACCAGTGGTTTGTTCAACCCGGTCCTCTCGTACTAGGGTCAAATCTCTTCAATCTTCTTACGCCCACGGCAGATAGGGACCGAACTGTCTCACGACGTTCTGAACCCAGCTCGCGTACCGCTTTAAATGGCGAACAGCCATACCCTTGGGACCTGCTCCAGCCCCAGGATGCGATGAGCCGACATCGAGGTGCCAAACCTCCCCGTCGATGTGAGCTCTTGGGGGAGATCAGCCTGTTATCCCCGGGGTACCTTTTATCCTTTGAGCGATGGCCCTTCCACACAGAACCACCGGATCACTAAGACCGACTTTCGTCTCTGCTTGACTTGTATGTCTTGCAGTTAAGCTGGCTTATACCTTTATACTCTACGAACGATTTCCAACCGTTCTGAGCCAACCTTTGTAAGCCTCCGTTATTATTTGGGAGGCGACCGCCCCAGTCAAACTACCCACCAGACATTGTCCCACTTGAGGATAACTCAAGCTGGTTAGCTACCCAAATAAGAAAGAGTGGTATCTCAACAATGGCTCATATACAACTGGCGTCATATACTCAAAGCCTCCCACCTATCCTGCACATTCTTATCCAAGTAGCAGTGTCAAGCTGTAGTAAAGGTCCACGGGGTCTTTCCGTCTTGCCGCGGGTAGGAGGAATTTTCACCTCCACTACAATTTCACTGGATCCCTCTTTGAGACAGCTCCCATCTCGTTACGCCATTCATGCAGGTCGGTATTTAACCGACAAGGAATTTCGCTACCTTAGGACCGTTATAGTTACGGCCGCCGTTTACTCGGGCTTCGATCAAGAGCTTCGCTAATGCTAACCCCATCAATTAACCTTCGAGCACCGGGCAGGCGTCACACCCTATACATCCTCTTACGAGTTAGCAGAGTGCTGTGTTTTTGGTAAACAGTCGGGAGGGACTCTTTGTTGTAAGTTTCCTTGCTTTCGGAGTAAATCCTAATACAAAGCTAACCACACCTTATACCGAAGATACGGTGCTATTTTGCAGAGTTCCTTAAAGAGAGTTCTTCCACGCGCCTTAGAATACTCATCCCACCCACCTGTGTCGGTTTACGGTACGGGCAACATTAGCTAAACTTAGAAACTTTTCTTGGCTCGACGGCATCAGGGGTTCTTCTATCCATCCGAAGACTTCAAAAAGCCTTTCAGTTCTCGGAGTATTGTTATACGGATTTGCCTGTACAACCTCCTACGACCTTAGACTAGCACTTCCATCCGCTAGCCCCCTTAGCCCTAAGCGTCCTTCCATCGCACACTAATGTTGGTATTGGAATATTAACCAATTTGCCATCGTCTACCCCTTTCGGACTCGACTTAGGACCCGACTAACCCTACGATGACGAGCATCGCGTAGGAAACCTTGGGTTTACGGCGTTAATGATTCTCACATTAATTATCGCTACTCATGCCTGCATGCTCACTTCTATTCGCTCCAGCACTCCTTACCGGTATACCTTCGACGCAAATAGAACGCTCTCCTACCACTTAGTAAACTAAGTCTACAGCTTCGGTACTTACTTTAGCCCCGTTATATTTTCCGCGCAAAATCACTAGACCAGTGAGCTATTACGCTTTCTTTAAAGGATGGCTGCTTCTAAGCCAACCTCCTGGTTGTTTAAGTAACTTCACATCGTTTTCCACTTAAGTAAGATTTAGGGACCTTAGCTGGTAGTCTGGGTTGTTTCCCTCTTGACGACGGATTTTATCACTCGCCGCCTGACTGCTGTGATTACATATAAGGTATTCGGAGTTTGATAGGGTTTGGTACATTGGTGTATGCCCTAGCCCATTCAGTGCTCTACCCCCTTATATTACGACACAACGCTATACCTAAATATATTTCGGAGAGAACCAGCTATCACGAAGTTTGATTGGCCTTTCACCCCTATCCACAAGTCATCCCGGGGCTTTTCAACGCCTATGGGTTCAGTCCTCCACTAGTTCTTACACTAGCTTCAACTTGCTCATGGATAGATCACTTCGTTTCGGGTCTGCAGCATCTGACTAAGCGCCCTATTCAGACTCGCTTTCGCTACGGCTTCGCGTTTGCTTAACCTTGCCAGACACCACAACTCGCAGGCTCATTATGCAAAAGGCAGTCCATCACCCTGTATTGCTACATAGGGCTCTGAATGATTGTAAGCAAATGGTTTCAGGTTCTATTTCACTCTGATCACCTCAGTTCTTTTCACCTTTCCCTCACGGTACTTGTGCACTATCGATCTGGTATTAGTATTTAGGGTTGGATCGTGGTCGACCCGGATTCAGACAGGATTCCTCGTGTCCCGCCCTACTCAGGATACTGCTAGCTAAGGTTTGTTTTTCGCATACGGGACTATCACCCTCTATGGTTATACTTTCCAGAATGTTCTGCTAAACTTACCTCTTGCACATTGCAGTCCTACAACCCCCAGTGCAAGCACTGGGTTTGCCCTCTTGCGCTTTCGCTCGCCGCTACTGACGCAATCTCTATTGATTTCTTTTCCTGAGGGTACTAAGATGTTTCAATTCCCCTCGTTCGCTCCTATATAGGTAATGTATATCTCTATACATTGGGTTGCCCCATTCGGAAATCTACGGATCAAAGCTTCTTGACAGCTCCCCGTAGCTTATCGCAGTCTAGTACGTCCTTCATCGCCTTTACCAGTCAAGGCATCCACCATTCGCTCTTAGTAGCTTACCTTTTTTACCTTTTATTATTGATTCTAAAACGCATCACTTCCTTGTTAAAGTTTTTATGATAAGACTTCTTTATCTTAAGACGGAAAGCATTCAAACACTTAATATAAAACTAAATGATTTAGTCTCAACTAAGCAGTGAGTTTGAAACTTGTCTTTAATTTATAATCCTTAAATCTAATATTCTCTTTATTCATAGAAGAGAAGACAGCTAAAAGTAAGTTAAACTAAAGAAAAGATAAATAGGTTTTATCCTTTAACAAGTCCTGTAAAATTGTTTTTATTAAAACTTGCTTGTGACTCTTAACAATGATAATTAAAAAGAACATTTAGGTTTAAAACCTAAAGGAAGTATATATATTAACATAATCATTATAAATATAAATGCATAATGTATATGCTACTTATATCTATTAAAGTATATTCTTTTATAGTTAAAGATAAAAAATAAATCTAAGTATAGAGTTTATATTTTATATTTAATCTATTTTATATACTTGCTTTAGATTTTAAAGCTTCTTTATTCAAATCTTTTTTATGGTGGGCCTAACAAGACTTGAACTTGTGACCTCACCCTTATCAGGGGTGCACTCTAACCAGCTGAGCTATAGGCCCTTAATAAATGGTGGAGAATAGCGGGATCGAACCGCTGACCTCCTGCGTGCAAAGCAGGCGCTCTCCCAGCTGAGCTAATTCCCCATAAACAATTAGCTTTATCATCAATCTTTGAAATCTAAACAAGAATCAATTGAGTTTATATATTGAAGTAATAGTTGTGAGACTTATTACTTTGTACTCTAGAAAGGAGGTGATCCAACCGCAGGTTCTCCTACGGTTACCTTGTTACGACTTCACCCCAGTCGCTGATTCCACTGTGGACGGTAACTAGTTTAGTATTCCGGCTTCGAGTGAAATCAACTCCCATGGTGTGACGGGCGGTGAGTACAAGACCCGGGAACGTATTCACCGTAGCATGGCTGATCTACGATTACTAGCGATTCCGGCTTCATGCTCTCGAGTTGCAGAGAACAATCCGAACTGGGACATATTTTATAGATTTGCTCCACCTCGCGGTATTGCGTCTCATTGTATATGCCATTGTAGCACGTGTGTCGCCCTGGGCATAAGGGCCATGATGACTTGACGTCGTCCACACCTTCCTCCTCCTTACGAAGGCAGTCTATTTAGAGTGCTCGGCCGAACCGTTAGCAACTAAATACGTGGGTTGCGCTCGTTGCGGGACTTAACCCAACATCTCACGACACGAGCTGACGACAGCCGTGCAGCACCTGTCTCTAAGTTCTAGCAAGCTAGCACCCTCTTATCTCTAAAAGGTTCTTAGGATATCAAGCCCAGGTAAGGTTCTTCGCGTATCTTCGAATTAAACCACATGCTCCACCGCTTGTGCGGGTCCCCGTCTATTCCTTTGAGTTTTAATCTTGCGACCGTACTCCCCAGGCGGTACACTTAATGCGTTAGCTGCATTACTGAGATGACTAGCACCCCAACAACTAGTGTACATCGTTTAGGGCGTGGACTACCAGGGTATCTAATCCTGTTTGCTCCCCACGCTTTCGCGCCTTAGCGTCAGTTGAGTTCCAGCAGATCGCCTTCGCAATGGGTATTCTTGGTGATATCTACGGATTTTACCCCTACACCACCAATTCCATCTGCCTCTCCCTCACTCTAGACTATCAGTTTCCCAAGCAGTTTAATGGTTAAGCCATTAGATTTCACAAGAGACTTGATAATCCGCCTACGCGCCCTTTACGCCCAGTGATTCCGAGTAACGCTTGCACCCTCCGTATTACCGCGGCTGCTGGCACGGAGTTAGCCGGTGCTTATTCCTTAGGTACCGTCAGAATTCTTCCCTAAGAAAAGGAGTTTACGCTCCGAAAAGTGTCATCCTCCACGCGGCGTTGCTGCGTCAGGGTTTCCCCCATTGCGCAATATTCCCTACTGCTGCCTCCCGTAGGAGTCTGGACCGTGTCTCAGTTCCAGTGTGACTGATCATCCTCTCAGACCAGTTAAGCGTCATAGCCTTGGTAAGCCATTACCTTACCAACTAGCTGATACTATATAGTCTCATCCTACACCGAAAAACTTTCCCTACTCAACTTGTGTTAAGCAGGAGTATAGAGTATTAGCAGTCGTTTCCAACTGTTGTCCTCTTGTGTAGGGCAGATTAACTATACCTTACTCACCCGTGCGCCACTAATCCACTTCTAGCAAGCTAGAAGCTTCATCGTTCGACTTGCATGTATTAGGCACGCCGCCAGCGTTCACTCTGAGCCAGGATCAAACTCTCCATAAAAATTATAGATAGTTTAATCTTTTTCTTCAAAGAAAAAGTTATGAAAGATTAAAAGAAAAACTTTTAATCTTTTTAATTATTAGATTGAATAGATTTTACATAATTACTTATGCCTAAATCTTTCTGGCTCAATCGATCACTTATTTAGATTTCAAAGATTGACTAATAAGATTTGAATAACAATACTAAGTTAAAAGAACAAAACAAAAAATCATTTTTAAAAGAAAAGTTTTTAAATTAAAAAACAAGATTTATAAAAAAGCTTTTAGTTTATAAGACAAAAACCAAAAGAGTTAATTTATAAAATCTACTAAGCTAGTGAAACTTTATAATTTAAAAGATTTTAAGTCCTTTTTTCAAAAAAAGGAAATGAAAGTATAACCAATTAAACTTAAAAGGGGATTAAACAAAGGATTAAATAGTATAAATATTTGTGTAAGTATTTATAT
>NZ_MJXQ01000031.1:0-49902 GCF_001762865.1 Campylobacter sp. BCW_6468
ATATAAATACTTACACAAATATTTATACTATTTAATCCTTTGTTTAATCCCCTTTTAAGTTTAATTGGTTATACTTTCATTTCCTTTTTTTGAAAAAAGGACTTAAAATCTTTTAAATTATAAAGTTTCACTAGCTTAGTAGATTTTATAAATTAACTCTTTTGGTTTTTGTCTTATAAACTAAAAGCTTTTTTATAAATCTTGTTTTTTAATTTAAAAACTTTTCTTTTAAAAATGATTTTTTGTTTTGTTCTTTTAACTTAGTATTGTTATTCAAATCTTATTAGTCAATCTTTGAAATCTAAATAAGTGATCGATTGAGCCAGAAAGATTTAGGCATAAGTAATTATGTAAAATCTATTCAATCTAATAATTAAAAAGATTAAAAGTTTTTCTTTTAATCTTTCATAACTTTTTCTTTGAAGAAAAAGATTAAACTATCTATAATTTTTATGGAGAGTTTGATCCTGGCTCAGAGTGAACGCTGGCGGCGTGCCTAATACATGCAAGTCGAACGATGAAGCTTCTAGCTTGCTAGAAGTGGATTAGTGGCGCACGGGTGAGTAAGGTATAGTTAATCTGCCCTACACAAGAGGACAACAGTTGGAAACGACTGCTAATACTCTATACTCCTGCTTAACACAAGTTGAGTAGGGAAAGTTTTTCGGTGTAGGATGAGACTATATAGTATCAGCTAGTTGGTAAGGTAATGGCTTACCAAGGCTATGACGCTTAACTGGTCTGAGAGGATGATCAGTCACACTGGAACTGAGACACGGTCCAGACTCCTACGGGAGGCAGCAGTAGGGAATATTGCGCAATGGGGGAAACCCTGACGCAGCAACGCCGCGTGGAGGATGACACTTTTCGGAGCGTAAACTCCTTTTCTTAGGGAAGAATTCTGACGGTACCTAAGGAATAAGCACCGGCTAACTCCGTGCCAGCAGCCGCGGTAATACGGAGGGTGCAAGCGTTACTCGGAATCACTGGGCGTAAAGGGCGCGTAGGCGGATTATCAAGTCTCTTGTGAAATCTAATGGCTTAACCATTAAACTGCTTGGGAAACTGATAGTCTAGAGTGAGGGAGAGGCAGATGGAATTGGTGGTGTAGGGGTAAAATCCGTAGATATCACCAAGAATACCCATTGCGAAGGCGATCTGCTGGAACTCAACTGACGCTAAGGCGCGAAAGCGTGGGGAGCAAACAGGATTAGATACCCTGGTAGTCCACGCCCTAAACGATGTACACTAGTTGTTGGGGTGCTAGTCATCTCAGTAATGCAGCTAACGCATTAAGTGTACCGCCTGGGGAGTACGGTCGCAAGATTAAAACTCAAAGGAATAGACGGGGACCCGCACAAGCGGTGGAGCATGTGGTTTAATTCGAAGATACGCGAAGAACCTTACCTGGGCTTGATATCCTAAGAACCTTTTAGAGATAAGAGGGTGCTAGCTTGCTAGAACTTAGAGACAGGTGCTGCACGGCTGTCGTCAGCTCGTGTCGTGAGATGTTGGGTTAAGTCCCGCAACGAGCGCAACCCACGTATTTAGTTGCTAACGGTTCGGCCGAGCACTCTAAATAGACTGCCTTCGTAAGGAGGAGGAAGGTGTGGACGACGTCAAGTCATCATGGCCCTTATGCCCAGGGCGACACACGTGCTACAATGGCATATACAATGAGACGCAATACCGCGAGGTGGAGCAAATCTATAAAATATGTCCCAGTTCGGATTGTTCTCTGCAACTCGAGAGCATGAAGCCGGAATCGCTAGTAATCGTAGATCAGCCATGCTACGGTGAATACGTTCCCGGGTCTTGTACTCACCGCCCGTCACACCATGGGAGTTGATTTCACTCGAAGCCGGAATACTAAACTAGTTACCGTCCACAGTGGAATCAGCGACTGGGGTGAAGTCGTAACAAGGTAACCGTAGGAGAACCTGCGGTTGGATCACCTCCTTTCTAGAGTACAAAGTAATAAGTCTCACAACTATTACTTCAATATATAAACTCAATTGATTCTTGTTTAGATTTCAAAGATTGATGATAAAGCTAATTGTTTATGGGGAATTAGCTCAGCTGGGAGAGCGCCTGCTTTGCACGCAGGAGGTCAGCGGTTCGATCCCGCTATTCTCCACCATTTATTAAGGGCCTATAGCTCAGCTGGTTAGAGTGCACCCCTGATAAGGGTGAGGTCACAAGTTCAAGTCTTGTTAGGCCCACCATAAAAAAGATTTGAATAAAGAAGCTTTAAAATCTAAAGCAAGTATATAAAATAGATTAAATATAAAATATAAACTCTATACTTAGATTTATTTTTTATCTTTAACTATAAAAGAATATACTTTAATAGATATAAGTAGCATATACATTATGCATTTATATTTATAATGATTATGTTAATATATATACTTCCTTTAGGTTTTAAACCTAAATGTTCTTTTTAATTATCATTGTTAAGAGTCACAAGCAAGTTTTAATAAAAACAATTTTACAGGACTTGTTAAAGGATAAAACCTATTTATCTTTTCTTTAGTTTAACTTACTTTTAGCTGTCTTCTCTTCTATGAATAAAGAGAATATTAGATTTAAGGATTATAAATTAAAGACAAGTTTCAAACTCACTGCTTAGTTGAGACTAAATCATTTAGTTTTATATTAAGTGTTTGAATGCTTTCCGTCTTAAGATAAAGAAGTCTTATCATAAAAACTTTAACAAGGAAGTGATGCGTTTTAGAATCAATAATAAAAGGTAAAAAAGGTAAGCTACTAAGAGCGAATGGTGGATGCCTTGACTGGTAAAGGCGATGAAGGACGTACTAGACTGCGATAAGCTACGGGGAGCTGTCAAGAAGCTTTGATCCGTAGATTTCCGAATGGGGCAACCCAATGTATAGAGATATACATTACCTATATAGGAGCGAACGAGGGGAATTGAAACATCTTAGTACCCTCAGGAAAAGAAATCAATAGAGATTGCGTCAGTAGCGGCGAGCGAAAGCGCAAGAGGGCAAACCCAGTGCTTGCACTGGGGGTTGTAGGACTGCAATGTGCAAGAGGTAAGTTTAGCAGAACATTCTGGAAAGTATAACCATAGAGGGTGATAGTCCCGTATGCGAAAAACAAACCTTAGCTAGCAGTATCCTGAGTAGGGCGGGACACGAGGAATCCTGTCTGAATCCGGGTCGACCACGATCCAACCCTAAATACTAATACCAGATCGATAGTGCACAAGTACCGTGAGGGAAAGGTGAAAAGAACTGAGGTGATCAGAGTGAAATAGAACCTGAAACCATTTGCTTACAATCATTCAGAGCCCTATGTAGCAATACAGGGTGATGGACTGCCTTTTGCATAATGAGCCTGCGAGTTGTGGTGTCTGGCAAGGTTAAGCAAACGCGAAGCCGTAGCGAAAGCGAGTCTGAATAGGGCGCTTAGTCAGATGCTGCAGACCCGAAACGAAGTGATCTATCCATGAGCAAGTTGAAGCTAGTGTAAGAACTAGTGGAGGACTGAACCCATAGGCGTTGAAAAGCCCCGGGATGACTTGTGGATAGGGGTGAAAGGCCAATCAAACTTCGTGATAGCTGGTTCTCTCCGAAATATATTTAGGTATAGCGTTGTGTCGTAATATAAGGGGGTAGAGCACTGAATGGGCTAGGGCATACACCAATGTACCAAACCCTATCAAACTCCGAATACCTTATATGTAATCACAGCAGTCAGGCGGCGAGTGATAAAATCCGTCGTCAAGAGGGAAACAACCCAGACTACCAGCTAAGGTCCCTAAATCTTACTTAAGTGGAAAACGATGTGAAGTTACTTAAACAACCAGGAGGTTGGCTTAGAAGCAGCCATCCTTTAAAGAAAGCGTAATAGCTCACTGGTCTAGTGATTTTGCGCGGAAAATATAACGGGGCTAAAGTAAGTACCGAAGCTGTAGACTTAGTTTACTAAGTGGTAGGAGAGCGTTCTATTTGCGTCGAAGGTATACCGGTAAGGAGTGCTGGAGCGAATAGAAGTGAGCATGCAGGCATGAGTAGCGATAATTAATGTGAGAATCATTAACGCCGTAAACCCAAGGTTTCCTACGCGATGCTCGTCATCGTAGGGTTAGTCGGGTCCTAAGTCGAGTCCGAAAGGGGTAGACGATGGCAAATTGGTTAATATTCCAATACCAACATTAGTGTGCGATGGAAGGACGCTTAGGGCTAAGGGGGCTAGCGGATGGAAGTGCTAGTCTAAGGTCGTAGGAGGTTGTACAGGCAAATCCGTATAACAATACTCCGAGAACTGAAAGGCTTTTTGAAGTCTTCGGATGGATAGAAGAACCCCTGATGCCGTCGAGCCAAGAAAAGTTTCTAAGTTTAGCTAATGTTGCCCGTACCGTAAACCGACACAGGTGGGTGGGATGAGTATTCTAAGGCGCGTGGAAGAACTCTCTTTAAGGAACTCTGCAAAATAGCACCGTATCTTCGGTATAAGGTGTGGTTAGCTTTGTATTAGGATTTACTCCGAAAGCAAGGAAACTTACAACAAAGAGTCCCTCCCGACTGTTTACCAAAAACACAGCACTCTGCTAACTCGTAAGAGGATGTATAGGGTGTGACGCCTGCCCGGTGCTCGAAGGTTAATTGATGGGGTTAGCATTAGCGAAGCTCTTGATCGAAGCCCGAGTAAACGGCGGCCGTAACTATAACGGTCCTAAGGTAGCGAAATTCCTTGTCGGTTAAATACCGACCTGCATGAATGGCGTAACGAGATGGGAGCTGTCTCAAAGAGGGATCCAGTGAAATTGTAGTGGAGGTGAAAATTCCTCCTACCCGCGGCAAGACGGAAAGACCCCGTGGACCTTTACTACAGCTTGACACTGCTACTTGGATAAGAATGTGCAGGATAGGTGGGAGGCTTTGAGTATATGACGCCAGTTGTATATGAGCCATTGTTGAGATACCACTCTTTCTTATTTGGGTAGCTAACCAGCTTGAGTTATCCTCAAGTGGGACAATGTCTGGTGGGTAGTTTGACTGGGGCGGTCGCCTCCCAAATAATAACGGAGGCTTACAAAGGTTGGCTCAGAACGGTTGGAAATCGTTCGTAGAGTATAAAGGTATAAGCCAGCTTAACTGCAAGACATACAAGTCAAGCAGAGACGAAAGTCGGTCTTAGTGATCCGGTGGTTCTGTGTGGAAGGGCCATCGCTCAAAGGATAAAAGGTACCCCGGGGATAACAGGCTGATCTCCCCCAAGAGCTCACATCGACGGGGAGGTTTGGCACCTCGATGTCGGCTCATCGCATCCTGGGGCTGGAGCAGGTCCCAAGGGTATGGCTGTTCGCCATTTAAAGCGGTACGCGAGCTGGGTTCAGAACGTCGTGAGACAGTTCGGTCCCTATCTGCCGTGGGCGTAAGAAGATTGAAGAGATTTGACCCTAGTACGAGAGGACCGGGTTGAACAAACCACTGGTGTAGCTGTTGTTCTGCCAAGAGCATCGCAGCGTAGCTAAGTTTGGAAAGGATAAACGCTGAAAGCATCTAAGCGTGAAGCCAACTCTAAGATGAATCTTCTCTAAGCTCTCTAGAAGACTACTAGTTTGATAGGCTGGGTGTGTAATGGATGAAAGTCCTTTAGCTGACCAGTACTAATAGAGCGTTTGGCTTATCTTTAATAAAGCATCACTTCCTTGTTAAGGTTTTTAAGAAGACTTTGAATATAGATAATATTTAGAGTTTAATAGAAATCTTTCAAGTAAAGTTTGTATTAGAACTTGCTCTTAACATTGTTTTTTAAGTATTCTATATAAAAACTTATCAAAGATAAAAGATAAGAAAAGAAGAAAGAGAATAAAAGATTAAGTTTTATTCTTAAATTCAATTTTTCAAAGAATATTTAAATAACAATGTCCGTGATTATACAGATGTGGAAACGCCTTGCTCCATCCCGAACCAAGAAGCTAAGCACATCGTGGGTGATGATACTACGCCTTACTGGCAGGGGGAAAGTAGCTCATTGCGGACTTGTTAATTCTGCTTTATCTTATTCTTATAGATTTAAAATCTTAGTTTTTATATGTCAATCGTTGTTTTTATATTTAATTATTTTTTATGTTTATAGGTTTAATTAGCTTGGGTTGATTTAATTTGTAGTTTTATATTTAAATTGATTTGTTGTGTTGTCAGCTTAGCTATGGTTGTTGATTGGCTTGGGTTAATTTAATGGTTGTTTGAGTTGTTTAGTTTATATGTTTTTATATCTCAATTATTCTTTTTATTTATTGAATCTTTTGTATCAATAATTAATCTTTATGTTTACTTGTATAGGTTTATTTATTCAATCTATTTTTATGTGTCAATTGTTCTTTATATGTCTAGTTTATATTTTATTATGTAGGTTGGGTTTGTTCAATAATTGGGTTGGATTTTTAATCACTCAAGTTTATTTTATAGTGTTTATTGAGGTTTATGGGTTGGGGTTGTTATACACTTCTTGGTTGGGTTAGGGGTTAATGTTGGGTTAGGGTGGATAGACTATGATTGTTTATTCTTGTTGGCGAGAATGAATGTTATACTTGAGATAAATTTTTTATCATCGATGGTCTTGCTATTTAATTGATGTTTGTAAAAAAGTGTGTGTAATTTATGGCTTGTTTGGGTTTGGGTGGGATTAGCTTGGTTAATTTATGGTTTTTTATTGTTAATCTTATAAATTAAATTTATTAGTTTAATCAATTAAATTAATTATGCTTGCTTGATTTATTGCTTTATGGGTCGGTTGAGATTGTTTTTGTCTGAGTGATTGAGATTTATTGTTTGCTTGTTCTTTACAAATACTTTTATTTTATAGTGTTTATTGAGGTTTTATGGGTTGGGGGTTGTTTATGATGAAATAAATATTGCTGTAAATACATGCAAGGGTTTAAGTGTTGTCTAAAAAAAGATTGCTTGCTTTAAATTTATCTTTTTTTATTCAATAAAACTCTCACTTCTTAAGTGGGAGATGAATTGCTTACAGTGTTAGTTGTATGGCTCTAGTTAGGTATTTGACATAATCAGTAATTTTTTATAGAATACCTATGCGGAATAATGCTAGAAACTCTTAAAAAATATGTAGAAAATCAAGGCATAGAAGATAATTACCCTAAGAAAAAATATATAACCAAAAAGAAAAAAAGCCCTAATGGAACAAAGCAATGCAAATAACCAAAGGTTTTAAATATAGAATTCTACCTAAACAAAGAACAACAAAAGCTTATTAATCATCAATGTTTCATCTATATCAAGCCTATAATATTTGTTTAAATTTACAGCAAGAGCAGTGGGATAAAAATAAGAATTTAGATAAAAAAGATAGAAGTTATTTAAAGGCAAGTAAGATAGATAATCAATAAAACTAGCCTTATAAAAGCAAGAGAATTAAGCTATAAAAGTGTTGTAACCCAACAAGCAAGGATTAATCTTCTCGTGCCTTAGAGCAAGCAATTAGAGATAAAAACAAAGGCTTTCCCAAATTTAAAAACTCTAAATTTGCAAAGCAAAGCTTTAATTGGAATAATCAAGCCTACAAAATCAAAGATAGTGATACTACTAAGTTTAAGATATTTAGACTTATGAATACATTTTTTAAAATGCGTTATCACAGAGATTTACCAAATACTTATAAGTTTAATCAAATCACTATTATCAAAAATCACAATAAATACTATTTAGCTTTTAGTATCATTTATGATGAATCAAATGTTTCTTTAATATCTAGCAAAGATTTTGATATTAAAAAAGCAGTTGACATTGATTTAAATATCAATGAGATTACCTTAAGCAGTGGAGAGTTAATAGCTACTAACTCAAAGCTACTTAGTAGAGCTAAATATGATTTAGCATTTAAAAGATTACAAAGAAAACAAAGCAAGAGAATATTAAAAATAAAAAAGGAGAAAATAAAGTTAAGCCATAATTTCAAAAAAACACAATTAAAATTAAATAAAATCTATGAAAAAAGTTCAAATATCAAAAAGGATAGTTATCACAAGATAACTTCAAAACTCATACAAGAATTTGACTTGCTAGCAGTTGAAGATTTGCAAATTAAGAATATGTCTAAAAGAGCTAAATTAAAGAATATAAAAGCTAAAAGTGGTTTAAATAAATCTATTCTTAATATTTCATTCTATCAATTCTCTCAATATCTAGAGTATAAAGCAAAGCATAATGGCCAATTCTTTATAAAAGTCAATCCACAATATACAAGCAAAACTTGTAGTGTATGTGGAAATATCAAAAAAAATCTTATGTTGAAAGATAGAGTGTATCTTTGTGAAAAATGTGGCAATACTTTACATAGAGATATTAATGCTGCAAATAATATCTTAAAGCGTGGATTAAAGTCGTTTGGGTTAGGAATTAGCCTTGAGGACTATAAACTCAAAGCCTTTCGAATTAGCTAATACTAGTTAGCTTTAGCTAGGAAGCTTCTACTTCTAAGCGTTAGCAAAGCTGGAGTGATTTGCATTAAAAATAGAGTATATTGTGAAAGATTTAGCTTAATTTATATACCAATGGTATTTTTATATGAAAAGTTTTTTCATATTGTGGAAATTTTTTAGAAGCTATGCGTATAGTTTCTAAAGCACTTTTATTTAGAAAATCATATTTTGAAGGTTTAAGTATTTTTAAATTTTCTAATTTCTTTTCTTTCGTCCAAGTAAATTCTACAAGAACTTCCCCACTCATACGCATTTTTCTAGCTTGTCTAGGGTAAATTAAGGCTTCATCTATTGCTGATTTTATTTCTTTTAAAAGCTCGCTATTGCTAGTTAAAGATACGCTTTGATGAGAGTTGGTTTGCGGGGTTTGTTGCTGCACGATCGGTTGTTGCGAGCTTGTATCTTTTTTGGGTTGACTTATTGTTTTAGGGTTTATTGAGGGAATTGCCTTTTTAGGTTTGGTGATAGGTTTTTCTTTTCTTGTTTTTGTTTTTTTGATTATTTCTCGTACAGATTCTTCGGGTTGTATGCTAGAAGGTTCTTGTATAGTTTGTATTGGCTGTGTCGGTTTTATATCGGAGGAATTTTGTACAAAATGTTTTATCGCTATATTAAATTTATTTTCTTTAATAGTGTCATTGGGTTGTATGTGTAAAAAATTTTTATAATAAAGAAAAACAAAAAATAAAGGTGTAAAAACAAATAAAGTGATAAGAGAAGATTGATTTTTATGATTGCTTATAAATGCTTTCATTTTTACTCCATTTATGATTTTAATTTCTATTTTTTGTTTAATAAAAACTATAGAGAAAATAGCAATAAAATACCCAAAGTATACTCTATATATATAGGTATTTTTATTTTTCTACTTATTTCTTTAAAAAGCTTATTTTTCAAGAATTATAGCAAGAAAAAATAAATTTTTAATTAATACTAATTATCACAATTGATACAAAATTTATCTTAAATTAATAATTATTATCATAATATTTTGATTTCTAAATCAATATTTAACAAAAGGAGAAAAATGAAAAAAATATGTCTATCAGTTTGTGCCATTGGCCTTTTGGCTTCTAATGCTATATCGCAAAATGTAGAGCTAGACAGTTCGATCATTAGTGCTTCTGGATTTGCTCAAGATATTAAAGAAGCTCCTGCTACCATCAATGTTATCACTAAAAAAGAATTGCAAAGTAAGCCTTATAGAGATATTGCAGAAGCTATTGCAGACATCCCAGGTGTTGATTTATATGCTAGCAAGGGAAAAACAGGTTCTTATAATATCACTATGAGGGGTATTACTGGATATACTTTGGTTTTGATTGATGGGCGTCGTCAGGGTATTGGCGGAGAGGTGGGCCCTAATGGTTTTAATGAAATTCAAATTCTTTCTTACCTCCGATTTCTAGTATAGAAAGGATAGAAGTTATAAAAGGTCCTATGAGTACTTTATATGGCTCTGAAGCTTTAGGTGGGGTGGTAAATATCATTACCAAAAAAGTGAGTGATAAATGGGAAACTTCTGTAAGTTTGGATGCTCTTTTAAATGAAAATAAAGACTGGGGCAATACTTATGGAGCAAGTATTTATTCTAGTGGTCCTTTGATGAATGATAAATTAGGTCTAACGCTTCGTTTTAGAGAATTTTACAGACAGCAATCTAATGTTGAATTTACAAATGGAAGTGGACAAAGAGTTCCAGGAGATCAAGCTCAAAGTCCTACAAAGGCAAATAATTTTAACATAGGAACAAGAATTAGTTATTTAGCTAATGATTATAATACCTTTATATTTGATATAGATTTTTCAAGAAATCATTATGATAATAAAAAAGGTCAATTAGGAACTATTACAAAACCAGGTGATAAAGGTAGCTTAATAGGTGGTTATACTGATATAATGGAAGTTGATAAATTTGTGACTTATTTAAGTCATGAGGGTGTTTATGAAAACTTTTCTATCACTTCTGGTTTGCAGTATAATAGAGTAAGCAATAACGGCCGTGAAGTCGTAGGACAAGCCACGCAGCCGTTTTTGGGAGAAAATAGGGATATAGTCGCAGAAGATATTATCTTAGATACTAAGTCTGTTATTCCTCTAGGACAAAGTCATATTTTAAGCGTAGGCGGTGAATATAGGCTTGAAAAAATGCAAGATAAAATAGCTAATCCTACTAATTTTGATCAGTATTTATTGGCAATATTTGCAGAGGATGAGTATAGTATAAAAGATGATTTAAGATTTACTTTTGGAGCAAGATATAATCATCATGAAATTTTTGGAAATAATATTTCGCCAAGAGCTTATTTGGTTTATAATCCTACCGATGAACTTACTTTAAAAGGCGGTGTATCTACGGGTTTTAGGACTCCTTATGCAAATCGTTTGATAAATGGAGCTTATAATTATAGTGGTCAAGGTAGATTCCCTATATATGGAAATCCTGATTTAAAAGAAGAGACATCTTTAAATTATGAAATAGCAGCTATTTATAATAATGATTTATTTTATGTTTCAGCAACAGGTTTTTTAACAAATTTTAAAGATAAAATTTCAACCCAAAGATATGATAAAGGCAATATGATTCCAGGAATTGGTACTTGTAATGCTGATAGATGTTTTAGAGCGATCAATCATGGTAAGGTTGAGTACAAAGGTGTAGAGCTTGGAGCAGGGATAAGCCCTCTTGATAATTTAAATGTAAATTTTGCTTATACTTATCTTGATAGTGAGGTTAAAGAAGCACAAGATAAAAGTGTGATAGGTAAACCTGAGCAGGATAGTTTAAAACATAATATTATGTTGAAAACTGAATACAGCTTCTATAATAAAATTACCCCTTGGATAAAAGGCGAATGGCAAATAGATCGCTATATGGGTGATACTAATATAAATAGGGAATATTATAAGGATATCTTTTTAGCTTCTATGGGTGTGCGTTATGATATCAATAAGCAATGGAGTATCAACGCAGCTATTTATAATCTTTTTAACAAAAGTTTTACAGATGGTTGGGAATCTTATCAAAATAGCGGTACTACTACTTGGGTCAATACTTACAATCGCATAGAAGAAGGAAGAAGAATATATATTTCCATTAATGGTAGTTTTTAAGCTTTGATAGAAAAGCCAAAGAGCTTGTAAAGGCTTCTTTGGTTTTTTGTTTATAGCATCTTGTGCTTTTAAAAAAGTTAAATTATCGAATCTATTTAAAATTTCTTATCTAATTATCACTCTGTTTACCAATCTTGAAATATATCCTATCCTTATAAAAAAGTAACTAATAAAACTTTAGTTATATAGACTAAATAAAATTAAGTATATTTTTTTATATTTATACTTGACAAAATAACACTCAATGTTGTATAATACTTCTAGCAATCAAAAAATAGAGTGCTAGCTTTAAAGGAAAACATGATGAAAAGTCGAGATAAAAAGGATTTGATTTTAGAGTCTATTATCCAAACTTATCTTTTGGATAATGCACCTATTGGTTCTAATGAATTAAATTCAAACCTTTGTATACCTGCTTCGACTATACGCGTTTATCTTAAAAGACTTAGCGATGAGGGTTTGATCACTCAGCTTCATATAAGTAGTGGTAGAATTCCTACTATTTTAACGATGCAAAATTATTGGCAAAGTTTTTGGGAAAAAGAACAAGATAAAAATATCCATATCAAAAACGAAAGCTTTTTGAAAGAGTTAAGTAAAGAATTTGAAATTTATTGTCTTGTTTATGGAGGTAGAAGTTTAGTACTTAAAGAAGTACTTGATCTAAATGCTAAGTTTATAGTACTTGATTTTAAAGAAGAAGAGCTCGTTTTAAAATATGAAAAAGAAGCGTGGAATTTTTTACAAAGTCTTATAGGGCTTGATCTTTCTAGTATAGAAAAAATAGCTTTGAGAGTTCATTTTATAGATCTTGTAGAAAAAATAGCTAGCTTAAGACAAAATTTGATTTGCTATAGAAGCAATGAAGAAAGAGCTTATCAAATTTATCAAAATGATGAATTTGTTAAGCTCTTAGATTGTCAAATTCACCGTCATTTTAAAGAAAGTCTTGAATTTGAACCTTTATTTAAAGAAGGTTTTATGGGGCTTAAGGTGGATGCGCAGTTTTTGGGCGAAGATGTAAATATTATCTTAGCAGGTAGTGTTTATACGGATTATAAAAAGATATTACAATACATAAAGGAGGCGGCGTGAGCGAGCAAAAGCAAGAATTTGAAAACGAAAACGCAGAAAATTCTGAACATTTGCAAGATGAGAATTTGCAAAATATCGAAGATGTTGAGCAAAACAAATTGCAAAAAGACTATGATGAATTAAAAGACAAATATATGCGTGCAAACGCTGAATTTGAAAATATTAAAAAAAGAATGGAAAAAGAAAAGTTAAGCGCTATGGCTTATGCAAATGAAAGCTTTGCTAAGGATTTGCTCGATGTTTTAGATGCTTTAGAAGCTGCTGTTAATGTCGAATGCCAAGATGAAATTAGCTTAAAAATCAAAGAAGGAGTGCAAAATACTTTAGATTTATTTCTTAAAAAACTTGAAAAACATGGGGTGGCTCTTATCAAAGATGAAAAAGAGTTTGATCCTAATTTACACGAAGCAATGTTTCATGTAGATAGTGAAAACCATCAAAGTGGTGAAGTGGTTCAAGTGCTTCAAAAAGGTTATAAAATAGCCGATCGCGTGATCCGCCCAACCAAAGTTAGTGTAGCAAAATAAATTTTAATAAAAGGATAAAAAATGAGTAAAGTTATAGGTATAGATTTAGGAACAACCAATTCTTGTGTTGCTGTGTATGAACGCGGCGAGAGCAAAGTAATCCCAAACAAAGAAGGAAAAAACACAACTCCTTCAGTGGTAGCTTTTACAGATAAAGGCGAAGTTTTAGTAGGCGATAGTGCAAAACGCCAAGCGGTAACCAACCCTGAAAAAACCATTTATTCTATCAAAAGAATTATGGGTTTAATGATCAATGAAGATGCGGCTAAAGAAGCTAAAAATAGACTTCCTTATCATATTACTGAAAGAAATGGTGCTTGTGCTATTGAAATTGCAGGGAAAATTTATACTCCGCAAGAAATTTCAGCGAAAGTTTTAATGAAACTAAAAGAAGATGCTGAAGCTTTTTTGGGCGAGAGTGTTGTAGATGCGGTTATTACTGTGCCTGCGTATTTTAACGATGCACAAAGAAAAGCAACAAAAGAAGCAGGAACTATCGCAGGACTTAATGTATTAAGAATTATCAATGAGCCTACTTCAGCAGCTCTAGCTTACGGACTTGATAAAAAAGATAGTGAAAAAATTGTGGTTTATGATCTAGGTGGGGGAACTTTTGACGTTACTGTGCTTGAAACTGGCGATAATGTAGTAGAAGTTTTAGCAACAGGTGGTAACGCTTTCTTAGGTGGTGATGATTTTGATAATAAACTTATCGATTTTCTAGCAAGTGAATTTAAAGATGAAACAGGCATAGATCTTAAAAATGATGTTATGGCTTTGCAACGCTTGAAAGAAGCAGCAGAAAATGCTAAAAAAGAATTAAGCTCAGCTAATGAAACTGAAATTAATTTACCATTTATCACAGCTGATGCGAGTGGCCCAAAACACTTGGTTAAAAAACTTACTAGAGCTAAATTTGAAGGTATGATTGATTCTTTAGTGGCTGAAACCATCACTAAAATCAATGAAGTAGTAAGCGATGCAGGGCTTAAAAAAGATGAGATCAAAGAAATCGTTATGGTAGGGGGCTCTACTCGTGTTCCTTTAGTGCAAGAAGAAGTGAAAAAAGCCTTTAATAAAGATCTTAATAAGTCTGTAAATCCTGATGAAGTTGTGGCTATCGGTGCGGCGATTCAAGGTGCGGTTATAAAAGGTGATGTAAAAGATGTGCTTTTACTTGATGTTACACCGCTCTCTTTGGGTATAGAAACTCTAGGCGGGGTAATGACTAAGATTATCGAAAAAGGTACAACTATTCCAACTAAAAAAGAGCAAGTTTTCTCAACCGCTGAAGATAATCAAAGTGCTGTAACTATCAATGTTTTACAAGGGGAAAGAGAATTTAGTCGTGATAATAAATCTTTAGGAAATTTTAATCTTGAAGGAATTCCACCAGCACCACGCGGTATGCCACAAATCGAAGTTACTTTTGATATCGATGCAAATGGTATTTTAACTGTTAGTGCAAAAGATAAAGCAACAGGTAAGGCTCAAGAGATCAAAATCACAGGTTCAAGCGGACTTAGCGAGGAAGAGATTAATAACATGGTAAAAGATGCTGAACTTCACAAAGAAGAAGACAAAAAACGCAAAGAAGCTGTAGATGCTAGAAATGCAGCTGATAGCTTGGCGCATCAAGTAGAAAAATCTTTAAGTGAGTTGGGTGAAAAAGTTGCCGCTGCTGATAAAGAAAATATTCAAAAAGCTCTTGATGATTTGCGTGAGACTTTGAAAAATCAAAATGCAAGCAAAGAAGAGATTGAAAGCAAAATGAAAGCTTTAAGTGAAGTTTCTCACAAACTAGCTGAAAATATGTATAAAAAAGATGAGCCAAACACAGCAAATGATAAAAAGAAAAAAGATGACGATGTAATCGACGCTGAAGTTGAGTAATCTTAAAATCTCTATTCAAGCCTTTTTAAAAGGCTTGAAAATTTTTTAAAATTTTAAATAAATGACAAAATCTGTAAAGTATAATTCTTTTATTAGCTTGCTACCTAATTTTTCATTGATTTTTTAACCAATTCTTTTTGAAGTTCTAATTTAAATCAGACAATTCATTTTAGTGTAAGCAAACTAAAAAATTAGCAATAAAATAAAATTAATCTAAAAACTTTTTAGATATAATCTTAATAAACATAAAAGGAAAAATTTGAATTTATCATTTAAAACCTTTGATATTTCCAATACACAACGATCAAAAGCTAAAAAAGTGCAGGGTAAAAAATATGAAATTTTTCTTAATGAAAATGAGCACAGTCTTATAACTCCTAAAGTGTCTTTTAAAGAAATTTTGAGGTATTATTATCTTTATCCAAAAAATGCCATCCCTTCTTTTAAGTTACCTTTTTTCAAGCCTGATTTGAGTGGTTTTAGCACTCCGCATATTACTTGGCTTGGACATTCTTCGCTTTTTATAAGTTTTAAAGAATATAAAATTTTGATCGATCCTGTTTTTAACACTCATGCTTCGCCTATTTCTTTTATTAACAAGGCTTTTAAAAATGCTCCTGTTTATAATGTAAATGATTTTAATGAAATTTTTGCTGTGATTATCACGCATTCACATTTTGATCATTTAGATGCTAAGAGTGTCAAAGCTTTAAAAGAAAAAGCACGATTTTTTATCACACCTTTAAAAGTGGGAAATTATCTAAAAAGCTATGGGGTGAGTGAGAAAAAAATCATAGAGCTTGATTGGTGGAGCGGCATAGAATTTGGTGATTTAAAAATCATTGCAACACCTGCACAACACAGTTCAAGCAGGGGAGATGGTAAAAACAAAACCCTTTGGGCTTCTTTTGTGATGGAATTTTTAAGTGTAGATAAGAGAGTGTTTTTTAGCGCAGATGGAGGGTATTTTACACATTTTAAAAAAATAGGTGAGTATTTTGGAGATTTTGACTTAGCTTGTCTTGAAAGCGGACAATTTAATATCGCCTGGCCATATTCACACTCTTTTCCTGAGCAAATTTTAAAAGAAGCAAAAGATCTTAATGCAAAAGCTGTCATGCCTATACATTGGGGGAGATTTTTAGCAGGAACTCATGCATGGAATGAGGTGGTAAAATTTCTTTATGAAAATTTAGATTTACCCCTTATCACACCAAAAATGGGCGAGGCTTATGAAGTAGGAGCTAAATTTAAACAGGATTTTTGGTGGAAAGAAGAATAAATTAACACAAGTTTATAATTTATATTTTGGCTTTTGCTATAGTTTTATAAAACTAAAAAAGGAGATTTTGTGAAAATCATTCAATGGAATGGAGCGGAATTTAGCCCAAAAGAAGTGAAAATCAATGTTTTAATTGATAATGAAAAAGGTAAAGAAATTCAAATTTTATTAGCTAAAGATAGCGTGATGAAAGAGCATAAAGCTCCTTTTGCTATACATGTTCAAGTTTTAAGCGGTAAAATTTGGTTTGAAGTGGAAAAGGAAAAATTTGAATTAAATGTTTTAGATATGATAGGCCTAGAGGCAAATGTAGCGCATTCTTTAGGTGGATTGGAAAATTCTATAATAAGATTGAGTTTAAATAAATCAGATAGTATTCAAAGGGTAAATGCTGTGCTTAAAAAGCCTTGATTTTATTTTGATTTTATAAGGTTTTAATTTGCTTAAATAATTCTAGGCTTTAACCTAGAATTATTTATAGTTTTTAATGAAATTTGCTATTCTTTCTAAACCTTTTTTGATAAGCTTATCGCTCGTAGCATAAGAAAGCCTAAAATATCCATCCATTCCAAAACCTATACCTGGAACAACGGCAACTTTTTCTTGTTCAAGTAATTTTTGGCAAAATTTCATAGAATCTTTTTCTATTTTTTGTATATTTACAAAAAGATAAAAAGCACCTTCTGGTTTATAAATACTGATCTTTGGGATTTGTTTAAGCATATCTAAGGCTAAGTTACGGCGTTTTTCAAAAGCTTGACGCATTTTTTCTATATCTTCATCACATTCTCCATTTAAAGCAGGAATGGCTGCATGTTGAGTGATGGAGCAAATATTTGAAGTGCTTTGTCCTTGAAGTCTTTTAACAGCTGAAATTAGGGCTTTATTTTTGCTTGCCATATAGCCAAAACGCCATCCTGGCATAGCTCCACATTTGCTAAGTCCGTTAATGGTCACAGTGCGTTTTAAAGCATCTTCGCTTACACTTGCAAAAGCTACAAAATCAAAACCATCATAGCGAAGTTTTTCATACATTTCATCACTTAAAACAGTAATTTGCGTTCCTTCTAAAACTTTAGCAATTTGAGTTAATTCTTCTTTAGAATAAATCGATCCCACAGGATTTGAAGGAGAATTTAGCATCAAAACTTTGGTTTTAGCTGTGATAGCTTTTTTTAATTGTTCAGCGGTAATTTTAAAGCCATTTTCTTCTAAGCCTTCTATAAATACAGGTTTTCCACCTGCAAATTTTACCATTTCAGGATAGCTTACCCAGTAAGGACTAGGGATAATCACTTCATCATCTTTTTCTACTAAGCATTCTATACATTCAAAAAGAGAGTGTTTTGCGCCTACATTGGTGATGATTTCATTTGTTTCATAATCAAGATTATTATCTTTTTTAAATTTGGTTTGAATAGCTTTTAATACTTCAGGAATTCCTGCAACAGCAGTGTATTTTCCACATCCTTTTTCAATAGCACTTATAGCGGCATTTTTGATGGTTTGTGGTGTGTCAAAATCAGGTTCACCCGCTGAAAAACTAATGATATCCTCGCCTTTGGCTTTAAGTTCATTGGCAAGTGCAGTGATAGCTAAAGTGATAGATTCTTCTAAAACTTGAGATCTTTTTGTAAGCATTTTTCAATCCTTGATAATTTTTGTTTAATTTTAGCAGAAAATTGCATTTTTACAATAAATTTAATTTAAAAATGAGTTGTAAATTTCAATAAATGTGAAAATTTGTATTAATTTTTAGGAAAAATTAATACGCATAATAATACATATAATTTTATGTATTATAAAAAATTATTATTTTTGTGATTCAGGTTGTTTTAATATAAGATTTTCAAGTTCTAAAATTTTCTTTTCTAACTTTTCTAGTTTGTCATCGCAATTTGCATCTATGGCTCTAATGTTTTTATTTTTACGCTCTTCGATAATATAAGCAGGAATTCCAACGGCAGTTAAATTTGCACCTACATCTTTAACCACTACAGCATTTGAGCCTATTTTGGCATTTTCTCCTATGGTGATATTGCCAAGCACTTTTGCGCCTGAGCCTATGATCACTCCTTTTTTTATGGTTGGATGGCGTTTAGTACCTTTTTCAAGGCTTGTTCCACCTAAAGTAACGCCTTGATAAATTAAAACATCATCTTCTATAATTGCTGTTTGACCTATAACCACTCCATTGGCATGATCTATAAAAATACGCCTTCCAAGTTCTGCTCCAGGGTGCAAATCTACCCCAGTTAAGAATTGTGAAATTCCGCTAATCATTCTAGCAATGCGTTTAAAATTTCTTATGTAAAAAAAATGTGCAAAGCGGTAATTTACTACAGCCCATACTCCAGGGTAATTAAAAAAAAGTTCTATACAAGAATTAAAAGCTGGATCTTGTGCCTTTGGCTGAGAAAAATCTTCTTTTATAATACCCCAAAAATTCATCTAAACTCCTATGCTTTTTAAATAACCATTATCATTTAAGAAAAGATAAAGTTCGCCTAAAATATGCTTTTTTTGCTTATCATTTACAAGCTTAGAATTACTTATGCGTTCATTAAGTATATCCATGATAGCGTGTATATCATAGTCTAAATCTTCTAAGGTATCAAGTATGGATTGCGCTTCTATAATCCCCTCGACTTCATAGCCTTTTTCATTGATGCTTATAATAGCTTCAGTAGGATGAGTAAAAAGATTGTGTTTCATTCCAAGTACTTCTTGATAGGCACCTACAAGAAAAAACCCTAGAAAATAATTTTCTTTTTCTACATCTACATCGTGCAAAAATAAAGGTTTATCTTTAGAGTATGAAATTTCTCCATCGCTATCGCAGGTTATATCCCAAATACTTGCACTTCGTGTCGGTTCTTCATCTAAGCGATCAAGTGGCATGATGGGGAAATTCTGTTCTAAACCCCAAAAATCGGGTATGCTTTGAAAGAGTGAAAAATTTACCAAATACCTTTCTTGCACTTCATCTTGTATGGCAAGTAAATCCGCAGGATTTTGCTTATCGCCTAAAAGCAAGATGGCTTTTTTTGTAATCAAATGAGTTAAAATTTCAGCATTGGAACGATCTTGTAAATCCACATAGCCCAAATCAAAAAGAGTTAAAATACTCTCTAAATGATCTATGCTATCGTGCAAGTATTCTAAAGCATTGGAAGGTTTTATACTTTTATAAAGATCATAAAGCTCATCGATAAGTTTTGGATTTTGTTTTTTAAGTATGAGTTTGTTTTCTGCGTATTCTTGAGAAAAAAGTTCTAATACAGGAGCGATTAAAACAGCGTGATTGGCTGCTACAAAACGTCCACTTTCTATGAAAATATCAGGCTCTAAATCTTTTTTTTGTTCGGCTATGTTTTTTAGGATAAAAACTACATCGTTAGCGTATTCTCTTAGGGTGTAATTTCTACTTTTTTCATTTTTAAATTGTGAGTATTCCACAGCTAAACCGCCACCAAGATTGATAGCTTTTAGATTTTTAGCTCCCATTTTTCTAAGTTCTGTATAGATATTTCCTGCTTCATTTAAGGCTTTTTTCAAGGGGTGAATTTCGGTAATTTGTGAGCCTAGATGAAAGTGAATCATGGTAAATTGTTCTAAAAGTTTGTTTTCTTTGAGTAAATTTACCGCTTCTATGAGTTCAGTGGATGTAAGTCCAAATTTAGAATTAATCCCACCGCTTTTTGCCCAAATTCCAACTCCAGCAGAATGCAAACGTACACGTAAGCCTATATTTGGTTTAGGTTTAAAGCGTTCTTTAGCTATGTCTATGATAGCTTCAAGTTCATTAAGTCCTTCTATGGTTAAAGTGATATTATGTCCCATTTCAGCTGCGATAAAGCCTATGTTGATAAGTTCTCTATCTTTAAAGCCATTTACGGTAATAGGTGCGCCTTCGTTATTATAAGCCATAGCGAGTAAAAGCTCTGCCTTAGAACCTGCTTCAAGTCCATAGTTATAGTCTTTTCCAAGTTTTACAAGATTTTTTACAAAACCAGGGTATTGATTGACCTTTAAAGGATAAACAGCGTTAAATCCTCCTTTATAGCCAAATTCCTTTCTTGCTTTATTGAAATTTCCGTAAATATTTTCAATTTGTTTTTGGATAAGATGAGGAAATCTTAAAAGTAAAGGCCCCTTGTATCCATCATCTCTTAATTCTTTAACTATATCAATAATAGCAGGTTTTTTCTCGTAATTGATACAAACTTTACCATTTTTGATAATGAAATTTTCATTTCCCCAAATATCAATACCATAATCCATCATAAAACCTTCTTTAAGTCTGAAATTTTAATCATTTTTTCTTCTTTTTTTGCTAAATTTTTATAAAACAAACTTTCATTTTGTGCTTCATTTTCTCCCATGCAAAGAAAAATTTCAGTATTATTTTTATCCGCGTTTTCAAGATGTTTGGCTAGTTTTCTTGCTTCATAGCTTAAAAGTACTTTATATTCTTTTCTTAAATTTGTAGCGATATGCAAAAGTTTTTGGATATAAATTTCATCCATAGCACAAAGATAAATTCCTTCTCTTTGAATCTTTTCTTCTTTTTGTTCTAAAATAGTTATAATTCTTTCTATACCCATGGCAAAACCTATACCATAGCCACTTTTTCCACCTAAATACTCTATAAGTCTATCGTAGCGTCCTCCACCTGCGATAGCAGCCTTTGCTCCTATTTCATCGCTTATAAATTCAAAAGCCGTTTTAGAATAATAATCCAAACCCCTCACAAGTTTTGAATCTAACTCAAATTTAACTCCATTATCCTTTAAAATTTGTTGCAGTGTTTCAAAGTCTTTTTGGCAAGAGGTGCATAAATTATTGATCAAAAGCGGAGCATTTTCAAGCAAATTTTGACAATGCTCATTTTTACAATCTAAGACACGAATAGGATTTAAATTTTTTCTACGCAAACAATCTTCACAAAAACCTTCTTTGGAATCTAAGAATTCAACGAGCCTATCGCGGTATTTTGGCAAGCATTGTAAGCAGCCTAAAGAATTAAGTTGAAGTTTAAAATCAATACCAAGGCGTGAGAAAATTTCTACTAGCATTAAAATAATGCTTGCATCTTCATAAACATTAGGTATGCCAAGGCTTTCAACTCCAAATTGATGAAATTCTCTTAAGCGACCCTTTTGAGGTCTTTCATAACGAAACATAGAACCATGATAAAACCATCTTTTCACACTAGTGTTTTTATCGAGTTTTTTTTCTATATAGGCACGCACCACCCCAGCAGTTCCTTCAGGACGCATGCAAACATGATTTTCGCCTTTATCGATAAATTCATACATTTCTTTACCTACTATATCAGAACTTTCTCCTACGCTTCTTTTAAAAAGGGTGCAAAGTTCTAAATGCGGTGTATTGATAAAAGTAAAGCCATAGTTTTTAGCTACTTCTTCGCAGGTTTTAATCACTTTTTCATAATAATATGCATCTTTATCTAATAAATCTTTCATTCCTTTTAAAGCGTTAATCATTGTAAAAATTCCTTTATTTGTTGGTGTAATTTTTCTTTACTTTCTTTTGCGTCAAGTGTTAAAATTTCTACAGAAATTTTTTCTTTTAAAAAATGAAGCACTTTTTCGAGTTTGTCCTGTACACTTAAAAAATACTCAATGCCACGTTTTTCTATACTATCTAGTTCTTTTTGACTGAGGCGTTCTTGGATAAGGTTTGCATCTCCTTTTAAAAAGATAATTTTTTGTGGAAAAAAATTTTCTAAAGCAAAACTATTTAAAGCAAAAAGCAAATCGTTTTCAAAATCTTTGGCATAAGCCATGCCTGAAATAAAACTTCTATCGCTAATAATGAGTTTGTTTTGATTGGTTTTTAAGATTTCTTCAAAATGTTGAGCACGATCAGCTAAAAAAAGCAAGAGTTCAGCTCTTTTGTTAATAGGATGAGTTTTATTAAGTAAAATTTCTCTTAAATGTTTTCCAAGTTCTGTTCCGCCAGGTTCGAGTGTGAAAATGGCATCTTTGTAAATTTCTTTTAAAAGTGAAATTTGCGTACTTTTTCCTACGCAGTCAATACCTTCAAAAACTACATACAAGATTGATCCTTTAAAAAAGGTAGAATTTCTTTTGGAACAAGAGAACTTACATCACCCCCATGTGCTACTATAGAACGCACAATAGAACTTGAAATAAAAGCATGTTTTAGACTTGGCATAAGATAAATGGTTTCCATATCTTCCCAAAGTGCGTGATTTGCATAGCCAATTTGCAATTCGTATTCAAAATCACTCACTGCTCTAAGTCCACGGATTATAGTATTAACTTTTAATTCTTTGGCTAAATCTACAAGTAAATTATCAAAAGCAATGATTTTAACATTTTTTAAATTTTGTGTTGCGAGCAGGGCTAGTTCTTTGCGTTTTTCTAAATCATAGCAAGGTTTTTTATGTTCACTTTTTGCTATGGCAACGATGACTTCATCAAAAATTTTTAAAGCCCGTTTTATAACATCTAAATGCCCGTTGGTAATAGGATCAAAAGTCCCAGGATATAAACAAGTCATTTTTGCTCCAATTTTTTTTAAAAATATAACAAATTTAAACTAAAAATTTTGCCATTTTTCATATAAATTGTGTTTTATTTCTAAAAGATCTAACCATTTACCTGCGATAAAATTTTCCATTTGCTCTAGATTGTTTGCTTTAGAATAGCTTGCGATAATAGGAGGGGCGATAATAACTCCCATTTGGCTAAGTTTTAACATATGTTCTAAATTTAAAGTAGAAAAAGGCATTTCGCGTACGCCTAAGATAAGTTTTTTTCTTTCTTTTAAGGCCACTGCTGCAGCACGCATTAAAAGAGTGTCTGCAAAACCAGCGTGAATTTTTGCTAAACTTGAAATTGAACAAGGAGCAATGATGGTTTTTTCTATTCCAAAAGATCCACTTGCTACACTTAGACTTAAATTTTTATCATCTAAAAAATAAGTGTATTTAAAATTTTCTTGACAAATTTCTTCTAAATTTGCTTGATTTTCAGTTTTGAAGCTAAGTTTTGCACCTTGGGTTAAAATGCAATAAAGTTCGCATTGGTTTTCTAGATTTTTTAATAATTTTAAGCCTAAATTGACACTGCTTGAACCAGAAATTCCTAATAAAACCTTCATTGTATAATCATCCTATTTTTACCCACTACGATGCCTTGCATAACTTTACCTTCTTTGTTTTTTGCACGAATCCTTTCGCCCATATTTGCACTTTGCAAAGCCACAAGTTCGATTAAAACATCAACATTTGCTTCGCTTAAAATCCCGATTATAGGATCATTTCGGCGTATTAAAGCTGTGGTTTTAAACATATTTGCTCTTAAAATGGCGTTTTTGTTAATATTGCTTTTAGCTACAAGATTATCTACATCATCTAAGGTTAAGGCATTTAAAGGAACTTTATCAAAATCAATCAATACGCTTTTATAGTCAAAAGCTCCAAGTTTATCTCCTCTTTTTATAGCGCGTTCGCTTTTTAAAACTTCTAAATTTGCTTGAATGAAATATCTAAAAAATACATTTTTTTGTATATTTTGCGGAGTTTTAAATTCAGCCCTTAAAAAGCCTTGTGCTTGATTAAAACGCCCATTAGCGATTCTTAGAAATTCATATTGATCAAAATCTTTAGGCAATGATGTTATTTTTAAATCAATTTGAGAAATTATAATTTTAGGAAAATTATTTCTAAATTCTTTAGCTAGTGCTGTTTTGATTTCTTCTAAACTAGCTGCTTGGATATAATTTATCACAATAAAAAAAGTTAAAAAAATAATTTTCATTTTTATCCTAAGAATTATAATGCAATAAATAGTATTTTAGCTTTTATAAGTTTAACAAAGCCTTTAGAAGGCTTTGTATAGAGTTAAAAAGTAGGGATAACAGAGCCTTTGTATTTTTCTATGATAAAATTTTTAATTTTATCGCTTGTTAAAATTTCTTTAATAACAAGACTTTTTTGACTTGTTTCTTCACCTTTTCTTGTAGCTAAAACAATAGCATATAAACTATCTTTATCTTCCATAAAAATACCATCTTTTAAAGGGTTTAAGCCTGCTCCAAGAGCATAGTTTGTGGTAATAATAGCCAAATCAGTATCATTTAGGGCTCTTGGAAGTTGTGCGGCTTTAAGCTCTATAAATTTAAGTTTTTTTGGATTTTTACTTATGTCAATAGGGGTTTTAAGGGTGCTTTGACTTTTAAACTCTATTAAATTTGCTTTAGCTAGTAAATCAAGAGCTCTGCTTTCATTGGTAGCATCATTAGGTATAGCGATTTTAGCACCATTAGGAATGTCTTTTATATCTTTTATGGAGTTAGAATATATAGCCATAGGAACTAAAACAATAGCACCTAAAGAACTTAATTTTGTTCCTTTGTGGGTATTAAAATCATCTAAAAAAGGTTTATGCTGATATAAATTTGCATCTAAATCTTTTTCATTTAAAGCGATGTTAGGTATATTATAGTCATTAAATTCCTTAACTATTAACTTCCAACCTTTTTCTTGAAATAAGGGTTTAGAGAAATTTAAAATTTCAGCATAAGGCGTTGGTGTTGCACCTATGATTATGGTTTTATCCGCCCCAAAACTAAGGCTAATTGTAAATAAAACACTTAAAAATATTTTTTTAATATTCATATTATACTCCTAAAAAGCTGGGATTAATATATCTTTATAATGTTCATTAATGATGGCTTTAAATTTATCGCTTCTTAAAATTTCATCAATTACTTTGGTTTTTTCGCTATTTTTATCTTCTGAGTGTACCACAACATAATTTACATAAGGGCTATTTTTATCTTCCCTAAAAATAGTATCTTTACTTGGATTCAGACCGGCTCCAAGTGCGAAATTAGAATTAATTATAGCAATATCAACATCATCTAAAGCTCTTGGAAGTTGTGCGGCTTTAAGTTCTATAAATTTAAGTTTTTTTGGATTTTTGTTTATGTCCAATGGGGTTTTTAGAGTATTTTTGTTAAGCTCTATTAATTTTGCTTTCTCTAAAAGCTCTAAAGCTCTGCTTTCATTGGTCGCATCATTAGGTATAGCAACTCTAGCACCTTCTTTAAGATTTTCTAAATTTTTGATTTTTTTACTATAAACTCCTACTGGAGCTATAAGTACAGGCGTTGTTGCAATTAAATTTGAACCTTTTTTTAGGTTGTATTCTTCTAAAAAAGGTTTGTGTTGATATAAATTTGCATCAAGTTCTTTTTCCTCTAATGCACGATTGGGCAAAATATAGTCTGAAAATTCTACTATTTTAAGCTCATACCCTTTGTTTTTAAAATCATCTTTCATTAGTTCTAGTAAGCTACCAAAAGGATTTGGAGTGGCTCCTATAGTAATGTTTTGTGCAAATAGGCTAGATAAATTTAGAATGCAAGCGAGTATAATAATTTTAAATAAATTCATAAAAACTCCTTTGTATTTAAGAAAAAAGTCCCTAGGTAAGGGACAAAATTAAAAAGCAGGTAAAACAGATCCGTTGTATTTTTCTATGATAAATTGTTTGATTTTATCACTTTGTAGAGCTTGGATTAAGGCTTTGATTTTTGGATCGTTTTCATGTCCCACTCTTACAACAAGAATGTTTGCATACGGGCTTTCTTTATCTTCGATAAATACGCTATCTTTTGCAGGATTTAGATTTGCAGAGAGAGCGTAGTTGGAATTAATTACAGCAAAATCAACATCATCTAAAGCTCTTGGAAGTTGTGCGGGCTTTAATTCTATAAATTTAATTTTTTTAGGATTGTCTATAATATCAAGAGGTGTTTTTAAAGCCTTATCTTTAAATTTTACCAAACCTTTTTTTGTAATAATATCTAAAGCTCTACTTTCATTGGTTGGATCATTTGGAATGGCGATTTTAACCCCTTCTTTAATATCATCTAGACTTTTATATTTCTTGGAGTAAACAGCCATAGGTTCTATGTGTATGGCAGCTACTTTGATAAGTTTGGTGCCTTTGTTTTTATTAAATTCTTCCAAATAAGGAGTGTGTTGGAAAAAATTTGCATCGGCTTCTCCGTTATCAACAGCTAGATTAGGTAAAACATAATCTGTAAATTCTTTGATTTCAAGTTTATAGCCTTGTTTTTCTAAATCAGGTTTTACTTGTTCTAGGATTTCAGTATGAGGGACGGGAGTTGCTGCAACTGTGATGGTTTCTAATGCATTTGCATTAAGACTTAATGTTAAAATACTTGCTATAAATAAAGATTTGATTTTCATTTTTTTCCTTTTTAGTCATTTTGTGCTTGCTTTAATCTTAATAAATTCACTCTGACTATCAGGAAGAAGCATATAAAAACTTGTTGATAGTCAGATTAACGCATCTGATACATCATTTTAATTCCTTTAATTTTTTGTTTAAATTTTACTTAAAAAAACTTATATTTATCTTAAAAGGAGATATAATCTCCTTATTTTTTGAAACCTTTATAAAGCAAACTTCCTAAAAATAAGATAAAAACAATTACTTGCCAAAAGAAATTTTCATCATTGTTTATATTGATAACTATACTAACTCCAAGTAAAATCAATAGAGTGGCAATGATATATGTAGTTTTACTATTTTTAGCCCAAGTATAAAATAAATTACCTAGAATTTGAACTAATTGAACTAATATAAGTAAAATAACTACAGTTTGAATCATAACTTCTTTGTTAAATCTTTCATAACCATAGCGAATAGCTACATCTCCTAATCCTCCTCCACCGACAGTTCCAGCAAGAGCAGAAAAACCAATGGTAAAGATCAAAGTTAGGGTAATTCCGCTAATTATAGCAGGAAGAGCTTCACTAAAGATAACCTTGAAAATAATTTGAATATTGCTAGCACCATAACTTTTTGCAGCTTCTATGATTCCTTTGTCTATTTCTTTAAAAGCGCTTTCAAGCATCTTTGCCAAATAAGGAGCTATTCCGATAGCTAATGGAACTATGGCAGCATTTGTACCTATGCTTGTGCCTACTATGATTTTAGAAAGTGGTAAAAGAACAACTATAAGAATTAAAAATGGAAAGGCGCGTAATATATTGGTAATAAAATCTAAAATACTATAAGCGATTTTATTTTCTTTAATTCCATTTTTATCCCAAATAGCAAGTAAAATTCCAGGAATGATAGCCAATAAAAATCCAAATAGTACAGCCATTAAACTCATATAAATTGTTTCATTAAGCGCAGGTTTTAAAATGTTTTCATAATTTTCATTGAAACTCGTGATAGAACTTAAACTCACTTCTTTAATATCCTGCCAAGAAAATTCATTAAAAAATTGAGAAATTCTACTAAAAAAAGCACTGATGATAGAGATGTTTTCTTCATTCATGATGCCACCTCCCATAATACTCCACTTTTTTCTATGTAATCAAGAACCTTGTCTTTATCCTTTTCATTTATATTTATAACTAAATTTCCCAAGGCTTTTCCATTCAGTTTTTCTATTTTACCCCAAACTATGTTAAAGTCTATATTTAGAGTTCTTGCCATATGAGTAATGACGCTATTTTGGGCAACTTCTTTTGGAAAGTAAAGTTTGATATTAAGTCCGTGCTCAGGCAAGAAGTCGCTTTCTCCTAAAAATTCTTTCATTTTGGCATTAGGCCTTAAAAAAAGCTCATCAATTGCTCCACTTCCTATGATTTGTCCATGTTCAAGTAATAAAGCTTTTTGAGCTATGTCTTTTACCACATCCATTTCGTGAGTTACTAAAACAACAGTAATCCCAAATTCAGCATTGATTTTAGATATAAGCTCTAAAATATTTTTTGTAGTGTTTGGATCAAGAGCCGAAGTAGCTTCGTCACTAAGTAAAATTTTTGGGTTTAAAGCTAAGGCTCTAGCAATAGCAACGCGTTGTTTTTGCCCTCCGCTCAGTTCTCTTGGGTAGGATTTGTTTTTATGATCAAGCCCTACGATTTCAAGTAAGGAATTGACTTTTTGGGCAATTTCTTTTTCGCTCATGTATTCTTTATTAAAAAGCTTGGCATGAAATTTACACTGAGTATAGTGTGTTCTTAAAGGCATAGCAACATTTTCAAATACATTTTTGCGCTCCATTAGGGCAAAATTTTGAAAAATCATCCCTATATCTTTTCTAAGCATTCTTAACTCTTTTGATTTTTTTTGACTTAAATCTTTAATTTCTTGATCAAAGACTTTTAAACTTCCTTCTTGATAATTCTCAAGTCCATTAATACATCTTAAAAGAGTGGATTTTCCAGCTCCACTATGACCTACTATGGCGTAAATTTCACCCTTTTTAATCTCCAAAGAAACATCGTTTATCACGAGTTCCTTGCCATAATATTTTTTTAAATTTTTTATTTTTATCAAATTTTTAACCTCTTAGATTTTGAAGTTCAACTGATATTTTTTCAAGTTGAATTTTTAAATTTTCTAGAGCTTCTTTATTTTGCTCCACCACCTCTTTAGGTGCGTTAGCGATGAATTTTTCATTTGAAAGCATGGAGTTAAGCTTGAAACTTTCTTTTTCAAGCTTATTTTTTTGATTTTCAAGTCTTGTTAAAATACCACTTAAATCAACATTTTCAAGCGTAATAAAAATTTCTAAATTCTCGCTAACATCACATATTGCCTTTGGTAATTTTTCTTCACTAAATTCTATTTGCTCGCACTTTGCGAGCATTATGATAAAATTCATATAAGCTTTGATTTCATCTTTGATTTTTTTATCGTTAAATTTGATATAAGCTTTTTCTATTTTAGAATTTCCAAGATCGATTAAACTTTTAGCACGGCGGATACTAACTATGCTTTCTATGAGCAAAGAAAAGATTTTTTCTATATTTTTATCTTGTTCTTTAAATTTTGGATATTTGCTTATCATAATAGAAGGGCTTGTTTTAAGTTCTGTATCGCTTAGTTTGTGGTATAAATACTCGCTGATAAAAGGTATGAAAGGATTTAAAAGTTTTAAAGCTTCTTTGAAAATACTACCAAGTTCTTTAACGCTTGATTTTTCGGCTTTGCTAAGCTCTATACCCCAATCGCAAAAATCATCCCAAAAGAATTTATATAGAGTATTAGCCGCATCATTAAAGCGATAATTGTCTAAATTTTCTCTTACATCCTTAACACAAGTTTGAAATTTGGCATAAATATATTTTGCTAATTCTGAATGAAGTGTGATATTTTCCAAATCTTCAAATTTACTTTCATTTAAAAGCAGATAATTTGTAGCGTTATAAATTTTATTTGTAAAATTTCTAACTTGTAAAAGTTTATCATTGCTAAGTTTAATATCGCGTCCTTGTATAGCAAGAAGTGCTAAAGTAAAGCGTAAAATATCAGCACTATATTCTTTAATGCTTTCATTTGGGTCGATAACATTTCCAAGGCTTTTACTCATTTTTCTACCTTGCTCATCTTTCACAAGAGCATGTAAATAAATATCTTTAAAAGGAAGTTGATGTAAGGCATTAGTGCTTTGAAACATCATTCTAGCCACCCAGAAAAATAAAATATCAAAACCTGTAATGAGTAAAGAATTGGGATAAAAATCTTTTAAATCCTTTTCAGACCAAATTTTATCTTTACCCCAATTTTCATTTCCCCAGCCTAGAGTACTCATAGCCCAAAGTCCTGAAGAAAACCAAGTATCAAGCACATCTTCATCTTGTTTGAAATTTTGACTTTGACATTTTGGACAAGTTTTAGGCGTATGTTGGCTTGCCCATTCATGAGAGCATTCGCAATAATACACAGGAATTTGATGCCCCCACCAAAGTTGTCTTGAAATACACCAATCTCTTAAATCTTTCATCCAAGCATTAAAGCTATTTATCCAGTGATTTGGGTAAAATTTACTTTCTCCAAGCGCAACTTTTTCTATACTTTCTTGGGCGATTTCTTTTTTTACAAACCATTGTTTGGAGATATAAGGTTCAACTATATTGTTGCAACGATAACAATATCCTATTTGATTGTTATACTCTTCTATTTTTTCTATAAAACCAAGACTTTCAAGTTTGGCTACGATTTTTTCTCTTGCTTCTAAGCGTTCTAAACCTTGAAACTCTAAACAATGTTCGTTTAAAATTCCTTTTTCATCAAAAACACTTATAAAATCTAAATTATGTCTAAGTCCTACTTCATAATCGTTCATGTCATGAGCGGGAGTAACTTTTACAACTCCTGTTCCAAATTCTTTTTCTACATGTTCATCGGCTATGATTTTAATGGCTTTTTTGCTTATAGGCAAAATCACTTCTTTGTCCACAAATTTAGCATAGCGTTCATCATCAGGATGCACCATAACTGCAGTATCGCCAAAAAAAGTTTCAGGACGCGTTGTGGCTACTACTAAAAATTCATCGCTATCTTTTAAAAAGTATTTAATATGATAAAGTTTTCCTTTGTTTTCTTTGTATTCAACTTCTATATCACTTAAAGCGCCATCATGAGTACACCAATTTATCATGTAGTTTCCACGTACAATAAGTCTTTTATCATAAAGTTCTACAAAGGCTTTTTTTACGGCATTAACCAAACCTTCATCCATAGTAAAACGCAAGCGACTCCATGCAGGAGTGATGCCTAGTGTTCTCATTTGGTCTAAAATTTTTCCACCGCTTTGCTCTTTCCACTCCCAGACTTTTTCTATAAATTCCTCTCTACCTAGTTCTTCTTTTTTAATGCCTTGAGCAAGGAGTTGTTTTTCTACAACATTTTGAGTGGCAATACCTGCGTGATCAAGCCCTGGTTGATAAAGAACCTTATAGCCATCCATTCTTTTATAACGCGTCATAATATCTTGTAGAGTAAAAGTTAAAGCATGTCCTATGTGTAAAACTCCAGTGACATTAGGAGGAGGCATCATAATGCAGAAATTTTTATCTTTTTCTTGTATGGTTTTATTGCCATCGATTTCAAAATATCCGCGTTCTTCGCAAATTTGATAATACTCTTTTTCTAAATTTTTATCATACATTATTTGCCTTTATTGTTTTAGCTTATTTAATAGAGCTAATTTCTATAATTTCACAAAACGGGAAGAAATATTGTGCTGTATTAAGTCCAGTTTTCAAACTTTTGATATGTTTAGAAAAATCACTTCCTTTGCCATCTTTTTTAATTTGAAGTTTAAGTCTTTCTAAAATTTCTTCACGTGCTACATGTTCATTTAATTCTTTTGGATTGTTTAAATATGGGCTTAATCTATCTAAACTAATATATTTATAAGCTTTTTTCATATCTGAAAAGATAATTTCTTTGTTATAGATAGTTAATTTCATTTCCCCTTTTGGTAGCATTTTAACAAAAATACTTAGATAATAATCTTTTGCATTATCTTGTATAATGCTTAGCATATCTTTTAACAGATTGATTCTGTATTGGCTTAAAAATTTTCCATCTAAAACATAAACTTTCATATTTTCTGTGCTAAGCTCAGGTTCTAAACGACTGTTTTTTCCTATGTTTAGATACTCTCTAGCGGTATTTAGATATTTATTTTTGTTTGATTTGTTTGATTGAAGTTCTTTTTTTACAGCTCTTTCTCTTTCTAAGATCTTTTGTTGTTTACTGATTTCTTTTTTAAGAGCTTCTATTTTGGCTTGTTTATTTTCTTGTTTTAATTTTCCTTTATCCGTATCTAAAATTTGCTTATTTTCATTTGTATTAATATTATTACTTGTATTGGTGTCATTATTTAAGCTTTGATTGTTTTCGCTTATTGATGTATTAAATGTATCGTTATTTAAGCTTTGATTTTCGTCTAATAATGGGTTTGTTTCTTGCTTTTGGATGGTATTGTTATTAGTATTTACATTTGATGAACTATTGTTGGTTTGGATCGAGGGTGAATAGGAATTATCGTAGTTATTGGTATACGATTTTTGTTCGGTGTAAGTGTTGGTATTTAAGGTGTAATTCTTTGGTTTTGAATATTCAAAAAGATAATAATATGTTCCACCTAATATCACAATAACAGCAATTAATATGCCAACAATAATAGAAAAAATTTTCAAATTCATTTGCTATCCCTTAAAAACAGAAAGTTAAATAATTTTAGCATTGTACTATAATCTAATATAAAGTAATTTTAAATTTTTATATTTTTAAGTAATTTTTTTTTATAATTTTAACTTTTATAAGGAAAATAATGCCACTTTCAAAATTAAATAATGAACAATATCTTGCTGCTACTGCTGATTTTGGACACAATCTTGTTATTGCAAGTGCAGGGACGGGAAAAACTTCTACTATTGTTGCAAGAATTTCTTATCTTTTAAGCAAGGGAGTGGCACCTCAAAAAATCATGCTTTTAACTTTCACAAATAAAGCCAGTAAAGAAATGATAGGGCGTTTAGGGAAATTTTTTGATAAAAATATTACCAGTAAAATACTTGCAGGAACTTTTCATAGTACGGCTTATACCTTACTTAGAAATGCGGATAAAAATATAGCCTTAAAGCAAGCAAGCGAGTTAAAAACTCTACTTAAAAGTGTCTATGAAAAAAGAACTTTTAGGCATTTAAGTGATATAAAACCTTATCAATCAAGTTATTTATATGATCTTTATTCTTTGTTTCAAAACAAAGCGCACAATCAAGATTTTTATACTTGGTTTTGCCAAAACTACGAAGATCAAAGTATTTATGCTGAAATTTATGAAGATATTTTAAAAGAATATGATAATGAAAAAAAGCGTTTTAATTATGTAGATTTTAATGACTTGCTTATCAATCTAAAAGATCTTTTAAAAGAAGAAAAATATGAATTTGATGAAATTTTAGTAGATGAATATCAAGACACAAATACTTTGCAAAGTTCCTTAATAGAGGCTTTTCATAGTAAAAGTTTGTTTTGCGTAGGGGATTATGATCAAAGTATTTATGCTTTTAATGGAGCGGATATTAATATCATAGGTGGGTTTAAAGATCGTTTTAAAGATGCAAAAATTTTTTCTTTAAATAAAAACTACCGTTCATCAAGAAGTATTTTAGCTTTGGCTAATAAAGTGATTTTAAATAACGAAAGATTATATCCAAAAGAACTTATTGTTACAAGAAATGATGAGTTTAAAGCCCCATCTTTGCTTACTTTTGAAGAATTATTTGATCAGTATCAAAATATAGCCAAAATGATACTTACAAGCGGAGTAAGTTTGGAAGAAATTGCCGTGATTTTTCGCAACAACTCAAGTGCTGATGGGGTTGAAGTAGCTTTAAGGGAGCAGGGCATTGCAAGTGTGAGAAAGGGAAGTGGAAGTTTTTTTGAAAGTTTAGAAGTTAAAGCTTTTAGCTCTATGCTTGCTCTTGTGGTAAATCCTAAAGATATCATGGCTTTTATTCATTTGGTTCAATATACCAAAGGTGTGGGTGGAGTTTTAGCAAAAGAAATTTTTGACGCACTTTTAAAATTAGGGCATGGAAATTTAATAAAAGGTTTTTTAGATCCTGATAAAAATGTAAATTTGCAAAATCATCAAAAAAGAAATTATCAACTTGGGCTTTTTGCGGATTTAGAAGAATTAGCCAGCGAAACTCGTTTTAAATTTGAGAGTGAATTTGATGCACATCCTATTTTAAAACTTTCAAAAATCAATGATTTATGTGCTAGAAATTTAGAAAAAATTTATCTTTTTTTAAAAAAAGCTATGGAAATAAAACATTCTTTGACTTTGGTAAATTTAATTTGTGAAAATTCTTTTTATAGAGAAATTTGTGAAGAACTTGCAACCAAAAGAGCAACAAATAAAGCAGGACAGGTGGATTTATTAAGAAAGAGTGAAAATTTAGAAAAAATAGAAACAAAATTCAATGTCTTAAAAGAGCTTACAAAAAATTATAGCGATATTTATAAGTATTATAATTTTCTAACTTTAGGTGCAAGTGAAATGAGTAGTGGCAAAGGAGTTAATTTGCTTAGCGTACATGCAAGCAAGGGCTTGGAATTTGATCTTGTTTTTGTGATTGATCTTGCGCAAGGTCGCTTTCCTAATCAAAAGCTTATGGGAATGGGTGGAAGCTTAGAAGAAGAAAGAAGGCTTTTTTATGTTGCAGTAACTAGGGCAAAAAATATACTTTATTTAAGCTATGCTAAATATGATAAAAATAAAAAAACTTCTTTCGCTCCTTCTCGTTTTCTTATAGAAGCAGGGCTTTGCAAGGGAGAGTTAACTATAGATTGATAAAATTTCCTTTATATTATTATAAAGAAAGGTTTATTTTATGAAAAAAATATTAATTTTAAGTTTAGCAGCAGCAAGTTTTTTAAATGCTGAAATTTTAGTTTATGGTCCAGGTGGTCCCGCTCCTGTGCTAAAAGAGCTTGCTTTAAAATTTGAAGAAAAAACAAAAGAAAAGGTGATTGTAACCGCAGGTCCAACTCCAGCTTGGATAGACAAAGCAAAAGAAAATGCAGATTTGATTTTTTCAGGCAATACTTCAATGATGGATGATTTTGCTAAAAAAATTCCAAGTTTAAGTTTAGAAAATTTAAGCGTTTTAAATGTGCGTCCATCAGGTATTATCGTGCGTCCAAATAATCCAAAAAATATTAAAAATTTTGAAGACATTTTAAAAGATGGCATAAATGTTATGGTGGTTGATGGTGCAGGACAAGTTGGACTTTATGAAGATATGGCTTTAAAAAGTGCAAAAAGAGAAAATTTGGTAAAATTACGTAAAAATATAAAAATTTATGCTAAAAATTCCAAAGCTGCTGTAGATGAGTGGAATAACAATCCAAATATTGATGCTTTAATCATTTGGTCTCATTGGGCAAAGGCTTTAGGCGATGATAAAGCTTTATTTATCAAAGATAAAAATGCAGTGATTTATCGTGCAGCTGAAATTGCTCCTACAAAAAAAGGTTTAGAAAATAAAAAAGCTTTAGAATTTGTAGATTTTATTAAGAGTAAGGAAGCTCAAAAAGTGTGGAAAAAATATACTTGGAAAGAAGTAAAATAATTTTGAGTGAAATTAAAAAATAATTAATATTTATAGGATATAATCACTCCTAAAACATTAATTGCAATAATGTTTAAAATATCAAAAAAAGGAAATTAAATGAGTACAGTAAATTTTAAAGGAAATCCTGTAAAACTTAAAGGAAATTCAGTAGAAGTTGGAGCAGATGCTCCTAAGGTAAATCTTAAAGCTAAAGATTTAAGCGTGATTGAAATCGGTGCAGCGGGTAAAACTCAAATCATTTTAAGTGTTCCAAGCTTAGATACACCAGTTTGTGCTACAGAGGCTAGAGAATTTAATAAAAAAGTAGCCAGTTACAATGGTGCTGAAGTGATTGTAGTAAGTATGGACTTACCTTTTGCTATGGGAAGATTTTGCAGTACAGAAGGTATTGAAAATTTAAGTGTTGCAAGTGATTTTGTGGCAAAAGAATTTGGTGAAAAATATGGTGTTTTGATAAATGAAGGTGCTTTAGAAGGGCTTTTAGCTCGTGCCGTATTTGTGATTAAAGAGGGTAAAGTGGCATATAAAGAACTTGTAAATGAAATCACAGAAATGCCAGATATTGCAAAACTTGATGCATTTTTTGGTGGCTCTAGCTGCTGCGGTGGTTGTGGTTGCCATTAATTTTGATTAAGCCCATTCTTAGGGCTTAATTTTTATATCTTCATTTTTTTATTATTTTAAGTTGATTATATTTTAATTGTTAAGTTGATTATTTTTAATATTTATTTTGTGTAATAATAATATAAAAAGGACAATAAAACTCCTATAAAATAGAGCTTTAAAATTATTATTTTTATTAAAATTTCAAGAGATTTTTATACTTCATTTTTTATAATAAGATGATTTTTTTATTTTGGAGGAATAAGGATGAATAGAAGGGATTTTATTAAAAATACCGCTATTGCAAGTGCTGCTAGTGTTGCAGGGCTTAGTGTTCCAAGCTCTATGCTTGGCGCGCAAGAAGAAGATTGGAAATGGGATAAAGCTGTTTGTAGATTTTGTGGAACTGGCTGTGGAATTATGATAGCTAGAAAAGATGGCAAAATCGTAGCAACAAAAGGTGATCCTGCAGCACCCGTAAATCGCGGACTTAATTGTATCAAAGGTTATTTTAATGCTAAGATCATGTATGGTGAAGATCGTCTTGTTATGCCTTTGCTTCGCATGAATGAAAAAGGCGAATTTGATAAAAAAGGCAAATTTCAACAAGTTTCTTGGCAAAGAGCCTTTGATGAAATGGAAAAACAATTTAAAAAAGCCTACAATGAACTCGGCGTTACAGGTATAGGGATTTTTGGTAGTGGGCAATACACTATCCAAGAAGGTTATGCTGCTTTAAAGCTTGCAAAAGCGGGTTTTAGAACAAATAATATCGATCCAAATGCAAGACATTGTATGGCCTCTGCAGTGGTTGGTTTTATGCAAACTTTTGGTGTAGATGAGCCATCAGGCTGTTATGATGATATAGAGCTTACAGATACTATTATCACTTGGGGAGCTAATATGGCTGAAATGCACCCAATCCTTTGGTCAAGAGTAAGTGATAGAAAACTAAGCAATCTTGATAAGGTTAAAGTTGTGAATCTAAGCACTTTTTCTAACCGTACTTCAAATATTGCTGATATTGAAATTATTTTTAAACCAAATACAGATTTGGCTATTTGGAACTACATAGCAAGAGAGATTGTTTATAATCATCCAGAGGCTCTGGATATGAAATTTATCAAAGATCACTGCGTATTTGCAACTGGTTATGCTGATATTGGTTATGGTATGAGAAATAATCCAAATCATCCAAAATTTAAAGAAAGTGAAAAAGATACGGTTGAAAAAGAAAATGTAATCACTTTAGACGATGAAGAGGCTACTTCTTTATCTTATCTTGGCGTTAAAGCGGGTGATAAATTTGAAATGAAACATCAAGGTGTGGCTGATAAAAACTGGGAAATTTCTTTTGACGAATTTAAAAAAGGTTTAGCCCCTTATACTTTAGAATACACTGCAAGAGTAGCCAAAGGTGATGATAATGAGTCTTTGGAAGATTTTAAGAAAAAACTTCAAGAATTAGCTAATCTTTACATAGAGAAAAATCGCAAAGTCGTAAGTTTTTGGACTATGGGCTTTAATCAACACACAAGAGGTTCTTGGGTAAATGAACAAGCTTATATGGTACATTTTTTGCTAGGAAAGCAAGCTAAACCAGGTAGTGGAGCCTTTTCTTTAACAGGACAGCCAAGTGCCTGTGGAACAGCTAGGGAGGTAGGAACTTTCTCACATCGTTTGCCTGCAGATATGGTTGTAGCCAATCCAAAACACAGAGAAATTTCTGAAAAAATTTGGAAAGTTCCTGCAAAGACTATCAACCCAAAACCAGGTTCTCCTTATCTTAATATCATGAGAGATTTAGAAGATGGAAAAATTAAATTTGCATGGGTGCAAGTGAATAATCCATGGCAAAACACTGCAAATGCAAATCACTGGATTGCAGCAGCAAGAGAAATGGATAATTTTATTGTTGTAAGTGATTGTTATCCTGGAATTTCAGCAAAAGTAGCTGATCTTATTTTACCAAGCGCTATGATTTATGAAAAATGGGGTGCTTATGGTAATGCTGAAAGAAGAACTCAACATTGGAAACAACAAGTCTTACCTGTAGGTGCTGCCATGAGTGATACTTGGCAAATTTTAGAATTTGCAAAACGCTTTAAGCTTAAAGAAGTTTGGAAAGAGCAAAAAGTGGATAATAAGCTTACCTTGCCAAGTGTTTTAGAAGAGGCGAAAGCTATGGGTTATAGCGAAGATGATACACTTTTTGATGTACTATTTGCCAATAAAGAAGCAAAAAGCTTTAATCCAAACGATGCCATCGCAAAAGGCTTTGATAATACCGATGTTAAAGGTGATGAGAGAAAAATTCAAGGCAGTGATGGAAAAGAATTTACAGGCTATGGCTTTTTCGTTCAAAAATATCTTTGGGAAGAATATCGTAAATTTGGCTTAGGACACGGACATGATTTAGCGGATTTTGATACCTATCATAAAGTAAGGGGTTTAAGATGGCCTGTGGTTAATGGCAAGGAAACACAGTGGAGATTTAATACTAAATTTGATTATTATGCTAAAAAAGCGGCTCCAAATTCAGATTTTGCTTTTTATGGTGATTTTAACAAAATGCTTACAAATGGGGATTTAATAGCTCCTAAAGATGAAAAAGAGCACAGTATTAAAAATAAGGCTAAAATTTTCTTTAGGCCATTTATGAAAGCACCTGAAAGACCAAGTAAAGAGTATCCGTTCTGGCTTGCAACAGGAAGGGTTTTAGAGCATTGGCATAGTGGAACTATGACTATGCGTGTGCCTGAGCTTTACCGTGCTGTGCCTGAAGCACTTTGCTATATGAGTGAGAAAGATGGAGAGAAATTAGGCTTAAATCAAGGTGATTTGGTTTGGGTGGAATCTCGTCGTGGTAAAGTAAAAGCAAGAGTAGATATGCGTGGAAGAAACAAACCGCCTGTAGGACTTGTGTATGTGCCGTGGTTTGATGAGAATGTATATATCAATAAAGTTACTTTGGATGCGACTTGTCCGCTTTCAAAACAAACTGACTTTAAAAAATGTGCTGTAAAAATTTATAAGGCTTAATTTAGGGTTTTGATTAAATGAAAGGTAGAAGAGAATTTTTCGTTAGTGCCTTTAAGGCTGCATGTTTATGTACAGGAGGTGGATTTTTGGCTAATTTGGCTTTAAAAGCCGATGATAATTATGCTTTGCGTCCTCCTGGGGCTGAAGATGAAGCTAGATTTTTAAGCAAATGTATTCGTTGTGGGCTTTGTGTAAAAGCCTGTCCTTATGATACTTTAAAGCTTGCTAGCTTGTTAGATAGTCCAAAAAATGGCACGCCTTTTTTTAAGGCAAGAGAAATTCCTTGCTATCTTTGTAAGGATATTCCTTGCATTAGAGAATGTCCAACTGATGCTTTAGATAAAAAGCATTTAGAGCAGGGTATAGAATCTTTGAAAATGGGTATTGCTATTGTTGATAGTGCTTCTTGTGTGGCACACTGGGGAATTCAATGTGATGCTTGTTATAGAGCTTGTCCTTTGATAGATAGGGCTTTAAAACTTGAGCTTAAACGCAATGAACGCACCGCCAAACATGCTTTTTTACTACCTAGTGTGGATCATGAAGTGTGTGTAGGTTGTGGGCTTTGTGAACTGGCTTGTATTACTGAAAAACCGGCCATTCGTGTTTTGCCAAGGGAGTATGTATTGGGAAAAGCAGGATCTCATTATGTAAAAGGCTGGGATGAAAAAGATGAAGGTCGTATAAAAAATGCAGATACTTCAAAACATTTTGATGCTAAAAAAGCAACCAATTATTTAAATGATGGAGAACTGTGATGAAGTATTTAATTGCTAGACGCATCGTTCAGCTTGGAATTTTAGCGCTTTTTAGTTTTAAAGCTACAGATTTTATCTTGCAGGGAAATTTAAGTTCTTCTAGACTTTTTAATACCATACCTTTAAGCGATCCTTTTGCGGTTTTGCAAATCATTCTAGCAAGCTGGAGTATAGATTTAGTGGCTTTAATAGGAGCTTTGATTATATTTTTTATCTATGGTTTGCTTTTAGGAAGGGTTTTTTGCTCTTGGGTTTGTCCTGTTAATTTAATCACAGATTTTGCTGCTTTTGTGCGAAATAAATTAACCCTTAATAATAAATTTTTAATTTTGCCTAAAAATTTACGCTATTTTGTATTGGTCTTGGTTTTAGTCCTTTCTTTTGTATTTTCATTGCCTGTGTTTGAAAGTTTTTCTTATATAGGAATGATACATAGAGGGATTATTTTTGCTACAAGTTCTTGGATTTTTGTAGCCTTTATACTTTTTTGTATCGATACTTTTTTAAGTCCTAGGGCAATTTGTTCACATTTTTGTCCACTAGGAGCTTTTTATGCTTTTATTTCTCGTTTTGCTTTGCTTAAAATAAAGCATGATAGTGATAAATGCACTAAATGTTATGAATGTATCCGTATTTGTCCTGAAAAACAGGTTTTGTGGATGGTTGGAAAAGAAAGTACTAGCGTGAAATCAGGAGAGTGTATAAGGTGTGCAAGATGTATAGAAGTTTGTAATGATGATGCTTTGAATTTTAATATTTTTGATTTAAGGAATAAATAATGAAGAAGAAATTGGTTTTATTAGGAAGTGCTGCAGTGGTATTTTTTGCCGCTTGTGCAATGAATAGTGGGGTAAGTTCGGAACAAATTGGACTTAGAAAAGCAAGTTTAGAAAATGAAAATAAAGTAAATTTAGTGGAAGCAAATTTCACAACTTTACAACCTGGGGAATCTACTCGTTTTGAGCGTTCTTATGAAAATGCACCACCATTAATTCCGCATGCTATTGAAGATTTGTTACCTATAACTAAAGATAACAATATGTGCTTAAGCTGCCATGATAAGGCTATAGCAGCAGATGCTGGTGCAACTCCACTTCCTGCTAGTCATTATTATGATTTTAGACACAATAAAACCACAGGAGATGTGATTAGCGATAGTCGTTTTAATTGCACTCAGTGTCATGTTCCACAAAGTGATGCAAAACCTTTAGTGGGAAATAGCTTTAAACCTGAATTTAAAAATGAACAATTAAAAAGTCGTTCAAATTTAATTGATGTGATTAATGAGGGTGTAAAGTAAATAAATGAAAAAATTTCTTTTTATTTTGAGTCTTTTTTGTGTTTTGTCTTATGCTTATGAGCTGAAATTAAATGCCAATATAACAGCTTTAAAGCTTGATAAGCAAAACTTATATATAGGCACTGATAAAGGTGAAATTTTGCAATATAACATTAAAGATAAAAGTTTAAAAGAACTTTTATCTTTGCCAAAGATTAAAAATTATTATGGTGATGATTTTGCTAAAATTTACAACATTGATATTTTTAAACATACACTTTTAATACTTAGCGAGGGTGATTTTGGTGCTAAAAATTTAAGTTTTTATAAGGAAAATTTACAAATCAAAAAGCTCGAAGAAAATAGCATAATAAAAGCATTTTTTATCAATGAAAATACTTATCTTTTGATTTCTATTGGTTCTGAAATAAAATTGATTGATAAAAGTTTAAAAAATATAAAAAAATTTAATTTTTCCCATTCCAGTCTTAATGATGCAGCTTTAAATGAAGATAAGAGTAGACTAATTGCAGGTTTTGAGAGTGGCGAAGTAGAACTTTTTGATTTGAAAAATTGGAAGATGTTGAAAAACTATGATAAAATGCATAAAGATAATATCTATCAAGTAGATTTTAAAAATAATGTTATTTTAAGTTGTGGAACGGATAGGCGTATAGGAGTTGTAAAAAATGAAGAACAAAATTTTTTACAAAAAGATTTTTTGATATATACTTGTGCTTTAAGTCTTAATGGAGAATTGGCTGTTTATAGCGATAATGAAGCTGGAGTTAGTGAAGTTTTTAGCACAAGTGATTTTAAGCCTGTTAAAACTTTTAATAATGAAAATTTGATGAGTGAGTTTATTATTTTTTTAAACAATAAAGATTTTATCGTTTCAGGCTTTGGTGATAGTATAATGTTTAGGAGTATTGATGAATAATCTTTCTAGTGTTTTGATTTTAGCAAAAGAAGAATATATAAATGATTTAAAAAAGGCTATATCTGAAATTCCTTTTTGTTCTGTAGAACTTTGTGAAAATGAAAAGATTATAGTTGTGATTGAAAGTGAAAATTTAGAAGATGAATTAAACTCTTATAAAATGCTTGAGAAATTGCCAAATATTATCAGCATTAATATGGTTTTTTCTTATCAAGATTTAAATGATGATATCCAAAAAGCAATCAATAGCGGCGCAATAGAAACGATAGAAAAAAATGAAAATGCTGAGAATATTCGCTACTATGGTAGTGTATTTAATCAATTTTCTTAAAGTGTAAAGTATATGGTATTTTTAATCCCATTGCTTATTATAATTGGTGTTATTTTTGGAATTGATTATGTGTATTTTAAAAATCAAGATTTAAAAGTGCAAGTTAAAAAAGAACAAAAAGAATTAAATTCTAGCTTAGAGAAAGAAAAAAAAGAATATATAGAAAAATTGTTTAAAACAAAATAGACATTAAAAATCATCTTATTTTCTTAAAGATAAATTAAAAAGCTTTTTGCTAGAATTAAAGAAAAATTTTAGGAAACAGTGATGAAAAATACAGTCACTGAAGCTTCTATCTATGAGGCTCAAGGGTTAAAAGACGAAGCTTTAGAAATTTATAAAAATATCTTAAAAGAAGATCCAGATAACCAAAACGCTATCGATGCGGTTCGTCGTCTTAGTGGTTTTAGATCCAAGCATAAAGATTTAAACACTCAAATGTTGGATTTTTTTATTAATATGAAAAGCGATGAAGAAATTAATGAATTTAAAAGGTGGTTGATAAAAATATGAATTTGGAAGATTTAGCTAAAAAAACCATTAGCGAAGTTAGCTCTATCATGGAAGAGCAAAGAAGACAAAATGAAATTTTAAAAGAACAAGAATTAAATAGAAAAACTGAAATAAAAGATGAATTACCGCCTATGGAGTTTGTATGCGAAGAGCTTGATACTCCGCAAGACTTAGAAGATAAAATTTCTATGGCAAAATTTGAAGAAGAGCAAAAAATACAAAATAATATTGAAATTTCTACTCAGGAAAATGAAGAGTTTAAAAAAGAAGAGCCTTTTTTACAAAGTGAAATTTTAAATCCCAGTGTTATGACAGAGGTTCAAACGCTTAATGAGGATATTTTTTTAAAACATCTTAGAGAGAGAATTTTAGTTCTTTTTGAAGGTTTAAATAGCATAAAAAAAGATGATCTTGAAAATAGGTTAAACTTGACCATAAATTTTTTAGAGTTTTTGCTTGCAAATATCGAAGATAAGCTTAAAAAATAATCCCGATTTACAGTTTATCGCTGAGTTTTTAAAGCCTTATACTAAACGAGCGTATTTGGTTGGAGGTAGCGTTAGGGATTTGTTTTTAGGCTTAAAAATTTGTGACTATGATATAGAGCTTTATGATATAAAACCTAAAGATTTTGAAAAGATTATGCAAAAATTGGGCGCACAAGGCTTTGGAAAAAGTTTTTTTGTGTATAAGTTTAAAAATTATGATTTAGCTCTTGCTAGAACCGAAAACAAAATAAGCTATGGACATAAAGGTTTTGAAGTTCAAATTTGTAATGATGAAAAACTTGGCGCCAAAAGACGCGATTTTACCATAAATTCTATGATGATTAATCTTTTTAACGATGAGTTTTTAGATTTTTATGGAGGATTAAAAGATCTAGGAGCAGGCTTTTTAAGGCATATTGATAAACAAAGCTTTCAAGAGGATAGTTTAAGAGTATTAAGAGCGGTAGTATTTGCTTCAAGGTTTAACTTTAAGATAACTAGCGAAAGCTTGAAATTGATGCAAAGTATGGATATAACTGATCTTAGCAAAGATAGGATCAATGCGGAGCTTTATAAATTCTTTAAAAGCCCTAGACTTGATGTTGGCTATAGATATTTGCAAGAACTTGACTTAGAAAAACAGATTTTCGGCTTTGAGAGTATTTTTAAGAGTTTGGAATTTCAAAATTTGCTCAGACAAAGTAGAGAATTTGTAAAAAGCGATGCTTTATTCTTGTATTTGTATTTGAATTTTTTTAATTTAGAAAAAGATATATTTTTTAAAAGAACCAAACTTCAAAAAGAATACCTAAAATACGCAAATCAAGCTTTTTATCTTGATGATATAAGTGATTTTGAGCTAGCAAAAATTGCTTTTGAAATGCCTTTGAAGAAATGGCTTGGACTTTGGAGTAAAAAGCGTATTGAGCAAGCTAAAAGATTAGGGCTTTATGAGAATAAGTTTGAAAGTAAAATTTTAGCAAAAGATTTCATAAATGCTGGATTTTGTGGTAAAATTCTTGGCTTAAAGCTTCAAGAAGCAAGAGAGAATGAATTAAAAGAATATATAAAAGGTTTAGCTAAATGATTTCTGTATTAAAAATTTGCACCAAAGATCAAAAAGGTTTAATCTATAGAATTTCTGATGTTATTTTTAAATATCATATCAATATAGTAAAAAACGATGAATTTGTAGGCGAAGGAATGTTTTTTTTTCGTGCTCTTTTAGAAGGTGAGTTTGATAAAGAAGCTTTTATAGGAACGCTTGAGGCTATGCTTGGACAAGAAGCCTTGATAGAGCTTTGCGAGAAGAGAAAAAAAGATATCGTTGTTTTTGCTACTAAAGAAAGTCATTGTTTGGGAGATTTGCTAATAAAGCATTATAGTAACGAACTTGAAGCAAATATCAAAGCTGTGATTTCAAATCACAACTCTTTAAAGGATTTAGTTGAGAAATTTGAAATTCCTTATCATTTTATCAGCGCTGAAAATTTAGATCGTAAAGAGCAAGAAAATCAGATTTTAAAATGTCTTGAACAATATAAATTTGATTATTTGGTTTTAGCAAAATATATGCGAATTTTATCTCCTGATTTTGTTAGGCATTTTGAAGGCAAGATTATAAATATTCACCATTCTTTTTTACCTGCATTTATAGGAGCAAATCCTTATAAACAAGCCTTTGAAAGAGGGGTTAAAATAATTGGAGCTACGGCACATTTTGTAAATAATAATCTTGATGAAGGTCCTATTATCACTCAAGCTGTTTCGCCTGTAAATCATGAATTTACTTGGCAAGATATGCAGCAAGCAGGTAGAAATATAGAAAAAGATGTTCTTTCAAAAGCACTTGATTTGGCTTTTGAAGATAGAATTTTTATATATAATAATAAAACTATAATATTTTAATGCGATAATTTTATTATAGTTTTATTTAAAGCATTAAAAAAATAATCAATATCCTCTTTTTCATGCGTATAATGCAAGCTTATTCTTAACCAACCTGGTTTTGTTTTAAGTTTTTGATTATCTTTTAAGCCTAGCAAATCATGACCATAAGGCCCAGCACAAGCACATCCAGCGCGTGTTTCTATGTGGTATTTTTTACTAAGTTCGTAAGCGATATCAAAAGGAGAAATTCCTTTGATATTGAAAGCAAAAATAGGCAATCGGGTTTTTAAATTCTTTGCGTATAAAATTAAATTAGGTATAGTTTTTAGTTTTTCAAAAAAATAATCTTTTAGAATTTCTTCTTTTTTTTCTATATTTTTAATCCCTATAGAATCTTTGATTTTAAAAGCTAAGCTAGCGCGAATGAGTTGTAAAATTCCAGGTGTTCCTCCTTCTTCTAAAGCTTCTTCATTGCAAAGGTAGCATTGTGAAGTGCGAGAAACATAGCCCACAGTTCCACCTGCTGCAAAGCTAGGCTTGTTTCCACAAAGATCTTTTTTGATGGCTAAAAGTCCAGAACCGCCAATACCACCGATTAATTTATGAGAACTTATAAACAACGCATCATAGTATTGACAAGATATGTTTTTATAGGGAATGAAACTAGATGCATCAAAAGCAACTATCCCTTTAAATTTACGAACCATTTCAGAAATGCGTTTGTAATCACTTAATATCCCAGTAACATTTGAGGCTAAAGAAAAGCTAGCGATTATTTTTCTTTTTTTGTTTTTTTGTAAAGTTTTTTCTAGAAAATCAAAATCAATTTCCCCATTTTTATCCAAGGGAATTCTAATACATTCGCACAAGCCTTCTCGAAATGAAAGTTCATTAGAATGATGCTCATAAGGCCCTACGATAACTAAAGGTAAGGTATTTTTATCAATTTGCGTAAAATATCTTTCTTTTACAAGAGGGGGAATGTAAATGCCGATCAATTCTTGAAATTTTTTAATAGCACTGCTTGATCCTGTTCCGCAGGCTATAAGGGCAAAATTTTCATCTAATGATAAACTTTTTTTTATATCTTTTCTTGCTTGTTCGTAAATTTGTTGAGTTTTAAAAGAATTCAAAGAGCTATCAGAATGTGTGTTTGCATAGGTTGGGAGAATTTTTGAAATTTCTTTTTCTACACATTTTAGAGCTAAAGCACTTGCTGTGAAGTCAAAATGCAAAATACCTTTTTTTAAGATCAATTCTTTTTTTAAATCTGAAATTTGCAAATACAATCCTTATAAAAATTTGCTAAAATTATACTATAAAAATGCTTTATAAAAGGAAAAATATAAAATTTAAGAACTTTGTAGATTTGCATAAGAATTTGTCTTTAAGTAAGCTTTTTGATTTTTATAGTGTGTTTGAAGGTTTTGAAAAATTAAACATTTTAAATTTTGAAGACGATGTATTTACAAATATAGAGCGAATTTTGCTTGATGATTATCTAAAAATTAAAAGTTATTTCGCCTTGGATGAAACAAGTTCTTACGCTCTTACTTTACTAGCTAAAAACAATCGCAAGCGTTTTTCTATCAATAGAAAAATTCAGCATTTTAAAGCTTTATCTACACTTAAATATCTTTTAGAAACAGGTATAATAAAACTTGAGTATAGTAAGGAAGCTAAAAAAATAAAAGATAAAAGACAAAAAATCAAAAAAGAACTAAGATCTTATGTTGTCCAAGATAAGATTATATTTAGCAACCAATTTACTCGTTTCTTTTTTTATTTTTTAAAGCCCAATGAAAAGCTTATTTTGCAAAATCGTTATAAAGAAGTTTTAGAATGCATTAAAGAAAAATTTGAACTTTATCAAAGTTTTTGTTTTGAACAGCTTTCTAGAGAATTGCTTGAGAAAAAATTCAATATCAATGGAGTGCAAAGTTACTGGGATAAGAATTTAGAACTTGATCTTTATTATCGAGATGAAAATTTGCGTTTTGTCGGAGAAGTTAAATTTAAAAATAAAAAAATTTGTAAAAATATTTTAAATCTTTTAAAATCAAAAGCAAAGTCTTTGAATTTGGCTCCAAATTATTACATTATAATCTCAAAAAATGGTTTTAGCAAGGAATTTGATAAAATATGCGAACAGAATTTGCTTTTACTTGATTTGAATGATTTTAAGATTTTATTAGAGGAATGATAAATGAATGAAAGTATTTTAAAAAGTTTAGACTCAAATGAAAAAGAAACCCTACAAAAAGGCTTAGAAAGTCTTATAGAACAAACTTATGTAATAGAAAATGAATACAAAACTTTAAATGAAAACTATAACTCCTTACGCGCAATGGTTGATGAGATTATAGAGGTGTTGCCTAGTGCGCTTTGGATTTTAGATAAAGAAAAAAATATTATTTTACAAAATCAAGAAGCCTTGAAAAATCCAAAATTACTTAGTATCATTAGTCTTGATAAAATTCGTGATGAGCTTGAATTTGAAGGTAGGTTTTATGCGGTAAAAATCATAGCGCATAATGAAAAAACTATAGTTTCAGCTACAGATATTAGCGATGAAAAACGCAATGAAAGGCTTGCAAGCATGGGTAGTGTAGCGGCTCATTTGGCACATGAGATAAGAAATCCTATTGGATCTATATCTTTACTTGCTTCAACCCTTTTTGCTCGTAGTGAGCTTAAAAATAAGCATATAGTTCTTGAAATCCAAAAGGCTATTGCTAGAGTGGAGCGTATCGTAAATTCAACTCTACTTTTTACTAAGGGTGTACACATCAATGCTTTAAATTTTAATCTTTTAGAGTTAAAAGAAGAGTGTGAAAGTGCCATTAACTCTTATAATTTCACTTCTCAAATAGACTTTGAAATATCTTTTTTGGATAAGCAGATTTGTGCTGATAAAGCTCTTCTTGGTTTGGTTTTGCAAAATTTGATTTATAATGCTATTGATGCGATAGAAGAAAGCGAATGTGAAAAGCCTATGATTAAAATTTTAGCAAGTTATGATAATGAAAAAATATGCATCAGAGTGTATGATAATGGTTGTGAAATAAAAGATGAGAAATTGGTTTTTGAAGCTTTTAAAACAACAAAACTTAAAGGCAATGGACTTGGCTTGTCTCTTTCTAAAGAAATCATAAACGCTCATAAGGGAGAGTTAAGTTTTCAAAGTGATCCTAAGAATTTTTATTTTACCTTACCTTTGGTGTGATAAATATTTTCTTTTCACCCCAAAACGGAACAGATCTTGCTTATATTATTTTAATATATTTAGATTGAAGGCAAAAAAATCTAAATCAAGGAATTAATATGAGTATCTTTAGCATCAATGATAACTCAAATTATAATTCTATACTTTCACAAAGTAAAGCTAATAAAGAAAGTAAAGAAAATTCTAAAATAAGTTTTGCTAATGCTTTTTTAAAACAAAATGCCAGCAAGTTAAGTGATATAGAAAGTAAAAATTCACAAACTCTAGCAAGAAGTGAAATATTAAGTAACAACAATGCATTAAGCAATAATTCAAATTCTACTAATACAACAAATACTAGCAATAGCACTAATCTTAGCATTAATAATACCACTCAAACAGCTTCCCCTAATTATAATATATCTAGTGAATTTAAAAACTCTATTTATACTCTAAAATATAAACAAGCAGATATAAGCACTTCTACCAATACAGCCTATGGTTATAGTGTAGATAAAGATGGTTATATGGGAAGTGATTTTAACAAAGCTGCGGGACTTCCTGAAGATTTTAAGATACATAAATCTACTTTGGATGAGATAGAGAGGAAAGCTGAAAATAACTCTTATACTTCAGATATAAAAAAATATTTAGGTATAGATAAATATTATACAAACATAGATATGGCTGAAACCATAAAACAATATTATAATCAATTTAATCAAATTATTAATTATGTTTTTAATGATACCAATAGAACAAGTTTCACTGAAGCAGATATAAATTCTATGCCTAAGGGAATTAGTGAATTATCATCTGATAAAACTATAGGTATTATGCCGAAAAATTATGACAAGCTAACAATAACAAACTATTATAATACACAAGAGCAATATAATGAAGCAGAACAATTAGGAATGTTTGGACATATTAATATAGGCTTACAACCATTAAATTTCACTCCGCAAAGTATGCAAACTCAAAATTTAGATAAAGACACTGCAATAGATACTTTTAATCCTAATATGTCAGTTTATCCACAAAATGAAGATGGAAGCTATTCTAAAGAAGCTTTATTTATGAGTTTTTTAAAATCATATGGTAGCGGACAACCTGTTGAGAGTCCAAAAACCACACTTAATCCAAAAGTAGAAGCTTACAATAGGGCTATGGCTAAAGAAAGTTTTAATGGTGATAGCATTGCTTTAAATGACATTATGACAGGCAAAGTTGATTTTGCAAGTTTGTTAAAAGGTTATGCACAAGATGGCTGGCTTGATGCAGATATATATGCAATGGAAAAAGGAGTTGCTTGGCAAAATACAAGCATAGGTTATGGTGGAGCTTGGTTTGATAGAGAATTTAATCAAGTAAAAGCTAATGGTTGGAAAGCAAGTAACCAAAGTATAGACTCTTATGTTAATTCTATAATGGATAGACTTAATAATCTTATAGGACAAACTAGGGTTTAG
>NZ_MJXQ01000032.1:0-2739 GCF_001762865.1 Campylobacter sp. BCW_6468
TTATCATTTTCTAATCAATAATTGAATATAATTATTTCTTGTTTTTTTGATTGATTTATTTTAAAGGAAAAACCCATGCTTAACCCAAATTCAGCCATAGAAAGAGTAAAAAACCATTTAGCTTATAAACTAGGTCAAACTGTGATAGAACATAGACATAACGGGGGGGGGTATATAGCATTATTTAAAAAACTCTATAAAATCAAAAAACAACATAAAAAAGAACAAAAAATTTATCAACAAATCATACAAGTCTTTCCCCAACTTAAATACCCAAGTTTAGAAACATGTTCTGATTATAATGAAGCTTTAAGATGTAAATTCCATTTATCTTACATGATAGGTGAAGTTTTAATTAAGGCTTATCAGAATTGGTATAAAGGAGGTGGATTTAAATTAAAAAATAATATTAAAAAAGCAAATAAAGAATTTCAAATTTTTAGAGAAATTCTAAAAGAATTTAAAGAATTAAATGGTGAAGCTTTAAAAGCTATTCAAGATAATAAACAATTATTCCTAAAAGAATTTCCAAGAATAAAAAATATCTTAAAAACACATCAAGATTATCAACCTATACTAGATAATATCTTTCACAACTTTAATTATTTTATAAAAAATTTCGATCTTATAGAAGAATGGTTATTATCAGATGATTTCAAAGAAAAATATAAAAAAGAAAACCATCCTTATCCTTCATTACTTGATCCTAAAAAACTTAATGATGAAAATGAAAAAATCAATTATCATAACATACCTGCTGAACTTGCTTGGAAGATGAATTTGCCTTTACCGCCCAATTATGAGTTTGTTGGATTTTTTTTGCATACAAGTGGAGAAAAAGCTATGGAGAGATTTTTAAAAGAAGTTGGTGTTGTGCTTATTGGTGCATTTGGATATGAGGATGGTAAGCGTTATATTAGTATTTTTAATTTTTTGATTAGTGAAGCTTGTGCATGCAATGATTTAAAATTTGCCATAGGTATACTCGATGTGAATTGTCAAAAGTATGATAAATTTTGTTTTTTGTTGCAAAATAAACCTGTATTGATTTTGCTTAGAGATCCTATTGATTCTTTGAAATCTTTTATTAATGTTAGACATCAGAAAAATGGATTTAATGAAATTCTTAAAATAGATATTAACAATACTGATTTTGATAAAATTAATGATAGAATAGTTTATGTTCACGAATCAAATGGTTGTTTTAATCCAGATACAAATCAAAAATTTCCATCTCTTGAAAGTATCAAAGCTCTTTCAGATACTAATCATTGGATGTTAATGTATAATATTAGAAGAAATAAGACTATAGAATTTTTTAGATTTAATAAAATTATTTATATTGATATGATGGATATAGTTGGAGACAAGACTTTATTTACATTAGAGAAATTATCAAAAATACTGAATTTTTCTTCCCCAGATAAAAATAATAAAATATTTTATCAGCAATTATATTCACCATTAACAGTATTATTACCTTGTATTATAAAAGTAAATAATAAGGTCAAAATTTTTGTTTCAAATAGATTTTCTGTAAAAAACATACAAATTATGGAAAATTGCATAGATATCACTGATAAGTTTAAAGAAATTTTTCATGAAAACTTGATTATTTTTTGTTCAAAAGATCATTTTGATAGTTTGATAAATAATCAAACTCTTTATAATGTTGTTTTAGAATATATTAATAAATTTTTAATTTCTTTAAAAAAAAGGATTAATGTTGAAAAAAATAAAGAAGTGAAAGTAGGCGATGTATTGGATTATTTTAAAAAGAATATAAGTGTAGCAAAATCTTATAAGGATATTTTAGATGAGGAATTGGTTTACATCAAGCAACATCGTCCAGATATAGTAGCTTCTTGGAAATACTACCAAGAATTTGAAAGAATGTGTAAAGAGTTAGATGAGAATAATCAAAACCCATCTTTATCATTTTCTAATCAATAATTGAATATAATTATTTCTTGTTTTTTTGATTGATTTATTTTAAAGGAAAAACCCATGCTTAACCCAAATTCAGCCATAGAAAGAGTAAAAAACCATTTAGCTTATAAACTAGGTCAAACTGTGATAGAACATAGACATAACGGGGGGGGGTATATAGCATTATTTAAAAAACTCTATAAAATCAAAAAACAACATAAAAAAGAACAAAAAATTTATCAACAAATCATACAAGTCTTTCCCCAACTTAAATACCCAAGTTTAGAAACATGTTCTGATTATAATGAAGCTTTAAGATGTAAATTCCATTTATCTTACATGATAGGTGAAGTTTTAATTAAGGCTTATCAGAATTGGTATAAAGGAGGTGGATTTAAATTAAAAAATAATATTAAAAAAGCAAATAAAGAATTTCAAATTTTTAGAGAAATTCTAAAAGAATTTAAAGAATTAAATGGTGAAGCTTTAAAAGCTATTCAAGATAATAAACAATTATTCCTAAAAGAATTTCCAAGAATAAAAAATATCTTAAAAACACATCAAGATTATCAACCTATACTAGATAATATCTTTCACAACTTTAATTATTTTATAAAAAATTTCGATCTTATAGAAGAATGGTTATTATCAGATGATTTCAAAGAAAAATATAAAAAAGAAAACCATCCTTATCCTTCATTACTTGATCCTAAAAAACTTAATGATGAAAATGAAAAAATCAATTATCATAACATACCTGCTGAACTTGCTTGGAAGATGAATTTGCCTTTACCGCCCAATTATGAGTTT